>NZ_CP112866.1:5085000-5385000 GCF_026410085.1 Pseudomonas quebecensis
TTTCAGTGCCCGGTATCGCTCGCCATGACGCTCAAACCCGACGACCTCGACCAGATCACTTCCACCACCCTGGGCCACTACAACACAGTGGCCGAGGACTTTCGCGAAGGCACCCGCGACCACGATGTGAGCCAGAACATCGACGCCTTGCTGCGGCATATCCAGGGCACGCCGCCGTTTACCGTGTTGGATTTCGGCTGCGGGCCGGGTCGTGATCTACAAACGTTTAGGCGCCTGGGCCACATCGCCGTAGGGCTCGACGGCTCCGAACGTTTCGCGCAGATGGCACGCGAGGACAGCGGCTGCGAAGTGCTGCAACAAGACTTCCTCAAGCTGCAACTGCCCGCCGCGCGCTTCGACGGCATCTTCGCCAATGCGGTGCTGTTTCATATCCCCAAACAGGAATTGCCCCGGGTACTCAAGCAGCTGCATGCCGCGCTGAAACCGGGTGGCGTGCTGTTCAGCTCCAACCCGCGCGGTGACAACCAGGAAGGCTGGAACGGACCGCGCTACGGGTCGTATCACGACCTGGAGGCGTGGCAGACGTTGCTGACCAGTGCAGGGTTTGTGGAGCTGGAACATTACTACCGCCCGGCGGGGCTGCCCCGTGAGCAACAGCCTTGGTTGGCCAGCGTATGGCGCAGGCCTGAATAGCAGCCTGGCAATAAGGGGGCATGCTCCGATAGCGGTGGATCAGATGGAGCCTCCGGGAATGCAGCCCGTGACGCTCCGCGTCACCTGTGCACAGTGGCCAAAACCTGCGGCGCCTGGCGGGACGCGGAGCGTCCCAAGAGGCATTACCACGCAGAGCGTGGGAACGATCAGCGCGCGCTATTCAATCAGGCATCAGGATCGTTCCCACGCTCCCGCGTGGGAATGCAGCCGTGACGCTCCGCGTCACCTGTGCGCAATAGCTAAAACCTGCAGCGCCTGGCGGGACGCGGAGCGTCCCAAGAGGCATTCCCACGCAGAGCGTGGGAACGATCAGCGCGCGCTATTCAACCCGGCATCAAGATCGTTCCCACGCTCCCGCGTGGGAATGCAGCCCGTGACGCTCCGCGTCGCCCGTGCACGGTGGCCGAAACCTGCGGCGCCTGGCGGGACGCGGAGCGTCCCAAGAGGCATTCCCACGCAGAGCGTGGGAACGATCAGCGCGCGCCATTCAACCCGGCATCAGGATCGTTCCCACGCTCCCGCGTGGGAATGCAGCCCGTGACGCTCCGCGTCACCTGTGCGCAGTAGCCAAAACCTGCGGCGCTTGGCGGGGACTCTCACATGTTTAACGGCGTTCGTCCTGTTGCTCCTGCTTTGGCTCGCGAATCTTGTACCACGCCACATACAACGCCGGCAGGAACAGCAGCGTGAGCAAGGTGGCGATGATGATGCCGCCGATCATCGCGTACGCCATCGGCCCCCAGAACACTTCGCGGGCAATCGGGATCATGCCCAGGCTCGCCGCAGCGGCCGTGAGCAGGATCGGCCGTCGACGGTGCTCGGTGGCTTCCACCACGGCATCCCACGGCGTGTAGCCGTCGCGTTCGTAGGCATCGATCTGCGTCACCAGGATCACCGAGTTACGGATGATGATGCCGATCAACGCCAGGATGCCGAGGATCGCCACAAAGCCCATGGGCGTACCGGTGGGGATCAGCGCCAGCACCACGCCGATCAGCCCCAGCGGCGCGACACTGGCGACCAGGAACATCTTCTGCACGCTGTGCAACTGGATCATCAGGAACGTCGCCATCAAAAACAGCATCAGCGGCACCACGCTGGCGATCGGGCCCTGGGCCTTGCCGCTCTCTTCCACAGTGCCGCCGGTGGCGACCTTGTAGCCTACCGGCAGGCCGGCGCTGAACTTGTCGATCTCGGGCTTGAGCTGCTTGACCAGGTCGGTCGGCTGCATTTCGTCGCGCACCGAGGCCTTGATGGTGATGGTCGGCAAACGGTCGCGACGCCACACCAAAGGCTGCTCCAGTTCATAGCGCACGGTGGCGAAGGCCAGCAGTGGGATCGACGTGCCGTTGGGCGTGACAATCTGCAGGTTCTGCAGGGTTTCCGGCGTGCCGCGCTCGGCGTCTTCGGCGCGGCCGACCACGTTGATCAGGTAGATATCGTCATGCACCTGGGTCACCGAAGCACCGCTGACCACGCTGTTCATCAGCTGCGCGACGTCTTCGGAGGACAGGCCCAACTGCCGTGCCTTGTCCTGGGCGATGTCCACGCGCAGGACTTTGCCCGGCTCGTTCCAGTCGTAAATGATCTCGCCCAGGTGGGTGTTTTGATCCAGCAGGGTCGCCAGTTCGATGGCGTGCTTGCGAACCTGGTCGGTGTCTTTGCCGGATACGCGATACTGGATAGGCCGTCCTACGGGCGGGCCCATTTCCAGCGGCTGTACATAACTGCCGATACCGACAAAGTCGTCGCGCAGACGCTTTTGCAGGCGCGCGATCAATGCGCCACGTTCCTCCAGGCCTTTGCTGACGATCACCAACTGCGCGTAGTAGGGGTTTTCCAGTTGCTGGTCGAGGGGCAGGTAGAAACGAATCGCACCCTGGCCGATGTAAGTGCTCCAACGGGCGATGTCGGGGTCGTCCTTGATAATGGCTTCCAGACGGTCGACGGTTTTGCGTGTTTCGTTGATCGAGGCGTTCTGCGGCAGGTTGAGGTCGACCAGGATTTCCGGGCGATCCGACGAGGGGAAGAACTGGTTCTGCACGAACTGCATGGAGAACACCGACGCCACGAACAACCCCACGGTGATGCCAATGGCCCACCAGCGGTTGCGCATGGCCCACAGCATGCCGCGATTGAACCCCCGGCCGATGCGCCCAGGCTCGGCGTTATGAGGCTTAACGTTGGCGCTGAGGATATGCACGCCGATCACCGGCGCAAACAATACCGCCACCACCCACGACACCAGCATCGCCACGGCGATCACCGCGAACAGCGTGAAGGTGTACTCACCGGCCGAACTGGCGTTGAGGCCGATCGGCACAAAGCCTGCCACTGTGACCAGCGTACCGGTCAGCATCGGGAACGCAGTCGACGTGTAGGCGTAAGTGGCCGCCTGCTCCTTGGTTTCACCTTTTTCCAGGCGCGTGATCATCATCTCCACGGTGATCATCGCGTCATCTACCAACAGGCCGAGGGCAATAATCAACGCGCCCAGCGAGACGCGCTGCATGGTGATGCCGCTGTATTCCATGAACACGAACACCAGCGCCAGCACCAGCGGAATCGAACACGCCACCACCAGCCCGGCACGCAGACCGAGGCTGATAAAGCTCACCACCAGCACGATGATCACCGCCTCGAACAACGCACTAGTAAAGCCGCCCACGGCTTCTTCCACCACTTCGGCCTGGTCCGACACCTTGTGCACGCCGACACCCACCGGCAGGTCGGCGGTCAGTTCGTCCATGCGCGTGTGCAGGGCCTTGCCGAACGACTGGATATTGCCGCCCTTCTGCATGGCGATGGCCAAACCGATGGCCGGCTTGCCGTTGAAGCGAAACATCGGCCGCGCCGGGTCGACGTAGCCTCGGCTGATCTCGGCAATGTCCGCGAGGCGATAGAAACGGTCATTGAGGCGCAGATTGACGTTGGCCAGGTCTTTTTCCGAGGCGAACTGCCCCGAAGTTCGCACCGAAATCCGCTCTGGCCCGGCTTCGATCACGCCGGCCGGCGTCACGGCGTTCTGCGATTGCAGGCTTTGCACGACCTGGCGCTGGTCGACGCCCAGCGCCGCCAGTTTGCGCGTGGAGAAGTTCAGGTAAATCACTTCATCCTGTTGGCCGATCATCTCCACCTTGCCCAGCCCCGGCACCGAACGGATCTCGGCGCGTACCTGCTCGACGTAGTCACGCAACTGGCGCATCGACAGGCCGTCGCCGGTAAAGGCGTACACCGAGCCGAACACGTCACCGAACTCATCGTTGAACGACGGCCCTTGCAGGCCTTGGGGGAAGGTGCCGCGAATATCGTCGATCTTCTTGCGCACCTGGTACCAGATCTCCGGGATGGCCTTGGCGCTGGTGGTGTCCTTGAGGAATACGAACACGGTGGACTCGCCCGGTCGGGTATAGCTCTTCACGTAGTCGAGGGAGTCGAGTTCTTCGAGTTTTTTCTCAATGCGGTCGGTGACCTGCTTGAGGGTTTCTTCCTGGGTCGCGCCCGGCCAGCGGGTCTGGATTACCATAGTCTTGATGGTGAACGACGGGTCTTCTTCGCGGCCCAGGTTCATGTAGGAGAACACGCCCATCAGCAGCGCGACGAACATCAGGTACCAGACGAAGGACTGATGCTTGAGGGCCCAGTCGGATAAGTTGAAGCTGCCTTTCATCGCGGGCTGTCCTCGTCGATTTTGACTTTCTGCCCGGGCTTCAGGCTGTTCACGCCGGCGGTGACGATGCGCTCGCCGGCTTTGACGCCGCCGTTGACCAGGGCGCTGCCGCCCTCCCGGCTGATCACCGTGACATCTCGCGGTTGTACGGTCTGGGTCTGGGTGTCGAGCAGCCAGATGCGGGTCTTGCCGTCAACGTCCTGCAAGGCGCTCACCGGCAGCTCGATGCGCGGGGTGATGGCGGTGCTCAGGGTGACGCTGATGGCCGTGCCGAGGCGGAACGCGGGCGGCGTCTCGGCCAGAGTCAGACGTGCGCGACGGGTGCGCGTGGCGCTCTGGGCCTGGGGCTCGATTTCGCGCACGGTGGCGGTGGTGTGAACGCTGGGGTCCAGTTGCCCGGCGACCAGGAACACCCCATCCGGGGGCAGGCGCTCGGCCAGGCTGGCGGGAAGATCGATCACCGCTTCCTTGATGTCCGGGCGTGCCAGGGTCACCACTTGCTGGCCGGCACTGACCACCTGGCCGGCCTCGGCGTTCCAGGCGGTGACGATGCCGGCATGGTCGGTGCGCAGTTCGGCGTAGTTGAGCTGGTCCTTGGCCTGGTTGACCGAGGCCTTGGCCTGATCGAGGCTGGCCTGGGTGGTTTTCAGGTCGGTCAGCGCCACGTCCAGCTGGGCCTGGGCGCCGACGCCACGGTTGAACAGCTCCTGCTGGCGGCGGGCATTGGCCTGGGCATTGATGAACTGCGCCTGCACCCGCGCCAGGTCGCCCTGGGCTGCGCGCAACTGGTTCTGCTGGTCGGTGGGATCGAGCACGGCCAACAAGGCGCCCTTCTCCACTTCGGCGCCGACGTCCACGAGGCGACGGGCGATACGGCCGGGCACGCGAAAGCCCAGGTTACTTTCGTAACGGGCCTGGATGGTGCCGGCGAAGCGGCCGAGGTTTTCCTGGTCTTCAGCCTTCACTTGCATCGACAGCACCGGGCGCACCGGGTCGGGCGCGGGTTCTTCCTTGGAGCACGCCGCCAGTGCCAGGCCGGCGGCGAGCATGACGATCAGGCGCTTCATGGCTGGGCTCCTGGCTGGGCAATCTCGACCTGCATACCGGGGTGCAGCAACTGGCCGCCGGCCACCACGACTTTTTCGCCGCCCTTGAGGCCATCGCCGATGATGACTTTGCCAGTGAGGTAGCGGGCCACGGAGACTTTATGCAACTGCGCCTTGCCCTCGCCGTCCACCAGCCACACGGCGGGTTCGCTGAGATCTTTGGTGAGAGCCGACCACGGCAGTTCGACGCTGGCCCTGGCCGGGCCATTGGCGGTGGCGCTGACCACCGAGCCCAGCTCCATGCCTTTGGGCAGTGACTGCAGGGCAATCTTTACTTGCACGGTGCCGGTGTTGGCGGCCACCGCCGGGGTAATTTCGCGCACATTGCCTTGCACCTGAATGCTCGGGTTGTCCAGCAGGCTGACGGTGATCGGCGCGTCGGACGGTGGCTCTACCAGCAGCGATTCATACACGTTGAACACCGCATCGCGCTCGCCGTCGCGGGCCAGGCTGAAAATCGGCACAGTGGCCTGCACCACTTGGCCCACCTCGGCCTGGCGCGCCGTGATCACGCCCGGCGCATCGGCGACCAGTGCGGTGTAGCCCAGTTGCTCACGGGCATTGGCCAGTTGTGCCTGGGCCGCGGCCAGGGCGCTTTGGCTGCTGCGCAAGGCGGCCTGGGCCGAGTCGTATTCGCTGCGGCTGGTGTAGCCTTTGGGCAGGAGCTTTTCCTGGCGCACAAACGCCGCCGCTGTCTGCTTGACCCGCGCCTGTTCGGCCACGACCTGGGCCTGGGCCGAATCGACGTTGGTCTGCAGGTCTCTGGGATCGAGCCTGGCCAGCACTTGCCTGGCGCTTACGCGATCGCCCACATCCACCAGGCGCTGGATGATCTTGCCGCCCACGCGAAAGGACAGATCGGTTTGCACCCGCGCCTGGATATCCCCGGTCAGGGTGACTGCCGCGGCGAAATCCGCCGACTGCACGGTCTGCACAAACACCCGGGAATGAGCCTTGGGCTCGGTGTTTTCCTGACCGCAACCGCTCAAGAGCGCCAGCAGGCCAAGTCCGAATATGAAAGTGGAAATACGACCGCCCATGCAGTCTCCTTTTGCGTGATGCCGACGTGCCAGTGTGTATGCGACTGTCAGCTTAGATCAGGGTTCCTTATCTGCATGGGGAAGAGAGTATTGAGGTGATTTCACCGGCCTCATCGGGGCAAGCCCCCTCTCACACATTTGATGTGTGAATACATTCAAATGCGGGAGGGGGCTTGCCCCGATAGCGATACAACAGTCAGCGCAGAACTAGCCCTGCCATTTGCCGCCTTCGACAATCACGCTCTCAGGCTGGGTGTCATCACTGAGTTCTTTACGCACGTATTGGTCGTACAGTTTGAGCAGAAATTTCTCCTCGCCCAACTTCGCCAGTTCGGTATTTACCCAATCGCGCAGTTCGGTGTTGCCCTTCTTGACCGCCGGGGCGATGGGGGCTTCGTCGCCGAGTTTCTGTTCCAGCACGCGGTAGCCGGGGTTTTGCTTGGCCCAGCTGAACAGCACCAGGTTGTCCTGGGCATAGGCATCGCCGCGACCGGCTGACAGCGCCTGCAGGGATTCGGAGTTTTTCTCGAACTTGAGCAGTTTCCAGTCCGGATGGTTTTTGGTCAGCCAGATATCGGCGGTGGTGCCGGTGGTGACGATGATGGTGCGGGTCGCCAGGTCATCCAGGCGCTTGACCGGGCTGTCGTTGGGCACCAGGGCCTGCACCGCGACTTTCAGGTTGGGATGGGTGAAGTCCACCGCTTCCTTGCGCTCCGGGGTCACGGTCATGTTGGCCAGGATCAGGTCGACCTTGTCGCTTTGCAGGAATGGAATGCGGCTGGCCGGCTCCACGGCGACGAATTCGACTTTGTTCTCGTCGCCCAGCAGATCCTTGGCGAATCGGCGGCCGATATCGGTATCGAAGCCGACATAGCGCCCGGCCTCGTCCACAAAGCCGAACGGTGGTTTGTCGGTGAAGACGCCGACAATCAACTTGTCGCGCGCTTTGATCTTGTCGATGTAACTCACGGCAGCCGTGGGTTTGGCAGGCTCTTCGGCCTTTTTATCGCAACCGGCCAGCAGCGCGACGGCTAACAGGGGCAGTAGTAGTTTTTTCATAGCGGTTCCAGTTCCTTGATTTTCTTGGGCAGTGTTGAAACAAAGGAGAACTTCTCCAGGAACTGCTGCGCGCGTGCGGTTTGCGGGTTCGTAAAGAATGCCTCGGGGGTGTTGTGTTCGAGAATGCGGCCGGCCTCCATGAACACCACGCGGTCGGCGACGGCGCGAGCGAAGGCCATTTCATGGGTCACGATCAGTAATGTCATGCCATCGCGGGCCAGGCCCTGGATCACCTCCAGCACTTCCTTGACCATCTCCGGATCGAGGGCTGCAGTGACTTCGTCGAACAGCATGACTTGTGGGTTCATGCACAGCGAACGGACGATGGCGATGCGTTGCTGCTGGCCGCCGGAGAGCTGGCGCGGGAACGCGTCGCGCTTGTCCGCCAGGCCGACCCGCGCCAACAGCTGTTCAGCCTGCTCGCGGGCTTGGCGCGGCTCGCGCTTTTGCACTTTCAGCGGCCCGAGCAGGATGTTGTCGAGTACGCTCATATGTGGAAACAGATGGTAGCTCTGGAACACCATGCCTATGTCCTGGCGCACCTGGCGCCAGTCGGTGTGTTTATCCAGCAGCTCCTTGCCGGCAAATCGCAGGCTGCCACCATGGGCCACTTCCAGGCCGTTGAGGCAACGCAGCAAGGTGCTTTTGCCGCAGCCGCTGGGGCCGAGGATCACCACCACTTCGCCGCTGTGCACGCTCAGGTCGATGCCCTTGAGCACCTGCTGCTCGCCGAAGAATTTGTTGAAACCCTGGAACTCGATCAATGCGCTCATGCTTGGGCCCAGCGCCGTTCCAGCACCTTGGAGGCGGCCGACAACGGATAGCAGATAAAGAAAAAGAACAGGAACAGCGCGCCGTAGATCAACACCGACTCATAAGTGCGCTCGATGATTTGCTGACCGACCTTGATCACGTCCACCACGCCGATCAGCACCGCCAGGGAACTGGTCTTGATGATGCGCGTGTAGACGTTGATCGTGGGTGGCGTCATGCGCTTGAGGGCCTGGGGCAGCAACACGTAGCCGTACAACTGCGGGTCGGACAAGCCAATCGACAGGCCGGCCTCGCGCTGGCCACGGGGCAGCGAATGCAACGCGCCACGTACCACTTCGCCGACCTCGCTGGCGCCCCAGAACGACAACACCAGCACCGCGCACCAGAAGCTGGGGAGGCTCAGGCCAAAAAAAATCGGTAGGCCAAAGAACAGCAGGTACAACCACACCAGCACCGGGATCGCCCGGAACAACTCCAGGTAAACCCGCAGCACGGCGTTGATCAGCCGGTTGTTCAAGGTGCGCAGCACGCCATACAGCACGCCGCCTACCGTACTTAAGGCGATGCTCATAAACGAAATCGACAAGGTCTGCGCGGCGCCCTTGCCCAGTTGCGGCAGCGACACCCACAACAACTCAAGACCCGAACTGGCCATGCTGGAGCCTCCTTTCCAAGCGGCTGAGCAGCAGCGACAGCGGCAAGAACAACAGCACGCAAATCAGCGTCAGCACGGCGAGCATTTCGTAGGTCTTGTAGTAGAGGGCGATGTAGCTCTTGGTGGTGTAGAGAATCTCCGGCACGGCCACGGCGGAGACCACGGTGGTCTCTTTGAGCAGGAAAATGAAATTGGCGAACAAGGCCGGCAGGCTGAGGATGCCGGCCTGGGGCAGGATCACGTGGCGCAGCAGTTGCCAGTCCGACAGGCCAATGGACTTGCCCGATTCGACCTGCGCCTGCGGCACCGCCTCCACACCGGCGCGCAGCACTTCGGTGAGGTAAGCACCGCCCAGAAAGGTCATGGTGATGATCGCCGCCCAGAACCCGGAGACATTCAAGCCCAGGGCGGGCAAGGCGAAGTACACGAAAAACAGCTGGATCAGCAGCGGTGTATTGCGCGCCAGCTCCACATACAACGCCACCAGGCGCGACAGGTACGGCGTGCGAAACACCAGCAGCGCCGCGTTGATCAGCGCTACAAGCAAGGAGGTGGCGATGGCGATCAGGCCGACTTGCAGCGTGACACCCACGGCCTTCAAAAACGCCGGCAGGGTGCTGAGGATAAAAGCGAAATCGAGGGTCATTTGCAGTCCATGACGCCGCAGGGTAGAGCGGCGCGTGCTATCCAAGCCGACGTGGGTAACGTCGGGTAGCGCGAACTTTAAAGGTATAAAAAGTAAATTTTAAATACCAAAATAGCATATTGATATCACCCAAAAAGATAACCTCCGGATTCGCGGGCTTAGCGGGTGGCAGCTATGGTTGAGGGGTCTGTGTTTCGAGGGAATGAACAATGAACAAAGCGAAACCGATTGATCCGCAGGAGTTGGTGAAATGGTTGGTGGCGTTGCGCAGGGCGATCAATAGCCGCGCGCTCTGACACGCTGAAGGTCCACTGTGAGATGAAGATCAAATGTGTGAGGGAGCAAGCTCCCTCACACATTTTGATTGCATTGCGAATTCCACACATAAAAAAACGCCGACGCTATGTAAGCCGCCGGCGTTGAAACCTTGAAGGGGTGTTGGCTTACATCAGAACGCCGGCACAACCGCGCCGTTGTACTTCTTCTCGATGAAGGCTTTGACTTCCGGGCTGGTCAGGGCCTTGGACAGTTTCTGGATAGCGTCGCTGTCCTTGTTGTCCGGGCGAGCCACCAGGAAGTTTACGTAAGGCGACTTGGCGTCTTCGATGATCAGCGCATCCTTGGCCGGGTTCAGGCCGGCTTCCAGCGCGTAGTTGGTGTTGATCAGGTCCAGGTCGACCTGGTCCAGCACGCGGGGCAGCAGTGCCGACTCCAGCTCTTTGAATTTGAGGTGTTTCGGGTTGCTGGCGATGTCTTTGGGCGTGGCCAGGGCGTTGGTCGGGTCTTTGAGGGTGATCACACCGGCTTTCTGCAGCAGCAACAGGGCGCGGCCGCTGTTGGAGCCTTCGTTCGGGATGGCCACGGTGGCGCCGTCTTTCAGGTCTTCAATTTTCTTGATTTTTTTCGAATAACCGCCGAACGGTTCAACGTGCACGCCCACCACGGTCACCAGGTTGGTGCCCTTGCCCTTGTTGAAGTTTTCCAGGTACGGCAGGGTCTGGAAGTAGTTGGCGTCCAGGCGCTTTTCAGCGACTTGCACGTTGGGCTGTACATAGTCGGTGAATACTTTGATTTCCAGGTCCACGCCTTCTTTGGCCAGGGTTGGCTTGACCAGCTCGAGGATCTCGGCATGCGGGATCGGGGTGGCGGCCACCACCAGTTTCTCGTTGGCCTGGGCGAAGCTGGCAGTCAGGGCAGCGGCCAATGCGGTAAACAACAGAACCTTTTTCATGCAGTGTCCTTATCGACAGTCCGGGGCGTCTCTGACGACCGTGTGTAGGGTGGTGTGCCAGCGAAGTGCTATCGCGGCATGCAGGGGACAATACCTAGATTTTTTATTCCCGAACAATATCTTTTATTCACGTTGATATTCCATTTTGTTCATGTAGGAATCGGCGCAACGTTTCCTGCTCGGCCGGGCTGGCCTGGGCGTAAATCCTCCGCACCTGTTCCAGCGGCGAACCCGCCGCCGGCAGGTTCAGGTGCTCTGGCAGAATTTCGTCGCCGCTGCTCACCAGGAGCGCAAAGTGAATAACGTTTTCCAGCTCACGGGTATTTCCCGGCCAGCTGTGGCGTTCCAGCACGCGCTGGGCGGCCTCGCTGATCAGCGGCACCGGCAGGTCAAGACGCTGACTGTAGATGCCCAGGAAGTACTCGGCCAACGACAGAATATCGCCCACCCGCTCGCGCAATGCGGGTAGGTCCAACCGGCCTTCGCTCAGGTAGTGAAACAGTCGCTCATGAAATTTGCCGGCGGCCACGGCCTGCGCCAGGTCGATGCTGGTGGCGGCCACCAGACGCACGTCCACCGGGCTCGGCTGCTGGGCGCCGACGCGGGTGACTTCATGGTTTTCCAGGGCGGCGAGTAATTTGACCTGGATCGGCAGCGGCAGGTCGCCGATCTCATCCAGGTACAAGGTGCCGCCATTGGCCGAACCAAACCAGCCGGCGCGGCTGCTGGCGGTGCCGCTGTGGCTGCCGGCGGCGTAGCCGAACAATTCGGCGTCGGCGTAGGTGGGGCTGATGGCGCCGCAATTGACCGAGACGAACAAGCCCGTACGGTCACTGCCACGGTGGATATGCCGCGCCAACAGCTCTTTACCGCTGCCGGTCTCACCGCGAATCAGCACGGGCAAAGCGCGCGGCGCGAGGGTTTCCAGCTCTTCGCGCAGCTTGCGCGAGCGCGGGTCGACAAACACCAGCGCCTTGGCGCGGATGCTCAGCGGGCTTTTTTCCGCGTCGGGGAAGGTCAGCAGTGGCTGACCGAAGGTTTCATGCAGACTCATGGCAAGCTCCCGCCCCACGTCCGCCAGGGACGGGGCGTTGAAAAAAATCAGGCGGTGCGCCGGGCGTGCTGCTCGAGGCGGCTTTGCAGGCGATAGAGGTAGGCGAAGCCTTGCTCCCAGCGCTGATGACCGGACTTCACGTTGATATGCCCTGCCCCCGAAAGAATGCCGGCTTCGGCCCCCCAGTTGCGCGCCAACTCCAGGGCCCGAGGGGCGCTGACGGCGCTGTCGTTGTCGGAACTGACCACCTGGCTCGGGAACGGCAACAGGTCGGTGGGGATCGGCGCGAAATTGCGCAAGGCCGGCGAGCAGGCCGGACGCTCCACATCCGCCGGCGCCACCAGCAAGGCGCCGCGCACCTGCCGCAGGAACTGCACGGGTGCGGTGGCCGCCCAATGGGCCACGGTGATGCAGCCCAGGCTATGGGCGATGAGAATCACCGGCGTGCTGTCGGCGGCGATCGCCTCGGCCAGCGCGGCAACCCAGTCTTCACGTCGCGGCGTCAGCCAATCGGCCTGCTCCACACGCGCGCTGTTGGGCAGGCTGTGTTGCCAATGACTTTGCCAATGATTGTCCGGCGATCCTTGCCAGCCCGGCACGATCAGATAACGAATCGACTCGCTGTGCATGGGTGTGCCCTCCTGCAGCGTTTAACGTGCTGAGCAGTATAGGGACGCGGTTTATATTCGTTAAGGAATAAGAAGCTATTTATTAATAACCAAAAATACAATCCGTGGTCCGGCCGTTTCCACCTCACTTCGCGCACAAATCGAACAACTGAGCCTGTAAGCACTGCCCCGCCGCACTCAGGCCATGGCGGGCATACAACGCCAGGCGCACGCCTTGCACTTCGGGCAGACCGCTGTCAGGCCCCAATTCCACATGCCCTGGCTGCACCACCCGGCGCGGCAACAGGCTCACCCCCAGCCCAGCCGCCACCGCCGAACACACGCTGGCCAAACTCGCGCTTGAGTAACCGATACGCCAGCGCCAGCCGCCCACTTCCAGGTGCTGCAGCATTTCATTGCGGTACAGGCCGCCCACCGGGAAGGCCACCAACGGCAACGGGTCGCGCCCCACGGATGGTGTGGTGCGGCTGTCCACCCAGCACAGCGGCTCGGGCCACGAGGCCAGGCAGTCGGCGCTGTCGCCCATTTGCTTGACCAGCAGCACATCGAATTCGCCGGCCCGGTATTGACGTTGCAACTCGGGGCCCAAACCACTGGTGACCTCCAGACGCACCCGTGGATAAGCCTGCACGAATGACGACAACAGCGGCATCAGGCGCTCGGCGGCAAAATCTTCCGGCACCCCCAGGCGCAGCACGCCGTCGCTCTGTTGGCTGATCAGCACTTCAGCGGCCTCTTCATGCAGCGCCAGGATGCGCCTGGCGTATGCCAGCAAGCGCTCGCCTTCGGTGGTGGCGACCACGCGGCGCTGGTCGCGGTCGAGCAACTGACACGTCACCGCGTCCTCCAGACGGCGGATCTGCTGGCTCACAGTGGACTGGGTCAGGTGCAGGCGCTCGGCGGCGCGAGTGAAATTGCCGCAGTCCACCACGGCGACAAAGCTGCGCAATAACACGGGGTCGAACATCTACGTCACCATTGTGTTTGCCACTGATTGGCATGGTTATATTTAATTTCAGAATACTCCCAGGGCTGCCCATACTTCACCTCCCATCGTGCCCGGAGCGGCCTGCATGACATTGAATAAATCCCTCGCCGGCTGGGGACTATTGCTGGTGCTGGGCCTGAACCTGCGGCCGATCCTCAGCTCCATCAGCCCGCTACTGGGCGAAATCCGCCACGCCACCGGTTTGAGTTTCCAGAGCAGCGCCCTGCTGACCAGCCTGCCGGTAGTGTGCATGGGCCTGGTGGCGCTGATCGGCGTGCGGGTGGAAGCACGCCTGGGCGAGCGGCGTGGCATCGCCCTGGGGCTGATGATGATCCTGCTGGCCTGCCTGGCGCGTTGGTTGATGGGGCAGGCGTCGGCGCTGCTGGTCACGGCATTGCTCGGCGGGGCTGGCGTGGCGCTGATCCAGGCGCTGGTACCAGCGATGATCAAGCGCGAGTTTCGTCATCGCGTGCCGGTGGCGATGGGGGTGTATTCGGCTTCATTGATGGCCGGTGGCGGGCTGGCGGCATTGCTCAGCCCGGTAGTGGCTACGCACTTTGCTCAGTGGCAGGCGGGGCTCGGGATCTGGCTGTTGCCGGCACTCGGCGCGTTGCTGCTGTGGGCCTGGCTGCCGTTGGGCGCGGCGCGCAACCCGCAGGTGGCGCCCGCATTGAAGGGCCTGCGCAATCGGCGTGCGTGGTTATTGGCGTTGTATTTCGGCCTGGTGAACTGCGGCTACATGAGCCTGGTGGCCTGGCTGCCGGCTTATTACCAGCAACTGGGCTGGGGCGTGCTGCCCAGCGGCTCGCTGCTGGCGTACATGACCATTTTCCAAGTGATCGCCGCGCTGCTGATGCCGGTGCTGGCACAACGCGGTGTCGACCGTCGTCCGTTGCTGGTCATCAGCCTGTTGGCACAAACCGTGGGTTACCTCGGACTGATCTTCGCGCCGTTGGACTACCCCCACCTGTGGGTGGCCTTGTGCGGCTTCGGCCTGGGCGCCTGCTTTGCCCTGAGCCTGCTGCTGACCCTCGACCACCACCGCGACCCTCGCCATGCCGGGCAACTGGCGGCCTTTGTGCAAGGCGTGGGCTTTTTGATCAACGCCATTTCACCGTGGATGACCGGTTGGCTGCGCCAGCTCACCGGCGACTTCGTCAGCGCCTGGTGGGTGCTGACCGCCACGGTGCTGGCGATGCTGGTGGTGACGCGGGTGTTCAGCCCGGCGAGCTATCGCGTCGAACCGGACGTCGTGGCGCCGGGTCAGCGCTTTACACACTAGCGACACAAAACAATGCCAGGTTTGAACCATCGAAGTTCACCGGGCACGCTGCCCGCCCCTTTGACGAAAACGAGGACGTCGTCTGATGGACTGTATCTTCTGCAACATCGCTCGCGGCACCGCCCCTGCCCACTTGTTATGGGAAGACCAGAGCCACATGGCTTTCCTCTCCATCTTCCCCAACACCCCAGGGTTCAGTGTGGTGATTCCCAAGGCTCATTACGGCAGCTATGGGTTTGCCCAGTCGGACGAGGTGCTGTGCGAATTGGTGGTTGCGGCCAAGAAGACCGCACGGCTGATTGACCAGGCGCTTGCGGGTGTGGCGAGGACCGGCATGATTCTGGAGGGTTACGGCGTCGATCATTTGCACGCCAAGCTGTTCCCGATGCACGGAACGGGCGAAGACAGCGCATTCAAAAAAATCAGCTCTCGCATGGATAAGTTTTTTGATCGCTATGAGGGCTATCTCTCGTCCCATGACTGCGCCAGGGCCGACGATTCGGCGTTGGCCGAGTTGGCCGCGCATATCCGTGCCGTCAACGACTGAGCACGGGCGGCCAGACTCGCCACCTCAACCGGCCACCGCACCTCAGCGCAGCGCCGTTTCCGCCGGCTTGAGGCCAGCATTGGCTGCCGCCATGGGCTCCAGCCGATTGGCCCGCGCAAACGTGCCCAAATCATTAAAGCGCACCCCCATTTCAGCCATCACTTTATGCGCCACCTTGGCCGTCATCTGGCGGATATAGAACGGTTCCTTTACCACAAAATGATGAATCCCGTGGGTGCTGCCGAAGTTGAAGCAGAACGCCTGCAACGGCCACATCCACCACGGGTTCAGCACCTGGGTCTGCTGGATCACATTGCCCGGTTCCACATCGCCGTAGTAGTGCATGTTGGAGCTGACAAAGTGCAGGCAGAACGTGCGCAGTACATTGGGCCCAATGATCACCACGGCGGCGATATCGATCACGTGCATCATCTGCAAAGTGCCTTCCGACCAGGCGATGGGCACGCCGAGCAGGCTGGCGATGCCGTTGGCGGCGTGGAACCCTAGAAACACGTACCACGCGCCCCAATGCAGCAGCGCCAGCGGCGCATAAACCAGCAGCGCGCGCTTGAGAATCTTGAATTTATGGCTCCAGGTCTTGGCCCGCAGCATGCGGATAAAGGCCGACATCACGTTATCGCCCACCATCAACAAGCGCGCCAGGCCCCACGGCTCGCCGTTGGTGATTGCGCGCTCCTCCATGTCGGCCTCGGTGCCGGAGACCTTGTGATGGTTCAGGTGCAGGTGGCGACGGATCCACGGGTTGATGGTGCTCGGCCGCGCCAGCCATACCAGGCCCATCATCAGGTTGTGCGGCACACGCTGCTTGCGAAAGTACATGCTGTGGATCAGGTCGTGTTCCAGCTCGTGGGTCAGTGAAGCGAAAAATGCGTTGAGCAGCAGGCACACCCACCAGGCCATATGCCCGCTGATGTACAGCGCCGCCGAGCCAAGCATGCCCAACAGCGCAAAGGCCAGGATGCCGGCACCCAGAGCGTCCTGATGCTGCAGCCACGGGTGTTGCTGGCGCAGGCGCACGCCTTCGGCGAGTACGACTTCGCGAATGTGCGCCGAACGTTGTTGTGCATTCAGCGATTGGGGACTTGCAGAAGTACCGTCCATGCTCCCATCCTCTTGTTTATCGAGGTTTACATCCTGCACCAGGCGCTCGCGCAGGACGCTAGCCCCACACGCCAACCTGTTGACCGCACACGCCAATCATCATGACCGAACCCACCTCCCTCGCCAGCTGGACCCGCGCCCTGCGCAAACAGCTCGATGCCCTGGGCCTGGACAGCGCCGCGCTGTGCCGCGAGGCCGGGCTCGATCCGCAGTTGATGGACGACCCCAACGCGCGCTACCCGCTGTCGGCCACCACGCGCCTGTGGGAACTGGCGGTGCACGTCAGCGGCGATCCGGCGATCGGTTTGCGGGTGTCGCGGTTTGTCAGCCCCACCACGTTTCACGCGCTGGGCTATGCGCTGGTCGCCAGCGGCAGTTTGCGCGAGGTATTCGAACGCATCGTGCGTTACCACCAGGTGGTCAGCGATGCATTGACCCTGGAGTTGAGCCGCGACGGCGAGCGCTACCGGTTTCGCCTGCTGCAACCGCCAGGCAACCCGGCGCCGGCGTTCGAGGCGATCGATGCGTTCGCGGCGATTTACGTGCGCACCTGCCGCAATCGCCTGGGGCGCGATTACGCGCCGTTGGCTGTGTATCTGCGTCGCCCGCCACCGGCCGACCCGACGCCATGGCACACCGTGTTCCGTGCGCCGGTATTGTTCGCCGCCGACGAAGACCGCCTGGAGTTCGCCGCGCGCGACTTCGACAGTCACTTGGACGACGCCAACCCGGAGCTGGCCGAACACAACGAAGCCGTGCTCAAACGCACCCTCGCGCAGCTGCAACCGCTGACTTGGGAGCGCAAGGTGCGTGCGGCCATCGAAGCGCAATTACCCGACGGCGAGCCCAGCGCCGAACGCGTTGCCCAGGCCCTGCACCTGAGCCTGCGCAGCCTGCAACGGCATCTGGCGGACGAAGGCTGTCGGTTCGACGCGTTGCTCAATCAATGCCGGCAGAACCTGGCGTTACTGCACCTGCGTGATCCGCACTGTTCGTTGGCCGAGATCAGCCACCTGTTGGGGTTTGCCGATACCAGCAGCTTCAACCGTGCGTTCAAGCGCTGGACGGGGATGACGCCGGGGCAGTTCAGAGAAGGCTTGGGTTAGCGCCCACGTTCGCGCCGCAGCAGTTTCTTGACTCGCGCGACCAGTGCCTTGTCATCAAACGGTTTGAGCAGGTAGTCATCCTCATGCAGCTCCAAACCGCGCAGACGGTCTTCGATCCCGCCCGGCGTGGTCAGGAACAACAACGGCGTGTCGCCTCGCTGACGGATCGCCTGCTGCAGCTTCCACGCATTCAGGCCCGGCAACATCACGTCCAGGATCACCAGGTCGTACACGCAGCTTTCCACAAAGCGCTGCGCGGCCATGCCATTGGCCGCGACTTCCACGGCGAAACCCGCCTCGCTCAAGCCCTGGGCCATGCGTTGCGCCAGCTGCGGCTGGTCTTCCACTAACAACACCTGCATGCCTCACCTCTGGTGATTAATGACAAACCTGTCATCCAATTGTGCGGTTTCTGACCCCGTTCACTGGCTACCGTGGGTGCCTGTTCAACGGAGCCTTCACCATGTATCGCACTGCTTTGTTTTTGAGCCTGGCGCTGACCAGCGCCGCCCAGGCCGCGCCGCAATTGCCGCGCCATGCCGATCTGGACCTGCGTACCGCGCGCCAATTGGCCGACGCCAGCCTGGCCCACTGCAACGCCGCGCTGACCGTGCTCGATCGCGGCGGCAACCCGTTGCTGGCCCTGCGCGCCGATGGGGTCGGGCCGCACAACAGCCTCGCCAGCCAGCGCAAGGCCTACACCGCGCTGTCGAGCAAGACCGCCACCCGGCTGTTTGCCGAGCGCGCCCGCAACAACCCGGAAGCGGCCAACCTTAACACCTTGCCTGAATTGCTGTTGCTCGGTGGCGGCGTGCCGTTGTTTGCCGACGCCGAACTGGTCGGCGCCCTGGGCATTGCCGGTGCCGGTGGCGCGGCGCAGGACGAAGCCTGTGCCGTCCAGGCCGCCGAGCAGCTGGGCCTGAAAACTTCCTTGTAACTGACCCTCGAAAGGACCTCTCGATGAAAACCCTGAGCATTACCCTCGCCGCCCTCAGCCTGAGCGGCCTGTGCAACCTGGCCCTGGCCGACGGCAACCCGCTGAGCGTCCACGTCCTTAACCTGGAAAACGGCCTGCCGTCGGCGGGTGTGAGTGTGACCCTGGAGCAGCAGGTGGGCGATCACTGGCAAGCGCTGTCCGAGGGCGTGACCAACCAGCAGGGGCGCATTGCCGAACTGTTCCCCGCCGATCGCAGCATGAAACCCGGCGAGTACCGGGTGGTATTCAAGACCGGCGACTACTACAAGAAGGCCAACCGCGAGACCTTTTTCCCGGAAGTACCGGTGATTTTCCAGGTCAAGCAGGCCGACCAGCACTACCACATCCCGCTGCTGCTCAGCCCGTACGGGTTCTCCACGTACCGCGGCTCCTAGTTTGAGGCGCCTGCGGCGTGCCGCAGGCCTGGCAGGTCGAGCACTTTGATCGCGCCATAACTCAAGCCGATAATGCCCTGCTGCTCCAGGCTCTTGAGCAGGCTGTTGATGGTCTGGCGCGACAGGCCCAACATCGCCGCCAAGTCTTCCTGGGGCAGTTGCAGCTCGCGGCGCGCCTGCTCGATTTCACCGTAGCCTTCGGCAATCATCAGCAACCGATGGGCCAGGCGCGCCGACGCGGGCATCAGGCTCATCTGTTCGATATTGATCAATGACAGCCGCAGTTTATGGCTCATCAGCAGGGCTATTTCCCGCCAATACACCGGCTGGTGCTCAAGCAGCGCGAGCATCGCCGCCTGCGGCACGTGCAGCAACGTACACGGCCCCATCGCCAGCGCATCGTGGGTGCGCGGCAGGCCGTCGAACAGGCAAATCTCGCCGAACCAGTAGGGCGTTTCCACCAGGCTCAACACCGCTTCCTTGCCTTGGGCATTGACCGCGCTGATGCGCACCGCACCGTCGAGCACCGCATACAGGCCACAGGGCGGATCGCCGCGTTTGAACAGCCACTGCCCCGCCGCCAGCGTACGCAAGCGAGCGGCCGTCAGCAGGCTGCGCTGCAGGTCGCCCGGCAAGTGCCTGAACCAATGGCCGGTGACCAATTGGCGGTGCCAGTTCTCTGGGTTCATGAGCGCTCCGAAGATTGTCGTCCAGCCGACAGTCAGGCGTGGTCCGACAGGGCATCATCAAACATCCTACAGGAGGAACAACAATGAAAAGCCTCGTCGACCACCTCAGTCAATACGCCGCCTACCACCGCGACCCGCGCAATATCGCCAGCCATTTTGTCGGCATCCCAATGATTGTGGTTGCCGTGGCCGTTCTGCTGTCGCGCCCGGAATGGACGGTGGGTGGGTTGTGGCTTTCACCGGCGGTGATCGTGGGGTTGTTTTCGGCGTGGTTTTACCTGCGCCTCGAGCTGGCCCTGGGCGTCTTGATGACGGTATTGATGGGCTTGTCGGTGTGGGCCGGGCATGCGTTGGCGGCGCAGAGCACGATGGTGTGGCTCAGCAGTGGGGTGGGGATGTTTGTGGTGGGTTGGGTGATTCAGTTTGTCGGGCATTACTACGAAGGCAAGAAACCGGCGTTTGTGGATGACGTGTCGGGGTTGATTGTGGGGCCGTTGTTTGTGGTGGCGGAGGTGGCGTTTTTGCTGGGGTTGCGGCATGGCTTGAAGCAACAGATCGAAGAGCGCTCGGGGCCAATGGCTCGCCGCGATGATCGTTCCCATGCTCCGCGTGGGAATGCAGCCCAGGACGCTCCGCGTCCCAAAGCGTGACGCAGAGCGTCACAAAAGGCGCTCCCACGCGGAGCGTGGGAACGATCAGGGGCTCAGGTTTTTTGCCAGACCTTGGGCTTGAAGAACAGGGTTTCGCCACGGGCCAAACCGGTCAGGCTGTCGTGGTCTTTCACCACTTCGGCTTCGATCAGTTCGGGCTGGCCCTCCACCTTGAGCGTCACTCGCGTGGTCGCGCCCAGCGGGCGGATATCGCGCACTTCGGCGGCGTGGTGGTCTTCCAGTGCATGGCGCGACAGCGACACTTCATGAGGGCGGAACAGCACGTGCCGGTCTTCGCCCAGGTGCAGGCGATTGGAGTCGCCGAGGAAGTGGTACACAAAATCGCTGGCCGGGTTCTCGGAGACGTCACCCGGTGAGCCGATCTGTTCGATCACGCCCTTGTTCATCACCACGATGCGGTCGGCGACTTCCATGGCCTCTTCCTGATCGTGGGTCACGAAAACCGACGTGAGGTTGATGTCTTCATGCAGGCGCGCCAGCCAGCGGCGCAGTTCTTTACGCACCTTGGCGTCGAGGGCGCCGAAAGGTTCGTCCAGCAGCAGCACCTTGGGTTCCACCGCCAGGGCGCGGGCCAGGGCGATGCGCTGGCGTTGGCCGCCGGAGAGTTGTTCCGGGTAGCGGTCGGACAGCCAGTCCAGTTGCACCATGTTCAGCAGCTCATGGACCTTCGCCGCGATCTGACTTTCGCTGGGCCGCTGGTTTTTCGGCTTCATGCGCAGGCCGAAGGCGACGTTATCGAACACGGTCATGTGGCGAAACAACGCATAGTGCTGAAACACAAACCCGACGTTGCGATCACGCACGTCGTGGCCCGACACGTCCTCGCCGTGGAACACAATGCTGCCGTCATCGGGCGTTTCCAGGCCGGCGATGATGCGCAGCAACGTGGTCTTGCCGCAGCCGGAAGGGCCGAGCAACGCCACCAGCTCGCCACTCTGGATATCCAGATTGATGCTGTTCAGGGCCTTGAAGGCGTTGAAGTTCTTGCTGACATTACGGACTTCGATCGACATGACTTATTCCTCTGCCGCACTGGCGCGCAGGCGATTGATACGGTTCTCGCTCCACTGCTTGAGCAGCAGGATGAAGAGCGCCAGGATCAGCAACAGACTCGCCACCGCGAACGCGGCAACGTGGTTGTATTCGTTGTAGAGAATCTCGACGTGCAGCGGCAAGGTGTTGGTCACGCCGCGAATGTGGCCGGACACCACCGACACCGCGCCGAACTCCCCCATGGCCCGCGCGGTACACAGCACCACGCCGTAGATCAGGCCCCATTTGATGTTCGGCACGGTCACATGCCAGAACATCTGCCAGCCATTGGCGCCGAGCAGGCGCGCCGCCTCTTCTTCCTGGGTGCCCTGCTCCTGCATCAGCGGGATCAGCTCACGGGCCACGAAGGGCACGGTGACGAAAATCGTCGCCAGCACGATACCCGGCAGGGCGAACACGATCTGGATGTCGTGCGCTTGCAACCACGGCCCGAAAAAGCCCTGGGCGCCGAACATCAGCACATACACCAGGCCGGCGATCACCGGCGACACCGAGAACGGCAGGTCGATCAGCGTCACCAGAATGCTTTTGCCACGGAACGAGTACTTGCTCACGCACCACGCCGCGCTGACGCCGAACACCAGGTTCAGCGGTACCGAAATCAACACGGCGATCACCGTGAGCTTCAGTGCGGACAACGCGTCCGGTTCAAGGATCGCGGTGAAAAACGCGCCGAGGCCGTTCTTCAAGCCCTGGGACACCACGATAAACAGCGGCAACAGCAGAAACAGCGCGAACACCAGCCAGCCGAAGCCGATCAGGATGCGTCGCGACGTGGCACTGCCACGCCGGGCTGCGTTGGCCGAGGATGCAGCGGAAATAGACGATTGGGACATGTTCCGCGCCTCCTTATGGACGTTCGATGCGCCGCTGCAACAAGTTGATCAGCAGCAGCAAAACAAAGGAAACCACCAGCATCAACACGCCAATGGAGGTGGCGCCGCGGTAGTCGTACTGGTCGAGCTTGACCATGATCAGCAGCGGCAGGATCTCGGTTTTCATCGGCATGTTACCGGCGATGAAAATCACCGAACCGTACTCACCCACGCCTCGGGCGAACGCCAGGGCGAAACCGGTCAGCCAGGCCGGCAGCAGCGCCGGCACGAGGATGTAGCGGAACACCTGCAACGGCTTGGCACCCAGGCAGGCGGCGGCTTCTTCGACTTCGCGCGGGATATCGGCCAATACCGGCTGCACCGTGCGTACCACGAACGGCAGGGTCACGAAGGTCAACGCCAGGGTGATGCCCAGCGGCGTGTAGGCGATCTTGAAACCCAGGTCGGCGGCGAACTGGCCGACCAGGCCGGTCGGTGTGTACAGCGCGGTCAGCGCAATACCGGCCACGGCGGTGGGCAGGGCGAACGGCAGGTCGATCATCGCGTCGATGATCTTGCGTCCGGGGAAGGTGTAACGCACCAGCACCCAGGCCAGCAGCGTGCCGATCACACCGTTGATCAGCGCGGCGTACAGCGCGGTGCTGAAGCTCAGCTTCAAGGCCGCCAGCACGCGCGGTGCGGAAATGATGTTCCAGAACTGATCCCAGGTGAGTTGAGCGGCGTGAACGAACATCGCCGCGAGGGGGATGAGCACGATCAGGCTGAGGTACACCACGGTGTAGCCCAGCGTCAGCCCGAAGCCGGGTATGACGGGGGAGATACGACGCGACATAAGAGTCCTTGGTTAGCGTAACTGACACACAAAACCCGCAGCTGAATGCGGGCTCTGTGGGCGGGTTGTTGCTTGGCTTACTGCGCCGTGTAGATCTGGTCGAACACGCCACCGTCGTTAAAGAATTTCGGTTGGGCAGTTTTCCAGCCGCCGAAGTCTTTGTCGATAGTCACCAGGTCCAGTTTCGGGAACTGCCGGGCGTATTTGGCGGCAACCTTTTCATCGCGTGGGCGGTAGAAGTTTTTCGCCGCAATCTCCTGGCCGGCCGGGCTGTACAGGTGCTTGAGGTATTCGGTGGCGATTTCGGTGTTGCCCTTTTTCTCGGCGTTCTTGTCGACCACCGCCACCGGTGGCTCGGCAAGGATCGACAGCGACGGTACGACGATATCGAACTTGTCTTTGCCGCCGTCTTCCTTGAGCGCCAGGAACGCCTCGTTTTCCCAGGCGAGCAATACGTCACCCTGACCGTTATTGACGAAGGTGATGGTCGAACCGCGCGCACCGGTGTCCAGCACCGGTACGTGCTTGAACAGTTCCTTCACGTATTCCTGGGCCTTGGCTTCGCTGCCCCCAGCCTTGAGGCCATAAGCCCAGGCGGCGAGGAAGTTCCAGCGCGCACCGCCTGAGGTTTTCGGATTCGGCGTGATCACCGACACGTCTTGCTTGATCAGGTCGCCCCAGTCCTTGATGCCTTTGGGGTTGCCCTTGCGCACCAGGAACACGATGGTCGAGGTGTACGGAGTGCTGGCGTCCGGCAGCCGGGTCTGCCAGTTTTCCGGGAGGGTTTTGCCCAGCTTGGCGATTTCGTCGATGTCGCCGGCCAGGGCCAGGGTCACCACGTCGGCGCGCAGGCCGTCGATCACCGCACGGCCTTGCTTGCCCGAGCCACCGTGGGATTGCTGGATCTTGACGGTGTCGCCGGGGTGGGCCTGTTTCCAGAAGCTGGTGAATTCCGCGTTGTAGTCCTGGTACAGCTCACGGGTCGGATCGTACGAGACGTTGAGCAACTCGTAGTCCTTGGCAACCGCGGAACCGGCAAACACGGCGCTGGCCAGGGCGGCCAGGGCATAACGGCGAATCGACGACATAGAAGCTCCTGAAATTCTGGGGTGTTGGCTTTTTCTTATAATTGCGGGTCTATCGCCGTCAGCGCTTAGCTCGGTTTATTACCGGGGTTTTGCAGACGGAATTTTTCCTTGCGCTCGATCTGCACCACCTGGGCGTTATGCACGGTGATTTCCACCGCGCCAAAACGCAGATCGCGCAGGGCGCTCTGGATCTCACGCAAGATGGTTGCTTCGTCCTGGCCGTCGACGCTACGTAGAGATGCGCTCATGGTCTCGCTCCTGAAATGAATAGTGCCTGGCAGTGGCGGCACTGCTTGCGGCGTGAGAGCGATAGTAGATAAGCGCGGATATTCTTAAAAATACTATTTAAGAATGTTTATATAACCAGAAAGAATTTTCTGACAGGACGTGGGGTTAGTCATGGAATCAGCCCGGCGAAGACCTGAATGGGGGAGCAGACAAGCCCCGCCCCCATCTGGAATGCATTCAAGTGTGGAGGTTGGGCGCGCGGTCCCAATCGATCTCATGGGCTGGCATCGGCCTGCCGAACCAATACCCCTGGCCCAGATCGCAACCCTGCTCCAACAGAAACCGCGCCTGCTCCACCTGTTCGATGCCCTCTGCGTGCACCTGCATGCCCATGCTTTTAGCCAGGGCGATGACCACACGCACAATTGCTACGTCATCTTCGTCATAGGGCAGGCCGGCGACGAAGCCTTGATCGATCTTGAGCTTCTGCACCGGCAGCCGCTTGAGACGCAGCAACGACGAATAACCGGTGCCAAAATCGTCGATGGCCAGGCGCAGGCCGAGTTCGCGCAGGCGGTGCAGTTGCTCAAGGGCCACTTCGGGATCGTCCATCACCGCGCTTTCGGTGACTTCCAATTCCAGATAGGCCGGCTCCAGGCCCGTGTCATGCAGCACCTGAGCGACCTGCTCGTAGAGTTCGCGCCGTGCAAACAGGCGGCTGGAGACGTTGACCGCGATAAAACTCAGCGCGGCGCCCTCGGCCAGCCACTGGCACATTTGGCGACAGGCCTGGTGCATGACCCAGGCGTCGATCTCGGCAATCAGGCCGGTGCGCTCGGCGACCGGGATAAATTCGACGGGAGGCACCAGGCCACGCTCCGGGTGCTGCCAGCGCACCAACGCTTCGACGCCGATGAGGCGGCTGTCGGTGAGGTCGTGCACCGGTTGGTAATACACGCGCAATTCCTGCCGTTCGAGGGCACGGCGCAGTTCGCTGGCGATTTCCACCCGATTCTGCGCATGGGCGGTGAGTTCTTCGGTGTACAGCGCGTAGCTTTCACGGCCGACGCTCTTGGCCTTGAACAAGGCTGAATCGGCATTACGCAGCAGTTGTTCGGCGCTCAGGGCGTCGTTGGGGAACAGGCTGATGCCAATGCTGGCGCTGATAAACAGCTGATGGCCATCGAAGATGAACGGTTGTTTCATCGCATCGAGCATGCGTTGGGCCAGTGCCGCGGCCTGCACCACCTGTGGACAACTTTCGGCCAGCACCGCGAACTCGTCACCCCCCAGGCGCGCCAGGGTCATGCCTGGGCCGAACAGGCTCTGCAGCCGTTCCCCCACCAGCTTGAGCAACTGATCGCCGACATTGTGCCCGAGGCTGTCGTTGATGATTTTGAAATGGTCCAGGTCCAGCAACAGCAAGGCGCAGCCACGCTTGTGCAGCTGCGCCGAGGTCAGCGCCTGCTCGGTACGGTCGGTGAACAGCAGCCGGTTAGGCAGGTCGGTCAGCGGGTCGTGATGGGCGAGCCGGGCCAGCTCATGCTCGGAATGCTTGATGGCGGTGATATCGGAAAACACCGCCACGTAGTGACTGACGCGGCCATCGTCATCGTGAATCACCCGAATGGTTTGCCACTGTGGATAAATTTCCCCGCTTCTGCGCCGATTCCAGATTTCACCGCTCCATTCGCCGGTACGCGCCAGGGTCTGGAACATCTGTTGGTAAAAAAGCGACGAATGGCGCCCGGATTTGAACAGGCTGGGCGCCTGACCCATGACCTCGTCGCGCCCGTAGCCTGTGATCTCCATGAAAGCCCGGTTCACATGCACGATCAGACCTTGAGCGTCCGTGACCAGTACGCCTTCGCGAGTGCAATCGAACACCGCCGCTGCCTGGCGCAGGCGCTCGCGGTTCTCTTTGACGGGTTGTTGCTGCAGGTTGGCGCGCATGAAACGCACGCACAACAGGCCAATCACCAAGGCGGTCAGCGCCACCCACACATAGCCGCGCGCCTGCATCCAACGGCTGATATCGCTCGGATCATCGAGAAACTCGATAAATGCCCGTTGTGTCAGCCCGATCCAGGCGATCGAAACCAGCAGGTATACCAGCCCAACACGTAGGGCACTTCGGTATGAAAGCAGCATAGGTTTAGTAATCCTTACCAAAAAAACAGAATCGCCCTACAAAGGCTGCGGATTATAGAATAAGAAACATCCAGTCACTTCTATCTGAAAGGCCGGCTGGTTTTCTCTGTAGGCTTAGTGATAATGCGTGAGCTGTTCTTTTCTTTATCTGAGGGCCATACAGCCTATGTGGTACAACGGTTTTCTTGACTTGTCAGCCTGGCAACTGGTGGCAGTCACTCTGTTGATGACCCACGTGACCATTATTGCGGTCACCGTCTATCTGCACCGCTATTCCGCCCATCGCTCCCTGGAGCTCAATGCCGGTCTCAAACACTTCTTCCGTCTCTGGCTGTGGCTGACCACGGCGCAGAACACCCGCGAGTGGACTGCCATCCACCGTAAGCACCATGCCAAATGCGAAACCGTCGACGACCCGCACAGCCCGGTCATCAAGGGGCTTTCCACAGTGATGCGCAAAGGCGCCGAACTGTACCGCGCCGAGGCGGAAAACCCCGAGACTCTGCGCATCTACGGCAAGAACTGCCCCGACGACTGGCTCGAGCGCAAAATCTATACGCCTTACCCGCTGCTGGGCGTGGCGATCATGGGCGTGATCGACCTGCTGCTGTTCGGCACCATCGGCATCACCATCTGGGCAATCCAGATGATGTGGATTCCGTTCTGGGCCGCCGGCGTGATCAACGGCCTGGGCCATGCCGTGGGCTACCGCAACTTCGAATGCCGTGACGCGGCCACCAACCTGGTGCCGTGGGGCATCATCGTCGGCGGCGAAGAACTGCACAACAATCACCACACCTACCCCAACTCCGCCAAGCTGTCGGTGAAGAAATGGGAGTTCGACCTGGGCTGGGCGTGGATCAAGGTGTTCAGCTTCCTGCGCCTGGCCAAGGTGCAGCGCGTGGCGCCGATTGCCCATCGCGTCGAGGGCAAGGGCCACCTGGACATGGACACCGCCATGGCGATCCTCAATAACCGTTTCCAGATCATGGCCCAGTACCGCAAGTTGGTGATCGGCCCGCTGGTCAAGCAGGAGCTGGAAAAAGTCGATCACTCGGTGCGCCACCAGTTCCATCGCGCCAAGCGCCTGCTGTCGCGGGAAACCAGCCTGCTGGATGACCGTCATCACCTGCGTATCCAGAGCATGCTGGAGCATAGCCAGGCGCTCAAGGTGATCTACGAGAAGCGCCTGGCGCTGCAGCAGATCTGGGTCAAGACCAGCGCTAACGGTCATGACATGCTGGCGGCAATCAAGGAATGGGTACACGAAGCCGAGGCCAGCGGTATCCAATCCCTGCGTGATTTTGCACACCAATTGAAGACCTATTCGTTGCGCCCTACAGCCGCGTAACCTCGCTGCGGGAGGGCCTTCCCTCCCGCGCGACCTGTTTTTGGCGTCATTTACCGGGCGCCGCCATTCGACACCGTTGACGGAACTTCACCGCAATTAGCCTCTCTCAAAGAACACTTCGCCATCATGGTGGCCCCTTGTTGTGACCGCTGCTCCACCTTGCGGCGCGCCCAGAGAGAGATGTGCCGATGGTTCAAGAAAAGCCCCACTTACCCGACCCGCCCGCAGTTGAACAACCGCGTCCGGCCGCGGCTTCGACCCTGCTGGCGCTGGTGCATGCCCAGGGTGAGGTCGAGCGGCTGAGTGAGCGCGAGCAACTTCTAAGCTCGCTGCTGGTGAGTGTGAATGCCGTGCTGTGGGCCGTGGAGTGGGAGACTCGCCGCGTGCTGTACGTCAGCCCGGCCTACGAACGAGTATTCGGCCGCCCCGCCAGCCTGCTGCTCGCCGATCACCGCGAATGGCGCAACAGCATTCACCCCGAAGACCTCGATTACGCCGAACACAGCATGGCCCGCGTGCTGGACCAGGGCGCTGTGGAAGACCGCGAGTACCGCATCATCACTGCCGAGGGCAAGATTCGCTGGCTGAGCGACAAGTGCTACATCAACCAGCAGGTCGAGCCCGGCGAGCCGGTGATCGTGGTAGGCATGGCCGAGGACATCACTGAAAAAAAGCAGATGGAGCTGGAGCTGCACCGTCTGGCTACCACCGACGTGCTGACCCAGAGCAGCAACCGCCGGCACTTCTTCGAGTGCGCCAACCAAGCCTTCGACACCGCCAGCGTGCAAGGCGCGCCGCTGGCCTTTCTGTTGCTGGACATTGATGATTTCAAGGACATCAACGACACCTACGGCCACCTTGAAGGCGACCAGGTGTTGCGGCGTATCGCTGAAAGCGGCCGAGGAGTACTGCGCCGTGGCGATCTGTTCGGGCGCATCGGCGGTGAAGAATTTGCCGCCGTACTGCCCGGTTGCGCGCCGGAGATGGCACTGCAGGTGGCAGAGCGCCTGGGCAAGGAGATCCAGGCGCTGAATTTCAGCTACGAAGGCCAGGCGTTTGGCGTGACGGTCAGCCAAGGCCTGGCCAATCTCAGTGAGGAAGATTCAACCCTGGACAACCTGTTCGCCCGCGCCGACGCGGCCATGTACGAAGCCAAGCGCCAAGGCAAGAACCGTATTATCGTCGCCACCGCCGACTGCTAGCGCGCCCGAAGCAGCCCCACGGCGCGCACAAAAAAACCGCCGAGGCGGTTTTTTTTGTGCGCGGTGGTTATCAGAGTTCGGAGAAGCACTCTTCGATAATCGCCAAGCCTTTGTCCAACTGCTCGTCCGGCGAGGTCAGCGGTACCAGCACGCGCAGTACGTTGCCGTAAGTGCCGCAGGACAGCAGGATCAGGCCCTTGTCGCGCGCTTTGGCCACCACGGCGGCTACGGCGGCGGCGTTCGGCTTGTGGCTGTCGCCGTCTTCGAACAGCTCGACTGCGATCATCGCGCCCAGTGCCCGCACTTCGCCGATAACCGGGTACTTGGCCTGGATGGCTTTCAGACCAGACACCAGGCGCTCGCCGACGGCTTTGCAGCGGTCCAGCAGGTGCTCTTCTTCAAATACTTCCATTACGGCCAGTGCCGCGGCGCAGGCGATCGGGCTACCGGCGTAGGTGCCGCCCAGGCCACCTGGGGCGATGGCGTCCATGTACTCGGCCTTGCCACACACACCGGCCAACGGGAAGCCGCCGGCAATGGATTTGGCGAAGGTGGTCAGGTCGGCGGCCACACCCATCTGTTCCATGGCGAAGAACGTACCGGTACGGCCGGCGCCGGTTTGCACTTCGTCGGCGATCAACAGGATGCCGTGCTTGTCGCACAATTCGCGCAGGCGCTGCATGAAGGCTTTCGGCGCAACGTAGAAACCGCCTTCACCCTGCACCGGCTCGATGATGATCGCGGCGATATCGCGCGGTTCGGCATCGTTCTTGAAGATGCGTTCGATGCTGGCGATCGAATCGTCGATGCTCACACCATGCAGTTCGTTCGGGTACAGCGCGCGGAAGATGCCGCCGGGCATCAGGCCCATGCCGGCCGAGTAAGGCACGACCTTACCGGTCAGGCCCAGGGTCATCATGGTACGGCCGTGGTAGGCACCGGTGAACGCGATCACGCCGGCACGGCCCGTGGCGGCGCGGGCGATTTTCACGGCGTTTTCGACGGCTTCGGAACCGGTGGTGACCAACAGGGTTTTCTTGGCGAAATCACCTGGAACCTTGGCGTTGATTTTTTCGCACAGCTCCACGTAAGGCTCGTAGGCCAGGACCTGGAAGCAGGTGTGGGTCAGCTTGTTCAGCTGTTCGGTCACGGCGGCGATGATTTTGGGATGCACGTGGCCGGTGTTCAGCACGGCGATGCCGCCGGCGAAGTCGATGAACTCGCGACCTTCAACGTCGGTCACGGTGGCGTTTTTCGCCGATTCGGCGAAGATCGGGTGAATCTGGCCAACCCCGCGCGGTACAGCGGCTTCGCGGCGTTTCATCAGGGATGCGTTGGTCTTGCTCATAAAGTCCTCATTCGCCACTCATCGGGTGGCGTGGTCCAAGGAATACGTGGCGGGGAGGCAACTACGGCAGCATGCGATGATCGACTGCCACAGCTTTCCCGGCCACTACGAATAACGATGTGAAACACGCAAAGGGTCAGCGCTCTCGTGCCCTCTGCGTTTACTGCAATCTCTTGCAGGGCTTAGATGCCCAGGCAGAGGTATTTGATTTCCAGGTAATCCTCGATCCCGTACTTGGACCCTTCACGGCCCAGGCCCGAGGCCTTGATGCCGCCGAACGGCGCCACTTCATTGGAGATCAACCCGGTGTTGACGCCGACCATGCCGTATTCCAGGGCTTCGGCCACGCGGAACACACGGCCCAGGTCGCGGGCGTAGAAGTAGGAAGCCAGGCCGAACTCGGTGTCGTTGGACATGGCGATCACTTCGGCTTCGTCTTTGAAGCGGAACAGCGGCGCCAGCGGGCCGAAGGTTTCTTCCTTGGCCACGGCAGCGTCTTTGGGCACGTCGACCAGGATCGTCGGTTCAAAGAAGTTACCTTCCATGACCTTGCCACCGGCCAGCAGCCTGGCGCCTTTGCTCAGGGCATCGGCGATGTGTTCCTGCACCTTGGCCACGGCTTTTTCGTCGATCAGCGGGCCGGTGGTGGTGCCTTCCTCCAGACCGTTGCCGATCTTGAGCTTGGCCACCGCCACCTTGAGTTTTTCGGCGAACGCGTCGTACACCGAATCCTGGATGTACAGGCGGTTAGCGCAGACGCAGGTCTGGCCGTTGTTGCGGTACTTGGAGATGATCGCGCCTTCGACGGCCTTATCCAGGTCAGCGTCGTCGAACACGATGAACGGCGCGTTGCCGCCCAGTTCCAGGGAGACTTTCTTGATGTCCTTGGCGCATTCGGCCATCAATTGGCGACCGATTTCGGTCGAACCGGTGAAGGACAACTTGCGCACGATCGGGTTGCTGGTCAGCTCGCCACCGATGTCGCCGGCGCTGCCGGTGACCACGCTCAGCACGCCTTTGGGGATACCGGCACGGTGCGCCAGCTCAACCAGGGCCAGGGCCGAGAATGGGGTTTGCGACGCTGGCTTGATGACCATGGTGCAGCCGGCGGCCAGGGCCGGGCCGGCTTTACGGGTGATCATCGCGGCCGGGAAGTTCCACGGGGTAATGGCGGCGGTTACGCCGATCGGCTGCTTGATTACGATCAGGCGCTTGTCGGGCTGGTGGCCGGGGATCACGTCACCGTAGATGCGCTTGGCTTCTTCGGCGAACCACTCGATAAAGGACGCGGCGTAGACGATTTCGCCCTTGGCTTCGGCCAGCGGCTTGCCTTGTTCGAGGGTCATCAGGCGACCGAGGTCTTCCTGGTTTTCGATCAGCAGTTCGAACCAACGGCGCAGCTTGTTGGCGCGCTCCTTGGCGGTCAGTGCACGCCAGGCCGGCAGCGCCTTGTCGGCGGCTTCGATGGCGCGGCGGGTTTCCGCGGCGCCCATTTTTGGCACGGTGCCGAGAATCTCACCGGTGGCCGGGTTGTTGACCTTGATGGTCTGGCCGTTGTCCGCATCGACCCAAGCGCCATCGATAAAGGCTTGCTGGCGGAACAACTGGGCATCTTTAAGCTGCATGTCGGGTTTCCTTAACAGCACCGCGCGCACGCGGAGCGAATTAGAGTTGTTGAAAGGCGCCTTGTGGGCTGCCGTCAGGGAAATCAGCCCCTGCGCGCGATTGAAGCGAAAAAGCGCACGGGAGACAGAGCGTTTGAAATCTCAAACGAATCCTAGGATCAATGGGGGTACAGGGCAATAGGATGTTCGAAAAAAAGAACGAAAACGGCGAATTCGCCGACGTTATCTGACCAGCGTAGGCACTGCCGCAGGCTTGGCCATGCCCGTACTGCGCACGTAACGTGCCGGCGATGCCCCCAGGGTTTTTCGGAACATACTGATAAAAGAACTCACCGACTCATAACCCAGTATTTCGGCCGTGCGCTGCACGGATTCCCCTTCCGCCAGACTCTGCAACGCCACAATCAACTGCCATTGCCTGCGCCACTGGCCAAAGGTCAGGCCCGTTTCGCTTTTCACCAGTCGCGCCAACGAACGCTCGCTCATGGCGACCTCACGCGCCCAATCGCCGATGGTCGAGCGGTTGGAGGGGGCCTGCGCCAGCGCCTTGGCGATGGCACGCAATGGGGCAGCCGCCGGAAGGGGCAAATACAGCTGCTCGCAACGCGCCATTTCCAGTTGTTCGAGCAATACGCCGGTCAAGCGTGCCGTGGGTGAGTCAGGCGGGTACGCCGGGTCCTGCTCACTGAGATGAAAGATCAGTTCGAGAATCAACGGCGACAGCACCAACGTGCAGCATTGCTTCGGAAGCACAGCCACCTCCGGCTCAACCAGCAGAAAACACACTTGCCCATTCGCTGTGACCCGGTTGCTGTGCGCAACGCCAGCGGGGATCCACACGCCGAATCCCGACGGCACCATCCACACCCCATCTTCCACGGTACACACGATGCCGCCGCGACACGCCACGACCAACTGGCCCTTGCGGTGCTTATGGACGGGAAACTCCTTGTCGTTCTGCTGTGTCGTGAGCATCAGCGCCACGGCGGGCTGACAAAGGTCGTCCAGTTCGAACTGCTCCTGTGACTGGCGCTGAACGTCCTGCATTGGCATCTCTCACATTGGCTGGATTTGACTATTAATTGGCAGTGTAGTCGATATCGGCACATCAGGTTGTTGCGTAGCATTCTCATCAAGTACCGCCCGCGCCCTGCGGGCCTATCGATATCCGGTGATGAAGATGCTGAGTGAACTGTCCATTGCGAATCTCTACATCCCTCCGTTGCTGGCCTATCTGGTCGCGTCGGCACTGGCCTACCAAGCGTTGAAACATTGGGTCGGTGGTCCCTTGGCGTGGACCTGGCATCCCAGCCTGTCGCGCTTTTTTGTGCTGCTGATCATTTTGGCCACGCTGTTTCTGACGGTTTAAGTGAGGCCGCCTATGTCTGCCGTCAAATACCTGAAGACCTGCGCGACCCTGGCTTTGGGCCTTGTCGCCCTGGCCTTGTGCATACAGCTGTGGCGTGCCTACGTGCTGGCGCCCTGGACCCGCGATGGGCGAGTCAGCGCTCAAGTTATCCGCATAGCCCCGGAGGTGTCCGGCCAAGTCGAACATCTGGCGGTGGCTGATAATCAATGGGTGTCCAGAGGCGATCTGCTCTACCGCATCGACCAGCGCGACTATTTGCTGGCCCAGCGCCAACGGGCGGCGGAGCTGGCCGAAGCGCAAAGTGTGTTTGAGCAACGCAACGAACAATTCAAACGTCGCACTCGCCTAGGTGACGCCATTGCCCGTGAGGAAATCGACAACGCCGCCCGCGTACTGAATGTCGCCAAGGCTCGCCTCGATGCCGCACAGGGCCAATTGGCCAGGGCCCGGCTGGATCTGGACCGCACCACGATACGTTCGCCGGTGGACGGCTACGTGACTCAACTTCGTTTGCAGCCGGGCGATTACGCGGCACAAGGCGAGACCAATATCTTCGTGGTCGATAGCCACAGCTTCTGGGTCACCGGCTACTTCGAAGAGACCAAGCTTTCGCGTATCCGCAAAGGCGCCCCAGCGTCGATCAAGCTGATGGGGTTCACGCCATTACTCCAGGGGCATGTCGCCAGCATCGGGCGCGGGATCGCAGACGGCAATGAGCTGCGCAGCGACAGCGGATTACCTCAAGTCAGCCCGACGTTCAGCTGGATACGCCTTGCCCAGCGCGTACCTGTACGCATCGAACTGGATAACGTGCCGACAGAGGTCGAACTGGCCGCCGGGATGACCGCGAGCGTTGAAATTGTCGAGGCAACGTCGGCATCGCATTGGCGGTTCATAAGCTGGCTTCAGGAGTACATGTAATGGTGGGGCATCTGCGGCGCGTGCTCGACTCACTGCCTTTACCCTGGACGGCCGATACGTTCGCTTATGTGTGGCGCAGCATCGCCGCGGCGACGCTTGCGCTCTGGCTGGGTTTTGAGCTGCAACTGGATTCGCCGTTTTCGGCTGCGTCCACCGTGCTCCTGCTGGTGCATCCGGTGCAAGGGGCGGTGGTCGGCAAGGGTTTCAACCGTATGGTTGGAACCCTTATCGGCATCACTGCGGCATTTATCCTGCTGGGCATGTTCGCCCAGCAGATGCTGCTCTTCATTCTGGGTGTCGGTCTGTGGCTTGGCTTATGTGTGGCGGCAATGACGGTGCTGCGCCATTACCAGTCAACGGCGGCGGTCGTCGCCGGGTACACCGTGTGCCTGGCGTTGGGCCCCGCCATTGTCGCCCCCGAACAAGGCTTCGATCACATCGTGACCCGAGGCACCGCCGTGGTGATCGGTGTATTCAGCCTCAGCCTTATCGCCACGCTGGGCAGTCGTAAAACCATTGATCGCAAGCTGCTGGACACGCTTGTCGACGTGTCTGCCCGCGCTGCACGTCAACTGTCTGATCGATTCGCGGGCGAGGACACGCCTGAGCTGGTCTCACGACGCGCGCAGCTCTCGATGGACATCGGGCGAGTGGATGATCTTCTCGGCATCGGCTGGGGTGAGTCCGTGCTTATCCGGACGCGTCTGCCGGTTATTCAAACCGGCCTCGCCCAGCTGCAATCGGCGGTTATGGACAGGCGCCTGAACGATCGCGATGCTGCGGGGCATTGGTTGAACCGGATCAGTACCCCGCTCTGTCACCTGGGCCAGGCGTTGACCGACCGAACCCTCGATTTCACCGCGGCGGCGGATCGGGTGAAACAACTCATCAACGTGCTTGTAAGCGCAGGATCGGTTGACGACCTTTCAGCAGAGTCTGCCCGCGCGCCGTTACAAATGGAGCGTCTGCGTGAACAGCTGGCGGACCTGCACGACGCCCTGCGCAGCTTCTCCAGCCTTGAACGCAACACTCAAGCGCGCCACGCCGTGGCCGGGTTTCATCGCAACTATCAGGACGCCATACGCAACGGTATCCGAGCCTTGGGCGCCACCCTGGTCGCCGGCGCCGTGTGGTACCTGAGCGCCTGGAATCAAGGCCCCACCCTGCTGGCGGTGCTGGGGCCCTGCTGCACCCTGTCGGCTGCAGGGCCCGACCCGGTTCAAGGCGTCATCGGCTTCATTAAAGGGACTCTTTACGCCACGTTGGCCGCAGTGGTGTGCAAATTCTTACTGATGCCGTCGATCAATGGCTTTCCACTGCTCGCAGTGATGCTGGCGATGTTCTGGTCATTCGGCATTCATGCCACCACCCGACCTCGACAGGCCCTCACCGGGATTGCCTACCTGATTGCGTTCAACACGCTGGTCAGCACCGGCGCGACCGCTCATTACGACTTCGCCGAATTCATCAACCAAGTGCTCGCCTGGTTCGTCGCGATGGGTATCTGTCTGCTGGCGTTCAACGTCGTTCCCAAAAAGCCCCAGCACACTGTGCAGGCACTTAAACAGTCGCTGCTTACCGCCACGCGCCGGCTTCTGCGTCGAGGAGCAACGCTCAATCATCGCAAGTGGCAAGCGCAACAGCAGCACCGCATCGTCTCCTTGAAAAGCCTGTTGGGCGCCGACCGTCAGGGTGACTGCGAGGCTGGCTATTTATCGCTCCAACTCAGCCGTGAACTCGCACGGCTACAACGACACATACGTCGCCTGGCCCCCGGCTCGCCAATTGCTCGCTGCGCGGCCACGGCCACCAGAAGGCTGGCCCAGTCGGCTGACCACACCGCCATCAGCGCCGCTCAAGCACGCAGAGCAGCCAAGTCCATGCAGCGCCTGGGCGCCGAGCAGTGGGCAGCACGTTACCGAGACCTGGCCTGGTTGCTGGAGCAATACGAAAACGCAACGACCGCCATCACCTGAAGGTCGGCCGCTTTCGCGGTATTGCCGACTGCTTATTCCCACTCACGAAGGTACTTGCAGAATGAACACGTTATTCAAGTGGATCGCGCTCGCTTCAATCATCACCCTGCCGGTGTTTGCCCACGCGGAAGGCGGCGCTGATGCTTTGACGCGCTGGCATGAGCAAAACAAGACGACTCTGCCAAAAGACCACAAACACCAGCACAGCCACCTGCCGCAGACGTAAGACCTTGCCCTGATTTGCCCCTTCACCGCCCTGCAACTGGACGCCCCCCGGCCAGATGAGTATCATGGCGCCCGCATCGCATCCGTAGCTCAGCTGGATAGAGTACTGCCCTCCGAAGGCAGGGGTCGTGGGTTCGAATCCCGCCGGGTGCACCAGATACACATGAAAAAGCCCCAAGTCGAAAGACCTGGGGCTTTTTCATGTGTGTTGGGATCACATCCCCCTTCAAACCCGCGCCGGCGACACAATGATCTTCACGTTGTGTTCCTTGTTTTTAACCAATTCCTCAAAACCTTCCCCCACGATCTGTTCCAGCTGAATACGCCCCGTCACCAACGGCGTGATATCCAGCCGCCCATCGGCGATAAACGCGATGACATCCGCGAACTCGCCGTTATAGGCCAACGCGCCGAGTACCTGTTTCTCCGTGGCCACCAACTCGAAGAAGTTGAATTCGCTGGGTTCTTCGAAGATGCCCACCAGCACGCACTTGCCGGCTTTGCGGATCAGGTCGATGGCAAGTTTGGCCGTGTGTTTGTTGCCGATGCATTCAAAGCTGACATCCGCGCCGAGCCCGCCGGTGAGGCGGCGGACTTCGGCCAGGGCGTCGCATTGGTTGGGATCGAGTACGTGGGTCGCGCCTACCTCCCGGGCCTTGGCCTTGCGGGCTGCGGACATTTCCAGGGCGATCACTTGCGCCGCGCCCGCTGCTTTGGCGCACATGATGGTGCACAGCCCGATGGTGCCGGCGCCGACCACTACGACGTTTTGCCCCAGCAGGCTACCGGCCTTTTTCACCGCGTGCATGCCCACCGCCAGCGGCTCGATCAGTGCACCGGCTTCGGCGGGGAAGTTGGCGGGCAGCTTGTACAGCAGGTTGGCAGGTACGTTGACAAGTTCGGCGAAGGCGCCGTTGTTCATCAGCCCGGTGAACGCCAGGTTTTCACAGATGTTGTACAGCCCGTGGGTGCAGTAGTAGCAGGTGCCGCAATGCTGGCAGGCATCGGCCGCCACCGGTTCACCGACGCTGAAGCCCTCCACGCCGGCGCCGATCTCAACGATTTCGCCACAGAACTCATGACCGAGAATGCACTGGCCCTTGATGCCGGTCAGCGGGTGTGGCGCGTCGACCGGGATAAACACCGGGCCGGCCACGTACTCATGCAGATCGGAGCCGCAGATGCCGCACCATTGCACGCGGATCTGCACCCAGCCGGCGGGCGGCGCGTCGGGCAGGGGCACATCTTCCACGCGGATATCGTGGCGGCCGTGCCAGACAGCGGCACGCATGCTGCGTTGCGGATTGATCGTTAGGGTCATGGCAAGGCTCCTTGAAACGGCAGTGAGTGACGAACCCCGACGGGGTTGCGAGGGCCAGAGCAAGGCCGGTGCCATCTGCGCGAAAATCCTCGAACAGGCGTTTTTTAGAGCGATCCGTGGCACAACCCCCGCTGGCCGCAATCACCGTCGAATGAGACGCCTTGAATCAGCCCTCTGAGAAAGCGCTGAGCAATTGGGACGCTCCGTCTCATCGCTGCGTGCCTGTATGACGTTTTGTCGGGCCATCTGTATCTAACGCGCCGTCTTCGGCGGCCCTACCATCGTGCGCATCCAGCCACTCGCGACCACGCGCCCACGGCTGGCGTTACCTACAGGAGTTACCCCATGCCCGAACTGTCGAGCCTGCTGGCGTTTGGTCTGATTTGCCTCGGGATGGTGCTGACGCCAGGCCCGAACATGATCTATCTGATCTCCCGCTCGATCTGCCAAGGGCGGGTCGCGGGCTTGATTTCCCTGGGCGGCGTGGCGTTGGGTTTTGTGGTTTATATGCTCTGCGCGGCGCTGGGTATTACCGCTCTGCTGATGGCGGTGCCCTTTGCGTATGACGCGCTCAAGCTCGGCGGCGCATTGTATTTGCTGTACCTGGCCTGGCAAGCGGTGAAGCCCGGTGGTCGTTCGGCGTTTCAGTTGCGCGATCTGCCTCGGGACGGGCCGCGCAGGTTGTTTATGATGGGCTTTGTCACCAACCTGCTGAACCCTAAAGTCGCGGTGATATACCTGTCGTTGCTGCCCCAATTCATCGTGCCCGACGGCCACGGCAGTGTGCTGGCGCAGTCCCTCGTGCTGGGGTTTACCCAGATCATGATCAGTGTGAGCGTTAACGCGTTGATCGCCCTGTCGGCGGGCTCCATCGCCACGTTTCTGGCGGCCAAACCACTATGGCAATGGGTACAGCGCTGGTTGATGGGGACGGTGCTGGCAGGGCTGGCTGTGCGCATGGCGCTGGAAGGGCGGCGCTGAAGGCGCAGCGTAAAAAAGCCCCAGGTTGAAAGACCTGGGGCTTTTTCGTGGGCCTGGTTTCAGCGCGGCTGCAGCGCCTCCAACCGCGCCGGCAAATCCTCCTGGGGAAAGCGCTGGTGCAGCGCCAGCAGTTTTTCATCCGCCGCTCGGGTTTGGCCTGCTGCGCGCAGGTTCACAATTTCCTGCAACCCTTGCTCCAATGTCGGCAACGCCGGCGGCGCGCGCTTGCTCAACGGTTTGGCCGCTGGGGCCTGGGCCAGCGAGCCGGTGATTTCGGCCTGGGCACTCTCGGCCTTGGGTGCTACAGCCATACGTGCCATCGGCGCAGGGGCGGGTGCCGGAGGTGGAGCTTGGTCGTGGAGCGCGGAGAAGGTCGCGGGGGACACTTCGGGTTGCGGCACCGGCGAGCGCATGACCACGCCGATCATCAGCGCAACACCGGCAACCGTGGCGAACGCCATTTGCCAGCGTGGTCGTTGGCAGGCCTGCAGCCAGCGTTGCCACAGGTTCGGTTGCGGCGTCGGGGCTTCGCGGCGGGCGGCGTTGAGGATGAAGGCATCGAGGGACGCGGGCGGCTCGCCGGTGACGTGTTGACGAAAATGCTGGAGCAGTTGGTCGTCAGGTGTGTGTCGGGGGTCAGTCATACAGGTACCTCCTCAGCCAGCAGGCGACGCAGTTTCTGCTGGGCGTAGCGCAAGCGACTTTTTACGGTTTCCAGCGGGGTTTGAGTGAGCGCGGCGATTTGCGGTACGTCGAGGTCGCCATGCAGGCGCAGCAGGAACACTTCGCGCTGGTCCTCGGGCAAGTCTTGCAGGGCCGCGTCGAGACGCGCCTGGTCGCGGCTCAGGCTCAATTGCTGCTCGGGGCCGGGGCCGTGGTCGGGCTGGGCATGCAGTTGCTCATCGTAGCTGTCGTGCAGCGGGTTGTGGATGCCGTGCTTGCGCCAGTGGTCGATCAGGCGGTTGCGCGCAATCTGGAACAGCCACGTGCGAAAGCTCGCCCGGCCTTGTGGCGAAGTGGCGCTGCGGATCAGGCTGAGCCAGGTGTCCTGGTAGATTTCCTCGGCCAGCTCGGCCTTGTTGCTCAGGGACACGAGGAAGCGATACAGGCCTTGGCGATGCCGGGCGTACAAGACTTCGAACGCAGCGGCGTCACCGGCTCGGTAGCGGGCCAGCAGCGCTTCGTCGCTGGAGGGGTCATCTGGAACAGCCATGTAGGGGGCGCACTCCTTTTGTAAAGTTAACGCGGTTCAAAGGTGGGAGGGAGCTTGCTCCCGATGGCGGTGTATCAGTAACAAATATGTTGTGTTCGAGCTCAGGGCTTGAGGCTTTGGGCCAGCTCCACCAGTTGCACGAATTCGTTGCGCAGGCCAAACGGGTCGTCGCCTCGTGCCGAGCGGGCCAGTGCGGCGGTGTCTTTCAACGTCATGCCGCCAGTGTAGCGGCCATCGCCCTTGAGTTGCTGGGCGAACGCAGCCACTGCCGCCGCAAAGCGCAAATCGTCGCTGCCCTGGGTGGTTTGGCCAGGGATTGGCCGTTCGATCAAGCGGCTATCGCCACCTGCGGCAGGCTTGTAGCGCACGCGCAGCATTGCCAGTTCATCGGCTTGCCCCTCGGCCGCAGGCGCGCCGGCATAGCGTAGCGGTTCCAACCAGCCTTTCTCACCCTTGGGCACAATTTCGTACAACGCGGTGAGCGTATGGCCGGCGCCGATCTCTCCCGCGTCCACTTTGTCGTTGTTGAAATCCTCACGCTTCAGGGCACGATTTTCGTAGCCGAGCAGGCGATATTCACTGACCCGCGCCGGGTTGAATTCCACCTGCAATTTCACATCCCGCGCGACCACCGCCAGGGTCGAGCTGAGCTGGTCCACCAGCACCTTGCGCGCTTCACGCAAGGTGTCGATGTAGGCGTAGTTACCATCGCCGGCATCGGCCAGTTGCTCCATCAGGTGCTCGTTGTAGTTGTCCACGCCAAAGCCCAAGGTCGTGAGGGACACACCGCTTTTTCGCTGCTGCGCGGCCATCTGCTTGAGGCTGTCGAAGTCGCTGACGCCGACGTTGAAGTCACCGTCGGTGGCCAGCAGGATGCGGTTGATGCCGTTGTCGATAAAGCCTTCGCGGGCCATCTGGTAGGCCAGTTCGATACCGGATGCGCCGGCCGTGGCGCCACCGGCGGTGAGCTGGTCGATGGCGGTACGGATCGTAGCCTTGTCGCGCCCGGACGTAGGTTTGAGCACCACGCGGGACTCGCCGGCGTAGACCACCAGCGACACGCGGTCCTGCTCGCGCAATTGATCGACCAGCAATTTCAAGGTGCTTTGCACCAGCGGCAAGCCTTCGCGACGGTCCATCGAGCCGGACACATCCACCAGGAACACCAGGTTGGCCGGGGCCAGCTGCGCCACCGCGCGGTCGCTAGCCTTGATGCCGATACGCAGTAACTGGGTGTGCGGGTTCCACGGGGTGGCGGCGACTTCGGTGGTCACACCGAACGGTGAGCCATCGGTAGGCAGCGCATAGTGATAGGGGAAGTAATTGACCATTTCCTCCAGTCGCACGGCACCTTCGGGCGGCAGGCTGCCTTGATTGAGGAAACGCCGTACGTTGGCGTAGCTGCCGGTATCGACATCGGCGCTGAACGTGGACACCGGCGTTTCAGCCACGCGGTGCACCGGGTTATCCGCCAGGTTGGCGTAGTGCTCACGGGGTTCGCTGCGGTAGTCCATCACCTTCGATTCCTGCATCGCCAGGGGGGCGGGCATCGGCGCGGACATCGGCATGGGTTTGCTCAGTGCGCCTTGCACGGTGTCGGCTTCCAACCGGGAGATCGGGCCCGTGTCGGCGGGTGGCGTCACATCCTGGGAGGACGGCACTCCACAACCGGTGAGCGCCACCATCAGGGTAACGACAAAGCCTTGGGTAGCAGGACGCAGGAATAGCGAAGGACGGGACATGGGCTGAACCTCAAGTGTGAATGATCCGTTCACAAGGTCAGACGCACGTCATGAGGGGTTCGGGTTAAATCGCAGAACCGGTGACGTAAGCCTCCACTCACACTTGGTTAAACACGCGACGTGAACCAGGATTATCCCAAGACCACCTATCGGAAGCCCCGCTCCCTATCAGACGTTTGCGAACAACAGGGAGCCTTATCAACCGGAACCGACAACATGACGTACATAAGCCAGAGGACCGCACGTTCGGTTGACTATGCTGGCGATGCCTCGCCGCCTGCCACACCGCGCAAACCCTCCTACAGCACCGATCAAGCCGCTGACCAACTGCTGCGCATGGGCCGGCATTGGAGCGACCGTAATCTGGACGGCACCACCCGCCTGTCCTACCGATTCTTTACCCCCTCGCAAGCCAACCACCGCACGCCCGCCGGCGCCAATGAGTTCAGTACCGTTCAAAAGCAGCAGGCCAGGCTGTCCATGCAAGCGTGGGCTGATGTGGCGCGACTGTCGTTCACCGAAAAGGCAGCTGATGCCGAAGGGCACCTGGTGCTTGGAAATATTGCCGACAGCGGCTTGTCGGCGTATGCGTCCTACCCCCCAGGCGCGCTCGAAGGCGCACATGCCTGGTTCGCATCGGACGGCAAGAACCGGCCTTTTTCACACGGCAGTTTCAGTCGACATTTATTGACTCATGAAATCGGCCACACCCTCGGCCTCGCCCATCCTGGTCACTACAACAACAGCGGCAGTTACGCCCGGCACGCCCGTTATGCCGAGGACACTCGCGCCTACAGTGTCATGAGCTATTGGTGGGAAGGCCACCGAGGGCACGCTCACCGAAAGAACCAGCAAACCTACTATCCCAGCGCACCGATGATGGATGACATCAGCGCCCTTCAGAAGCGCTACGGCGCCAATCTCACTACCCGCGACACCGACACGGTCTACGGCTTCAACTCCAATTCCGGGCGCGACTTTCTCAGCCTTCACTCAGCAGCCGACGCGCCGTTGTTTTGTGTATGGGACGCGGGTGGCAACGATACGTTGGACTTCTCCGGCTTCCATCACGACCAGATCATCGACCTGCGGGCGGAGCATTTTTCCGATGTCGGCGGCATGCAGGGCAATGTGTCCATCGCCAAGGGCGTGACCCTGGAAAACGCCAGCGGCGGCACGGGCGACGACCATCTGATCGGCAACCATGTGGACAACCGCCTCACCGGCGGCCGGGGCGCCGACACGCTGACCGGTGGGCGTGGCCGCAACACGTTTATCTACACCCACGCCAGCGATTCCACGGTGCAGCGGCCGGACCTGATCATGGATTTCAAGAGCGGCCAGGACACACTCGACGTGTCCGCCGCATTGAAAAACGCCAACGTCAACGGCCTGACGTTTGTCTGGCGCTTCAGCGGCCGTGCCGGCGAAGCGGTAATCGACTACAACCCGCAGACCCGCCTGCACAGCCTGGCCATTGACCTGGACGGTTCCGCGCAGGCCGACCTGCTGATCACGAGCCACGGGGCAATCAAGCCTGGGGACGTGATCAGCCATACAGCGCGGGCTCCCGCGACGCCTATGCCACTGATTCCGCAGGCACCCGCCCCTGCCCCTGCATTGGCTAACCGGCAGGCACCGATTGCGTCACAGAACGTACCCAGCGCCGCCCTCAAAGGCACGCCCATGCACACGTCCGCGAAGGCCGTGGGCAGCCTGCGCGAGGTGAGTGTGATGCGTGACTCATGGGGGTACGAGCGCGTGCATCAGCGCTCGCTGGGCACGGGGTCGCTGATCGATGGTGGCAACAGCGTGCTGACCAATCAGCACGTGCACGCGGCACTCGCCAAGGGCAGCAGGCTGGAACTCTGGTTAGGCTGCGAGGAAGACAGCAGCGGCCGGCTAAAGGTGGCGCGCAAGGTGCCGCTGAGCGTCACGCCCCAAAGCAGCGACGCGCGGCTGGATTACGCAACACTGCGCGTGGACCTGCCCGCCGAGGCAAAAACCGCGCTGGCCCGCCAGTTCACGCCGCTCAGGCTGGCGACAAACCACAGCGCCCTGCCGGGGCAGAAGATCTTCATGCCCAACCACGGCCAGGCGTCCCTTGGCATCTCATTCCTGAACGCCAGCGGCCAGCCGACGACGCTCAAGGCCTACCACCAGGACAGCGTCGGGCAAACCTCGTTCTACCATGATGCCTTTAAGGTTCCCGGCACCTCCGGCTCACCGCTGATCAGCGTCGAGACCGGCGAAATCGTCGCGCTGCACAACGGCTCGATTATCGGCACGGTGGACGGGCGCCGCGAATCCCTGGGTCATGCCACACCCATCGACCTGATCCAAAGTCACCGCGAGGCCCTGCAACGTCCTTCCAGCAGGCCGACCTGACGCGCCGGGTCAGTCCGTGCCGTACTTGGGGTTGCGCGGACCATACAGAATCCCCGCTCGTTGCCCCGGCGACAGCAGGCGCGCGCTGGTGATACCGGCAATCGGGTGCGCGGCGTCGGTAGAGCTGTTGATCACCTGCTTGACCGCCGCGGTGATCAGCATGCCGATCAGACCACCGCTGTTGTTGTTGCCTTCTTCGCTGGAAGCGCGTGCGGTGCCGGTCCACAGGGTGGTGCCGGTGCGCAGGTCCACCAGTTTGGCCGAAGCGGTCACGGCGGTGTCGCTGGAGATCAGCATGTACTTGGTGCCGTACTCGGTGACGGTGATGTACAACGCCGCGTCCGCGCCGAAGATGTCATGCAGCTTGGTCGGCGGCACTGCCTGGATATCGTTGGCGGTGGTCAGGCCGTTCTGGCGGAAGGTTTCGTCCACCAGAGCAATCGGCAGCACGTAGTAGCCGGCTTCGGCCAGCGGGTACGTCACCTGCGATACCAGGCTGTAGGACGCCTGCACTTCCGGCGACTCATTGAGCGGCGGCAGCACCAGGATTGACTTGGGCCGCGCTTGTTTATACGCCGTGTAATCGACGGTCTTGGGGGCCGCGCAACCGCCGAGCAAGGCCAGGGCCAGCAGGGCGCCGGTGAGTTTTAACAGGCTCATTTAGTCGCGACTCCGGTCTTGGCGTTTTTCAGCAGAAAGTCCATGTAGGCGGCGGATTCGGGGAACAGCGCCTTCTCGGTGCGAAACTCCTGCACCATCTGGTCATCCTTGCCCATGCTCAGGTACAGCATGCCCAGGTGGGCGTGGTAACCCGGCGGCGCCTTGCGGCCACTGGCGTTGATCTTCTGCAGGTCGCGCTCCAGTGCTTCCACCTGTGCTTCCTTGGGCTCGCCCTTGAAGTATTCGTAGACCTGCGGCTGGTAGCTTTCCCATTGATACAGGGGTTGGGGCGCCGTCTGGCACCCGGCGACCGCTGCGATTGCTGCCAGCATCAGCGCTGACTTAACTGCCTTGCTCATCCGTGTACTGCTCCTTGAGGTGCTGCTGATCAGTTGCGCGGGTTCCAGGCACCGGCGTTGATGCCGTCGACCAGGCGATTGATCGCTTCGCGCATGGCCAGGTCCAGGACCTTGCCATTGAGGGTGGAGTCGTAGCTGGCGGTGCCGCCGAAGCCGACCACTTCACGGTTGGACAGTGCGTACTCACCGGCGCCCTGGGTGGAATACACCACTTCGGAGGTGTTGATGTTGACGATATTCAACGCGACTTTGGCGTAAGCCACCTGGGTCTTGCCACGGCCGAGGATGCCGAACAGCTGGCGGTCGCCGGTTTCTTTGCGGCCGAACTCGGTCACATCGCCGGTCACTACATAGTCCGCGCCCTTGAGCTTCTGCACGGTGCCTTTGATTTTGGCTTCCTGGGAAATTTCGCCCATGTTGTCGCGGTCCAGCACGCTGAAGCGGTTGGTCTGCTGCAAGTGGGTGATGAGGATGGTCTTGGCCTGGCCGCCGAGACGGTCGACGCCGTCGGAGAAGATGCCGCGCATGTAGCTGGAGCGGTTGTCGAACTTGCCCACGGCAATCGGCACACGCACGCCGGAATAGGCGACGTTGGCGCTGGCGACTTGTTCCACCGGCATCGCGCGGTTGCTTTCGGTGGCGCAACCGGCCACGGTCAGCAGCGCTGCGGCGGTGAGGCCGGACAGCAGGGTTTTGCAGAGTGTTTTCACAAGGTGCTCCTAAGTGGAAAATCGGGTGCAACCGATAACGCTAGCGGGACGGAATATCGCGCAGGTCATCGACAATGAAACGGCTCAATAAACCGGTATAGAACGTCTCGACGCTGGAGTTGCCCGTGTTGGTCAACACCCCGGCCAAGGTCTTCATGTTCTGCCAGTCACCTTGGTATCCGCGCGGCATCAGCCCCTCGCGCACCTGGGAAAAATGCAGCACCTCGGCACCGGCCCTCTTGACCTTCACCTGGTAGTTGAAGTCGACACTGGCGAGGATGGTGTTGTCGTCAACGATGGTCGTGATGAAACCGCCCTTGGAGTCTTGAATGCGACGGGTGTAGACCACGTTCACATCCAGCAGGTAATCGGCTTTGTCTTTGCTGGTGGCGTAGCGCTTGGCCTTGAGCAGACGGTCGACCAGATCGACGCCCAGTTGCTGGCGCACTTTGTCATCGGGCAGGAAGCGTTCGTTCTTGCCCACCACCTCCACATCGAAAGTGTCGAGCCAATACGTGGCGGTTTTGGGAATGGTCACCGGCACCGGCGAGATGTAGTAATCCGGCTTGGAGGCGCAGCCCGCCAGGAGGCAGACGGCGAGGAATACGGCAAATGCGCGCATGTCTGAATTCGTCCCTGAAAAGTATCGTGCTTTAAACAGTGGCGGCATTTTACGGAGTTGAGAGGGGTTCTCAAGATGTTTCGTGCAGGAGTGAGCTGGCTCGCGAATAAACAGAGAACACCGCAGGCATTGAACATGCCTGCGGTTTGGTTACCGACCTCAGCTCACTTGATCAGGTCCGGCCGAGAGGCCCTAAGCATGGCCTCGTTGACCGCGCCCTGCACGGAACAGGTGATCATGCCTTTGCTGGTCTTGGCCAGGTCACTGGGCGCGGGCTCGACCATCAAGATCCGCTCGGCCGTATCGGTAACCAGCTTGCCCGCGGTGTCGCCGCCCTCTGGCACCCAGGCCGATTGCTTATGCGACCAGATCTGCGGGCGGGCATAGATCCCGTTGGCCTTCTCCAGTTCGGTGCCCGGCGCTTTGCTCAGCTGTGCGTAAAGTGCGTCGGGCGCCTGCTCGGTGTAGAAGCCCCAGCCGATAATGCGCGAGCCCATCAGGTCCTGGTCTTCGGCGAAAAAGCCGGTCAGGGTTATGCCGTCGAGTGTCAGCGGCGTATCGAACATCCAGCGTTGGCCCATATCGGTCTTGGTGCCGCCGCTGAAGGTGAGCTTGCCGCTCTCCAGCCCATGGGGCACACGCTCCTTGAGGCCTGGCTGGTTCACCACCGCCAGGGAGTTCTGGTCGCACGCGAGGAAACCTTGCAGGGCCGGTGCTGCGGCGAAGCTGCTGGTGCAGGTCGCCAGCGCAGCGAGCGATATGAACAGACGATGCAGTTTCATTGAAAGCTCCTTGAATCCAAAAAAGCTTAGGAGCGAGCTTGCTCGCTCCTCGCAGTTAAAAGGCGTAGCGCGCCTTGAGCATCACGCCATCGGCATCAAAACCACTGCGCGCCTGGCGGGTGTAGCTGGCGCCGACGGTGAAGTCCGACACTTGGTAGTTCACGCCGACGCTGGCCTCATAGCTGTCACGCGCCACCGACGCACCGGTCACGGTAAACGCCGAACCGCCGGCCACGAAGCTGGAGGTTTGCGCCACGCGATCGCCCATCAGGTCGTGGTAGGCCATCAAGGTCGCTTCCGGCTGCAGGCTGCCCGCGCCCATCGGCAGGTGGCCGGCCAGGCGTACGCCGGCGCCCAGCTCGCCCACCTCGTAACGCTGCGAACGAGTGCTGAGGGAGGCCGATGAACCTTTCTCGTCGTAGCCATCCATGCGCACGTTGGAATAACGCGCAGCCACACGCGGCTCGATCACCACTGCCTGCGACGGCTTGAAGCTGTAGCCGCCGATCACACTGGCCGACAACACATTGCTGTCATAGCTGCCCTTGGCGGTGGTGCCGGCGATGTGGCGCTTGCTGTCGTTGTCGTTGTGGCCATAGCTGAGGCTGGCGTCGGCGAACCAGTTTTGCAGCGACCAGTTACCGTACAGCGACAGCGCGTGGCCTTCGACGTCGGTCTTGTTGCCCAGGTCGGAGTGGAGGTTGGAATTGAGGTAGCTGTACGCCACGCCCAGGATCGTGGTGTCGTTCATACTGCCATCCACGCCGACCGCCATGCCGCTGCTGTTGGCCGAGTAGCCGTTATCGCCGCCACGGCCATCCTGGTCCATGTTGCTGCTCAGGCCCTGCACCCACACGCCGCCGACCTGATGGCTTTCACGCTGGTCGGTGAGGCGGTTGAAGATTGCACCGTTGACCACGGTTTGACCGGACAACGCCACATCGAGGGCGCCGCGGTTGACGTCCGGCTTGAGCTGGTCACCCACCTGCGCCAATTGCTGCGCGGTGCCGGCGTTGGCCAGGGCCTGGAACACTTGGTCGTCCTGGCCGAGCTGGCCGAGTACGCCGTTCTTGAACGTGTTGACCGCCGTGGCCGACGCCGCACTGGCGCCCACACCGGCCAGGTCCTGCTGCACTTGCTGGTTGTCCTTGACCGCCACCACGGCCTTGACCGTTTGCGCATCGGCCGAGTAGCTGAGCACGTTGAGCAACGACGAAGAACTGGCCACGGACAGCCCATTGTTTTGCACGCTGGTGGCTTGCAGCAGGGTGTATTGGGTGCCGTTGTGAGTGCGCGCGAAATCGCCCGGTTGAGCGCTGACCGTAAGCTTCGACGACGGTGCAAAGCGGGCGACGCCGTTGACGGTGAGGTATGGCGTGGTCGGCACGACGCTGTCGGACAGGTGCATATCGATGCCCGCGCCGCTGGCGACGTTGAGGTTGCCGGTGATGGCGGTACCTGGGGCAGCGAGGTTCAGCGAGCCGGAATTGACCGAGACGGGGGCGATGATGCGCTGGCCGCTGAAGCCGGCCTGGCCGTCGATGTTGACCGCGTTGAGGTTGAGCAGGTCGCCGACGATATTGCCGCCAGTCCAGTTCAGGGCAGCGAGGTTGGCGGCGTCGATGGCGGTGCCGGAGTTGCTGCGGATTTCGCCGGCTTGTTGGTTGATTTCAAACGTCGCGACCTGCTTGGCCGCATCGACCTGAATCGCTGTGCCGTCCGCTGCGACGAGGCCACGGTTGACGATACCGCGCGCGCCCGTGGCGCTGTTTTGCGCAAAGCTGGCGCCGGAAAAGTCGAAGGCATTGGCAGACGCGCCCTTGGCTTCAATGATGCCGGTGTTGAGGATGTAATCGACGGTGCCGGCATAAAATGTCAGCCCCTTCGCCTCATTGCCATTGGCGGAAACCAGTCCGCTGTTTTCAATCCGCAGGGGGTTGGTGGCGGTTTCCACTTCCACGCCCCAAGCGCCGTCGCCTGTTGCGGTGATCGAACCCGAGTTGAGCAGCTTGCCACCGATAGTAGTCGGCGTTCCGCTGTTGACGTCGAGGACCAAGCCAATCGCATCCGGGCCGGCCATATCGATCACACCGGTGTTGGAAACATCACCCGCAATGGTAGTGCCATGCAGATAAATGCCTTCACCGCCACCCAGGTAACCAGGAGTCGTTACAGTACCCACCGGTGGCGTCGAGCGGATAGTGCCGGAGTTGATGACGCTGCCGCCAATCGTGGTGGCGCCGATCTCAAGCCCTTCATAACTGCCGTTGCGCATCAGAACGTTGCCCGCCTGAATCACATCTCCCGTGACAGTGCCGGGGTTCAAATTGGCGGGGCCCGTCCAGAACATCGGGTCGATAGCGATTGCACGAATAGTGTTGCCTTGTGATTCCAGCGTGATATCTGCGCGATTGATCAACGAACCCTGGATATGAGTATCGGCGACACCCAGCCCGGCTGGGGGCGAATGGGTCGGCGTGGTGATCTGCGTGGTCTGCCCGGTGAGGATCAGCGACTCGTTGTAGGTCTCGCTGACAAACTGGGTCTTACCTGCGCCAAGGTCAACTTCCACCGCCAGCACCTGCGTGCTGATTGCGCCAACCATGATTGCCAACAGACTTTTCTGGAACGGCTTACGCGTCATTTCAAACTCCATGAACTACAGGTCAAAGCCGCCAACAGGCCCGGCGGCAGTAGGTGTATCGAACGACGGGATCAAAGGTCCCGGATGCATGCCCTCGGCGCGTTTGCCGAACGCGCAGGCGCGCGCCTTAGCACCGCACAAGGCAGTGGCGAAGAAGGGAATAAAGGGGGGAAAAGCTCACATCAATCCTTAATGTCTTTGAAAACGCTGCAGTCCATGCAGCCGACCGCGTGCGGGTAGGCGCGGTAAAGACCTTCAAATGTACGAAAAGGTTCAGGTTTGTGTCGGAAAGTTGTGCGGTCGGTCACAGGGTGACGAGGTAAGTGGCGTTTGCCGAGGGGTCTGCATCCCTGCGTAATTGCCCCCAGGCTCGAAAGCTTTATGGAAAAGTCGTCCCAATGCGCGCGCTCTTTCGAGAACCCAGCAACGGCACCCGAAAGACATCCAGCATCAGCACCAGGATCAGCACGCCGCCGACGTAGAGAGCATGAACACGTTTACGCGGCACATTGGGCGCGCCGCTGTAGCGACGGGCCCCAGCCGGGTATGAGACAGGCCATCAGGAAGGCCTGGAGGGAGAGTTTTGCGGGTTTCATCAAAGGTCCTTTATCCGGCGACTGCCTACTTAAGCTCTTGCACCAGATAACGCCCGGAAATCTGCGTAATACCGGTGAGCGCCCGGCGCAGCGCCTCAGGGTCTGTGCGGTAGGTGAGCGGCGTGTAGCCATAGACATTCTGGCCATTGAACGGCGTGATCGCCTCACTGGTGCGCCAGACCATTTCATCGCCGCGATTCATCTGCGCCAGGACGTTGAGGGTGGGATAAATCACGCTGCTGAAACCTTGAGTCAGGCGAAAGCCCCACTCGGCCACGGTCAGCTGGATCTGCGCATCGGCGGGTTCATCGTCGCCCACCACCTTGAGCGTTGAAGTCTTGCCCAGCGCGTCGATAAAGCCCTGTTTGAGCAGCACGCCCAGATCGATTTTTTCTGCCTCCATCACCGTCAAAATGGCCACCGGCGTCGGCATCTCAGCCAACTGCCCAAGCTTCATGCCGGCGGCAAACCCGGCGCCGCTCAACGCTGCAGTGCCCACCTTGGACGCACCGCTGGCCATGCCGACGCCCGCACCAACCCCAGCCCCCAGGGCCGCGCTCCACGCTTGCTCACGGCCGAAGTACACCATGTTCTTTTCCCACTTCACGGGCAGGACTTTGACGGTCTTGATCTGCGCACGGTTTTCGGGGGTGAGGGGGTGGCTGACACAACCGCCGAGGATGAGAGTGGTGAGGAGGATGAAGAGGAGATTTTTCACATCAGTCCTTTAATGTTCACAGGTGAATAGCGGGGCCGGCAGAGCCTTGGGCTTCGGCCGGCGCCAAACGCGTTAACTTATTTGTTTTCTTTGACAAGGGTACCCAAGGACGCATCCTTGACCAGATAACGGCCTTCCAGGTCGCTCAGCACTTTGAGACTGTTGCGCGCCACGGCGAAACCCATTTCAACTTCCTGCTTGAGGTAAACCACCTCACCGGCTTTGACGTCGATTGGCATGTCCGCCCAGTTTTCAGCCTTGGAGCTGATCACGTGCTTGCCCGGCGTCACGAAAAAATAGATGTACTGGTTACCGCGGTTGTAACCCATCTCCGAGTCGGCTTCCTTGTCATCCAGGAACACGTTGAACCGTACCAGCATCCCGACGTTGCTCGGGCGCACGACATACACCAGGCCTTTATCGGCCACGGCGGCCTTGGGCAACGAATAGCTCGCGACGTCAGCCTGCATCTTCTCTACAGAAGGCGTCGAAGAACAGCCAAACAGGGTGGCCAGGGACAGAACGACAGCGGCTTTGCAGAACAACTTGATCATGTATTTCTTCCTTGTGGGTAGCGGGTCTTATCATTGATGCACTGGGTCGTGGCCAGCCTGTCGGCGTTGTATGGCGCGAGACAAGGCATTATGCCACTACTCTGATGCCTTGCGCGGTTTTGGGTGAGGGGCTTATAGTCCGGCCGTCGTCCAACAGGGCGATCGGATTTGGCGATCCGTTGACCGTATGCGAAAGCTATCTGCTTGATTGCAGGGGCTTCCGTACCCGCATCGCTGCTCTATGGCAGCTGTGCGTGGGAGACCTCCGGGTCTGCCGGAACTCGGTCCCGGTTCGCCAACCTGCGTACAGCTGTCACCCATTCGTTTGGCGACGATAGGCGACAGCCTCACTCTACTGACCGAGGTTGTACCCATGAACAGATACATGCCCCTAACCGGCCACGACTGCACCGTCCCTGCGCTGATCATCGACACCCAGGCGCCCCTCGACGTCCTTCACGATGCCGCCGCGCATCGCATTCGGGCCGTCACCCAACTGCTGGAAAATCTGGCCTTCCGCGAACAACTCAGCAGCGATGCCGTAGTACTTTCAGACTTCGCCCACTTGCTGGCCATTCCGCTGCGCGATGGGTGCGATTTGCTAGATGTCATCAGTCGCAGGCTTAACGCCGATCTGTCCTGAGTGAAAATAGGGCGGCCTTAGTGTCGCCCGCTTTGTGCGTGAGTAGTACAACCAAATAAATCAACTAGATAAATCCGCCCCCTTTACTCACGCTTAAATAACAAGCATTTCAATTGAATAAATCCGCCTATTTTCTAGTTTGAACTACTGACCACATGGATTGACCAGCTGCAATATTTCCGGATGGCTCGTATATACGATGCTGGGATAGCGCGAGACATAAATTGCCTCGCTGGTCCGCCCGGTGGCTGTCACAAAATTACCCTCTGGCCCCACGTATGCTTTTTTCCCTTGCGGCACCATGACATCGAGCATGAGCTTTTTTTTCTTCATATCCGGTTTACTATGCGCATCCATTGGCCAAATCTGCAGCGCATAATCTTTGGTGAATAAATAGAAATTCGGTGACGTATCTCTGGACTCGTAGAGGTGAGCACACATGACGTCACTGGCCAACACTTCTAAGTCGGGCTTATAGTGCTGACTGCTATAACTGGCAAATATCAGCTTTGTTCGCGTCTGTACCGCAAGTGCATCCTGTGGACGACACGGCGCCATGTCACCATAAGGATAGGAGCACCAACTTACCTGACTCATTATGACAATATCCTCAGCCTTTATGGAAAGGTCCTTCTGGATAGAAATCTGGTCTTCGGGCTTTTCGTAGGGAATTCCTGCGCAGCCTGTTAATAGAGTGAGCTTGAACAGGATGACTAGGTAAAGACCTTTTCGGTATACGTTCCAATACTTCATTGTCGAATTTCCTTTTCTATTGTCATGACTTTCCTGCCGCTGATAAATGGATAAACTTGAATCAGGAAAAATAGAGGTCAGACCACCAATATACATTGATGCATTAATCGCGGTCTGCCCCCTATTTTCATTCTTTTAAGATTCACACCCAATAGGTGCGAGGCCGTTCGAATAATACTCGAACAGCAGCGCGATGTGGCCCTACACAAAAAACCGCCCTCAAATCAGGGCATAAACCAGAAAGCAAAAAACACTTTCAGATGAGGGTACTTCCCAGTGTTCATAGGTTGATCACAGAACCAACTTCTGCAAGTGAACCACGAGTACCAGCGAACCCATTAACTTCAGTTTGCGAGAGGTGATGTAACTCGACTGATTTTCCATCATACCCAATTGGTGCTCGACCCGAGGCAATCCTCTCAAGGTTTGAGTCTTGAACAGTTTTACCTCGTACTCTCCAGGTCGATAGGGCCTCTGGATCAAAGAGGTCGTTACGTTGATAGACAGTCCTATCTAAAACTGTTGTTTTATTCCAAAAAGCACCAGCTTTAGGCGTTGTACTTGCAACATCACTACCCGCCGTCGTGCCCGTACCAGCAGAACCCGTCCCTTTTGGACCATCAGCCTTTTAAGCGTTCTAACAACTCGACCATCGCCTGTGGATCACGCTCCACAAGCTCTTCAACCAAATCTTCCGCTGCCCAATGCAGAATCATGTCCCCTCCCCCACCATCCTTGCAGAGGATGAGATCAGCTGACAAAGAAGAGTCAACAACATTGACTTCTCTATCACTGAGTGCCCTCAAACCGCCATAACCATCATAAGGAATGACCCAGTAAAAGCGCTCGTTCTCTATCCAGTAAATCCCAAACACCTGCACGGGCTCTTCTCGCCCAATTTCTCGAATAATCATTCCACATCACTCAATAGTCCTACCGGGCTGCAGCAAAGGGGGCAGCTGCTGCGGCGTGGTAATTTTCATATCGTATGCTTTACCGGTTGCGGAGTTGTATTGATAGTGGAGGGTTATATTTTCTCCGCTAGGCAGACGGTGACTTACTTCCATTTTTTTTCGTCCCTCACTCCGCGGAAGGTCTTTATCACCAGCTAGTTTTGATCACGACCGGCTGAAGGATTTTCTATCACCCTGTTCCACAAAGTCTCTCGTTCAGATCTCTTGGCACCGTTGACTGATAGCTCTTTGCTGTTGAATGCGTTGCGTAGTCTGGAGCAGAAAATTCATCGGCAGCATTTTCTCGACCATAATAATCTCTATTTACTCTAGAACTTTCAGTAATAGCAACCGGGCTATATGGATCATCCACAATAGTAGGTTTACCGCCACTGAAACCACCAGAACCGCCACCTTTTGCACCGTCAAGAAAGCTCTAAGAGTTCAACGGATCCCAAAGCACTCTCTTTACATACGCTATTGATTCCTCTTCAGTATCGAAGTCTTGGACTTCATAATCATCATTCAAAAGCATTTCTCTCCAACGCACACTGTTATCTTCGAACGCTGCAGCCAGCTCAGCTTTCATCTCATCCAGCTTTCCACTTGATATCAAGCCTCTTAGGTATATATTTTTAGCAGCTTCCTCCTGAAAACCAAAGTCTGCAGAAAATATAGTCTTTAGCATATAGCGAATATTTTCATACATTATAATGTCCACTCTATTTTGGCAACGGCGCTGGAAAAATAGTGATAGTCTCCAAACATTTTTGCCAGGATTAAAACAGGAACACTAGCGTATCCAGCGAGGGAATAATCAACTTCTTTACCGTCGAACCTTACATCGAGAGTATATGTGCCTGGCTCCATAAAATTAACTGGAGGATCACTGAAATGCCAGTTATCTACATGATGTACATCTCCGAGCACCCACCTATCGCAGACAGTTATATCTTGTCGCATTAAGTAGTACCTCATATCAGCCCCTCAGTAAATGAACAGATCTTTCAACTCTGATTTAAATAAATCTGTCCATTTTTCGCCGTTCACTTCCTCACAGCCCCTTATCAATCCAGCTTTCATTGCACGGATCTAGACCTCACGCTTTAAATAAAATCTTTCTCAGCATGACTTGCCTCTCAGCCTGGATTCCTACATCAGCTGTGAAACACTGCTCGCAAGCAACAATCTTCAAAACACTACCCAAATTTTCCACGGAAAAACAGTCGACATTCATCAACTCTTTTTCGTCCACGTCTAATGAGTTAAGCAGAGACTTACTAACCCACATTGGCGAACCAACAGCCTCTATATAACCTTTCCTTAAAACCCAGCGCCCAGGATTATTTGATATATCTACAACCTCTTGGGTAAGCGGGAAAGGTAATCCATTGCTTTTTTTAGGTAGATGGGAGTGCTCAACATTGGCCGCTTCGAAGAGTGTGATATTCTCGGCATTTTGCCACCGATCATACTCAGCATCGTAAACTCGAGCCTGAACGAAAGCTGGCTCATCTATTAGTGCAGCAATCAAAGAGTGCGCCATCTCAAGAGAATTTGCGAGGTTCTTTATATCTAATCGGCACAGTTCTTTATCCGCCACAAGCGAAAACTCGATAGAACCACCCGCCAACTCAACAAAAAAACTCTTGCGCTTATTTTGTTTCAAGTAGCGCAAAACTTCACCAAATAACATTTTTTTGCCGGTGAATCCATCAATTACCTCGAATTCCTTAAAGTCATTGAGCTGTTGCACCAATCGCACCCATACATTTGGCGAGCTATCGTACAAGCCTTCACTAAAAACAACTTCAATGTCAAACATATGATTAGCCGCCAAACTCTTTGATAATGACAGTAATATTACGCTGCTTACCATACTCTATAAGCTTACTCGAATCAGCCAACCCACCAGGCTGAACTCGTATATCCAGAATCTTCGTCGCTGGGATACCATCCACAGTAATTTTCGAACTTTGCAAGTTATCTATATGCGTTCTCATATCATAAGACCACCCTTTACCACGCGTATCAATTGTTTTCAAACTTACTACATTATTTTCAAGCTGAAAGTCAATGACCGGAAAATTATTGGATTTAAATGGTTGTCCTGTCTTGGGATTTATTAAATTATCCGTTCGAGCCCAGTCCTTATAATCTGTGTCTGTTAGCGTTGACTCAATCTGCCTGCCCCGAGCACGAGGCTCAAGATCCCAGACGTTTTTCCCGCCTTCCGGCATGAGATCCGGTTTAGAAGGTTGGGGCTGCTTTTTACCACTGGCAATGGCGCGTTTGTACGCCAAGGCACCAGCAGCTGTACCTAAGCCAACGGCAAGAGCGACTTTCAGATCGTTAGTGATCTCTTGCGCCTGCGCGTCACTAAGGTTCCATTTCGATTTAAGCGTATCGACCATAGCTCCTACAGTATGCTCAGTCGTCGCTGTTGCTAGCATCTCCTGGAATTCAAAGTTTGAGTTAATGAGGTTCTGTACTGCTTCTCGAGCCTTCGGCGAGCCATATTCCACAATATCTTTGATGGGGTTCAGGTCTGCCATGGTATTGGCGACTTCTTTCGATCGTGCCGCACAAGTCGAAGGATCAGCCTTACAGCCCGCTATCGCTTCAATATCCTGCTGAAGACTTAACTCCTTAAATTTACGAGTGGTGTCTTCAATGCAGGAGGTATCCGTGCACGCGGCTATTTTCTTGGCGGCTCTTTCAAGTTGATTGTGATTTAGATAGTTGTATTGCGTTCCGTTCTGAGCGACCCAACTGCCCTTCTCAAGCTTGGACGCATCGACATCCCCTTGTGCTGCTGCAGCTAGCACACCGACGATTTGCGAACTCATCGTAAGCAAGTCATCGTCGCCTTTGACCAAGGAGTCCAGATGAGTGACTAGAGCCTCGCTTGCTCCTGCTGCCAATGCTCCGGTTTTGAAGTCTCCACCAGTGGCCTCCGCTAACAGCCCACCTACCATGGCATGAATCGCGACCTTTGGTGCCGAACCATCTGCGAACACATTTTTCGTGTAATTACCCAACAAATTAAAACTGGCAGCCGCCAAAGTGTTAAACAACGCATTTTTAAGCGCATCGCTGGCACTGCCACCTTGCCCGAGCGCTTTGCTCAACAACATGGAAGTGCCACTTTGCAGCGTTTGGTTAGCCGCAAATTGGCCGACACCCCGCCAGCTATTCAGTATTCCTGGCGTTGTGATTTTCCCTGTTGCCGTGTTTGTTTCGGTTCCAGTCCAATCACCAAAATATTCCGCCGTCAGACCGGCTGTAGCACCGGCAATGACATACCCCTTCATAGCATCCGAAGAAGTAACATCCTTGAGCACAGCGCCTAGGTTGCCCCGATTGTTGACTACGCTGACAGTCGCGTTCGTAGACGCGCCCGCCGCTACAGCACCAGCGACAGCGCCCACAGTGCCACCACCTGCCGCGACTGCTGCTAGTGGCCCAACCACTGCTGCCATCACAATCGCAATAATGATCTGCGAAGCAGGCCCCAGGCCCGAGTTGCTGTACTTGAAGCTGTCGTGGATCTCCTTGACCTGCCTCCAGTCCACATCGCCACGCTTCTCAGCATCCTTGATCCAAGCTAACTGTGGATCGGCCTTAACCATCGCATCAATGGACTGGCTGACTGTCTCCTGATTGACCTGGTTAATGTCGATCTTCAAACCGGCGACAGCTTTGATTGCCACATTGCCTTCGGCGATCAGCTGACTCTGGCGGACGGTCTCGTCGGTGTTGCCCTTGCCCTTGGAAGAAACCCAGAACGCGTTGTTATTACTCTTCTCATGGCTCTCTTGATGCAGATCCTTGACCGCTTCAAAAGTAATCGCGCCACCACTGTCCAGAGTGATGTCCTTGCCGCTTTGAAGCTTGGCAAGTTGATAGGTCTGATCTCCTTCACTCTTGAGTATCAGGTCGCCGCCGGTCTTGATTTCAGTACCGACGTTGGTAATACGAGTGACCTCGTCGCGCTGGGTTTTCTTGGAACCCCAGCCGCTGTTTTTCTTCATGTCATACAACGTATGCGTACTGTTCTCAGCCGCCAACAAACTCAACTTATCCCCGCTATACAGATAAGCCTCATTCCCCGCGCTGATCCTGCTCGCCACGATCGTGGTGTCACGCCCGGCCTGGCTGACAAAATCCCCACCCGCCGTCAGTACGCTGGCCACTTGGGTGGTCTGCTCGTCTGCGGTCTTGATGCGTTTCTTGCCGTGCTTTTCCTTGCCATCGACGTTGTGCATGTCGCTGACGGAGGCGATGTTGAGGTCGCGGCCGGCGGCGATGTTGAGGTCTTTGCCGGCGGTGGCGGTGCTGCCGATGATGTTGACGTCTTGCCCGGCTTGCATGTTGATGCTGCCGCCCGCCGTGACGCTGGCGGCGAGGTTTTTGACGTCGGTGGTGATGCTGGATTTCTCGCCGCCGTCGCGGATCTCGTGCTTGACGCTGGTGTCGCTGGCGGCGATGAGGTTGAGGTCGCGGCCTGCGGTGAGGTTGGCGTCATTGCCGGCAGTGAGGGCACCCCGGTTGGTGAGGTCGCGGCCAGCGTCCATGGCCAGGTTTCCGCGGGCGACGATGGTGCCGCCGCTGCCGTCGGTGAGGGTGCGCATGCCGACGCCGTCACGCACTTGGATAGCAGTGGTGTCGTTGGTGATGTCGCCTCGCAGGGCGGTGAGGCTGACTTGCTTGCCGCGAATCTCACCGGCCATGGCGTTGCGGATGCTGTCCTGGGCCAGCAGGCTCAGGTTGTTGCCGGCCTCGACCAGGCCGCTGGTGTAGAGGCTGCCGCTGCTGACGGCGGAGAGGTTGTTGCTGGCGCGCAGGGTGCCGACGTTGATCAGGTCACCGCCGGTGACCAGGTTGAGGTCGCGGCCCTGGATCAGGCTGTTGCCGCGTACGTTGCGCGACTCGGCCTGGGCCAGGTAGAGCACGGGCACCAGGACGGTCTGGCCGTCGACCACGCGGTTTTCCATCCACACGATGTCGTGGGTCAGGGCGCCGACTTGCTGGCTGGTGAGGGTAACACCCAGGCTCAGGCGCAGCGCATCTTTGCTGGCCAACGCGTTGTCCATCAGGTAGCGGAACTGGTCGGCGTCGCTGTACAGGCCGCCGGCGAGGAAGCGTTGGCCGGTTTGGGCGAGCACGGCGTCGCGGATCAGGCGGGTTTCGTATTGGCCATCGCCGAGGCGGCGCCAGGCGTTGTCTGAGCTGAAGCCGAGTTTGCCGAGCATGTAGTCGGAGCTGAAGAAGCCCGTGAGGGAGGCGAACTCGGGGTTGGTCTCGATCAGGTAATGGCTGGTCGGGTCAGGATTTTTAACGAACAGGCCGTACTCGCCCTTGGGCAGTTGGAAGTTAGGCGAGGTGGTCGGGTCGACCGGGGCGAAGGCGGTGCCGGTGTAGTCCACGGGCACGAAGCCGCCGCCGGGGGCCGCGCCTGCTACGGGCAGGATGCTGCCGGCGGCCTTGGCGCTCGGGTCGTTGGCGTGTTTGCTCAGGTTGATGTTGATGCCACCGACGGGGATGCCGGTCTGGTCGTCGCCGAGGGTGCCGGTCAACTGGGCCAGGGTGTTGTTGTGCAGCGTGCCGTTTTGCAGGGTGCGGGCGACGTTGAGGTTGACCGTGCCGCCGGCTTGCAGGGTGGCGTCGTAGCCGGGGCCACTGTTGTTGGTCCAGGTGGTGACGTCGCTTATGTGCTCGAAAGGATAGCTATTGGGTGAGCGGTTTTTCAGCTCTTCAAAGCGCGCCTTATCGAAATGCCCAGCCGCCGTGGCCGCATTGAAAGCGGGAACGTCGACCCATTGCATGCGTTCAAATAAATCGTCGGAGACACGTCCTGGCGTGGTGACGACAATCTTGCGCTGCCCTGTGCGAGTGGCGGCACCCTGGTTAAGCAGGTCACCGGCGGCAATACTCAGGTCGCCATTGGCAGCCATCAGGCTGTAGCGATTCTGCACATTGTCGCCTTGCAGCAGCATGTTTTTGCCAGCTACCAGGCGCGCCGCTGCCGAATCCTTGGTCGCCGCCTCAAGGTAGGTCTCGTAGATGGTGATGATGCCTTTTTCCCACCAATCTTTTTCGCCGCAGTGCTGGCCACAGATCCAACTCAAGCTGCCGGTGGTCAGCGTCTGCCCGAGTTCGAATTCATCTTTGGCGTTTTCGATAAAGCCCGCATTGATACCGATCGAGCCTTCGCTTTCCACGGTGCCGGAACGGTTACTGAACAGCGCGGCACGGCCGCCATCGCGCGCGGCGAAGCTCAAGTCGCCTTTGCTGTAGACGTCGCCATGAAGGTTGCTGAAACCATTGGCGCGCAGAGTCAGGTTGCCACCGCTGAACAGCAGCGAATCGGCCGCGTTGGTGATGCCATTGACCGCAGTGAGATTTACCGCACCCTGGGCGCCGAGGGTGCCGCGGTTATTGATCTGCGCCGCGGCGATATCCAGTTGCTGACGCGCAGTGAGGAAACCGAGGTTGTCCAGGGTGCCGCCCAGGGTCAGGCGGGTATTGTTGGCCGCCAGGCGGCCGCCGTTCTGGCTGAGGTTGTTCGCCGCCACGGTGAGTGTCTGCAGGGCCGACACGCGGCCGCTGTTGCTCATGTCGCCAGTGGTGATGCTCAGGTCACCGTCGCTGAGCAGTTCGCCGCCGTTGTCCAGGCTTGCCACATTGAGGACCAGGCCCTTGCCGCTGGCCATGCGGTCGCCGGCCTTGAGGGCCAGGCCTTGAGCACTTTTGTAGGTAAGCACTTCGTTGAGTTGCAGGCGACCGAGCCCGTCGACTTTGCCGAACGCCCAGTCGGCGGTGCCCATGCCGTTGATAGTGCCCTGGCTGCCGTTGAGGCTGGCGGTGTTGATGCGAAACAGGCCGCTGCCGGCGTGCTGCAACAGGCCGGCCTGATTATTCAGGCTGGTGGCGTCGAGGCTGAAGGCCGTGCTGCCGAATTCGAGGGTGCCGCCCTGGTTGTTCACCGCGCCGCTGAGGTTGAGGCTGCTGCTGGCACCGCCAAGCGCGCGCAGTTGGCCGTTGGCGCTGTTGTCCAGGTTGCCACCGTTGAGGCTCAGCCCCTGGTTGGCTTCGATCAGGCCGCCCTGGTTGGTGAGGGTGTCGCGTGAGGTCAGGTTGAGCAGGTTGCCGCTGACCTGGCCGCCCTCGCTGTTGTCGAGGGTGGCGCCGCTGACGGTCAGCTGTTCTTTGCCGAACAGTTTGCCGCCACGGTTGGCCAGCGCTTCGACGGTCAGTTGCAGGTTGCCGACCAGGCTCGCCATCAGGCCGCCGCTGCCGTTGTCGACCTTGTCGGCGGTGACGGTCAGGCTGTCGCCTTGCACCGTGCCGCCCTGGTTATCCAGGCTGGTGGTGTGCAACTCGGTGAGGGCGCCGCCGCTGAGGATCAGACCCTTGCGGTTGCTCACATCCTGGCCGCTGAAGCTCAAGCCCCCGGCGCCGGCCAGCAGTTGGCCGTCGTCGTTGTTATTCAGGTGCTGGGCGGTGATGTCCAGGCGCTTGCCACGCAGGGTGCCGCCGCTGTTGTCGAGGGTGGTGAGTTGCTTGACCAACACACTGCGCTCGCCCGCGTCGATCTGGCCGCCGACGTTAGTCAACAGGTCGCTGACGTTGAGCACCACGTCGCCGCCATCGCTGACCAACGCGCCTTTGTTGCTGTTGGTGAAGCGCTGCGCCGTCACATCGACGGTTTGGCCGAGCAGGATGCCGGCACTGTTGTCGAAACGCTCGCCGCGCAGTTGCAGCAGGCCTTCGCTCTGGATGCGGCCCTGGGCGTTGAGCAATTGGCCCGGGCCTTTGAGCAGCAGGCTTACGCCCTGGGCGCCACCGGCGAGCAAGCCGGCGCTGCGGTTGTCGAGGCCGGAGGCGCGTACGTCGAGTTGGTCACCCAATACGCGTCCGGCGCGGTTATCGATATCGCCACCGGCGACGTCGAGCAGCAATTGTTTGCCGACGATGACGCCGCTCTGGTTATCCAGGTTCGCGGCGTGCAGTTCGATATTGCCCTGCCCGGCCTGCACGCGGCCCTGGGCGTTATTGAGCTGTTGCGCGGCGGTGAGGGTCAGCTTGCCGGTGTCGGCGCTCAATACGCCGCCGGCATTGCTGCCGAGGGTGCCGGCGTTGACGGTCAGGTCGGTGCTGGCCTGGGCGAAACCCTGGGCGTTGTTGAGGCCGTTGGTGACGGTGAGGTTGAGCGCGCCGCCGTCGGCCTGGATCAGGCCCTTGAGGCTGTTGTCGAGCTCGGTGGCATTGACGTTGGCGGTCTTGGCCACCAGCACGCCGTTCTGGTTATTGAGCTTGCCGGCGTTGAGCGTCAGCTCGTTGGCGATGATTTGCCCGCCGCTGTTGTTCAGGTCGGCACTGGTGAGTACCAGGCTGCCGCCGGCCATCTCGATACGGCCCTGGTTGTTCAGGGATGCGCTGTTGAGCGTGGCGGCCTGGCCTTCACCGAAGCGAATCAGGCCGCCGAGGTTGACGATGGCCGGCGAGTTGATCGCCAGGCTCTGTTCGCCGTACAGGCGCGCGGTGGCGCCCTGGTTGGTCAGTTTGGCGCTGCTGACGTCGACGGTCTTGGCCTGGATGATCGCGCCCTGGTTGGTCAGCGCCTGCGCGGCGGTGATCGCCAGGGCGCGGCTGGCCAGCAGGTTGCCGGAGGTGGTGACGGTTTGCGCGTTGACCACCAGGTCGCCGGTGGTATTGCGGCTGTTGTCGGAGGCGACGCCGGCTTCGACGATGCCGGGGTTGGTGACGGTCGCGGCGTTGAGTTCAATGCGCTGACCGGCCGCCACGCTCTTCTGGTTGACCAGGGCCTGGGCGCTGGTGATCTGCACGTTGCCGGTGGCGTAGACCTTATCGGTGAGGTCGACGTTCTGCGCAGTGACCTTGATGTTGCCGGCAGTGGCCGCCGCCTGCGCCATGCTCAGACGCCCATTGGCATCGAGCTGGATATCCCCACCACTGGCCGCCAGCGTGCCGTCGAGTTTCACCCCCACCCCGGCCTCGGTGCCCACCAGCTTGATCGCGCCGGCGTACATGCCGCCCAACGCGCTGGAGTCGATCGCCAGCTCGGGCTTGGCGCTGCCGTCGTCGGCGCGCGGTGTGGTTTTCAGGCTTTGGGCGTCCACATCGTTGCGCCCGGCGATTACGTTCAGTTCGCGCGCGTTGATCTGCGCGTTGATCTTGGCCGAGCGGGTGATGATGTCGAAGCGGTCGACGTTGCTGGCGTTCAAGCCTTCGCCGTCGATGGTCACCGCGCCGCCGTCGACCTGGTAGCTTTTCAGTTGGCCGTTCGCGTCAAGTACCGGTTTGCCGGTGGTGAGGGTGACGTTCGGCGTGTTGATAAAGCCGCAGCCGCTGCAGGTGACGCCGTACGGGTTGGCGACGATGACTTTGGCCGACTGCCCCGCCACTTCGGTGTACCCGCGCAGTTGGCTGGGGTTGCTGCCGGTGACTTCGTTGAGGATGACGCTGGCCGCGCCGCCTTTGAGGTTGGGGTTACCGACGATGTAGCCGCCCAACTGGGTGTTGGCCATGGTGCCGCTGGCGTTGTTGAGGATCACGCCGTTGGGGCCGACGTTGTATTGCTGGAACTGGTTATGAGACAAGCCTGCGCCGTTGGGCGTGGCGATGTTCACCACCGGCACGCCATTGCCCGCCGCGCCGACAGTGGTGCCCGGCGCGCTGACCACGATGCCTTCGGCCTGGGCCAGCAGCGGCTGCCAGAACAGCGCGTTGGCCAGGATCAACGCCAGCCCGCGCTTGGGCAGGCCGAAGAACGCGTCACGCGGCTTCAAAGCGGCGGAAGGTTGGCGGGCCAGGAAGGCAAATTGGCGAACATCCATTGTCAGATTCTCATTGCGGCGGGGCGTTGAATTACAGGAAGAAGTCCATACGGAAGTAGATCGGCGCTTCGCGCTCGCTCACTACGGCCGGTCTTTCCAAAGAATGGGCAAAGGTCACGCTGGTGCTGACGTGCTTGCCCCGGGCGAACAGCTCCAGGGAGTTGCTGGACACGCGGCCATGCACATCGCCGTTGTAGCGGTCGTTGCTGATCACGCCCTGGTCGTAGCCGACGCTGGCGCCGTACTCGGCAAAGGCCGGGCGCATCCAATCCAGGGTCACCGGGCGCGCCCAACGCACCTCGTTGCGCCAGTAGCCGCCGCTGTCGCCGGTCAGTTGCTGATCCTTGAAACCGCGTACCGAGGCCGAGCCGCCCAGGCTCACGCGTTGCGGGCTGAACAGAATGTCTTCGCTGCGCTGACCGGTGGCCAGGCTGGAAAAACTCAACGACTCGCCCCATAGCGTGAACGGCTGCAAATAGCTGACGGTGGCGGTGTATTTGCGGTAGCGCGAATTGGCCTGGCGGTTGCCGAACTGATCGCGCTCTTCTTCAGACTGGGCATCGAGCAGGCCGATGCCGTTCTGCATGCCCAGGTCGAGGTTGACGAACGCATTGCCGATGCGCCGACCGTGGTTGATGCCGAACTGGAGTTCGCTGAGGCGGTTGCTGCTCGGCGCGGTGCGCACGTCGAGGACGTAGTTGTTGGTACGCAGATGGGCCAGGCCGACGTTCACCGAGGTCTTGCTCACGTCGTCGCGGTGGATCACCCGCTCGGCGCGCAGCTGGTGGTTCTCGTTGTCGCCATTGAGCTTGAATTTGGTGCTGTCGGTCTGGCCGTACGTGCGGTAGTCGCTTTCGCTGTAGGTGTAGCTGAAGTTCCACCAACCCCATGGCACGTTGTAATAGAGCATGCTGTTTTTCGAGGTTTTCTGGTGGTCGCTGACCGCATCGTGGCCGCCGCGCAGCATCAGTTGGTCGCCCAGGCCCAGCGGGCTGTCCCATTCCAGGCCGGCGCCCCACTGCTGTTCGCCGGTGCTTTTCTGGCCGTCGTTGTTACGCGACAGGCTGGCGCGCCAGGGCTTTTGCGGGGTGTTCTTGACCACCACGTCACTGCCGCCGATCTGCTGGCCTGGGGTCAGTTCCATCTGCGCCTGCTTGGAGGGCAAGCGGTTGAGTTGGTCCACCAGTTGCTCGATTTCGCGCAGGTTCAGCGCCTCGCCGACCTTGCCGGGAAAGGCCATGGCCAGTTCGCGGTCGGTCACGCTGCTGCCCTCGGCGCTTTTCAGCGCTTCGAGTTTGCCTTCGACCACCAGCACCTGCAGGTGGCCGCTGGACAGGTCTTGCTGCGGCAAGTAGGCACGGCTGGTGACGCGGCCTTTGGCGATGTAATAGTCGGTGATGACCTTGAGCAGTTCATTGAGCTGCGACACGCCCAGGCACTGGCCGATGTAAGGTTTGAGCAGGCGCGCGCGGTCGGCGACGGACAGGCTGTCGGCGCCCTTGAGTTCGATGTCTTGGATCGGGAAGCAACGAGTGTCTGCCGGCGTCGTCGGAGCGGCGGGCTTGGTCTGTTTGCCGGGCAGGTCCTGAAGCTCCTGCAGGCGACGGCTCTGTTCTTCGAGCAGGCGATTCTGCCGGTCGCGGATCAGGTCCTGATCGCCGGGCGTAGGCGCGGCGGACGCACTGTTCACGCTTAAACAAGCGAGCAGGAAAGTGCACAGCGATAACCGAATCCGTGGCAATAACAGGGGCATGTTCGATCCGTCGAAAAATCAAGGGGGCGCAAACTAACATCGAACTTGCTCTAACCCAAGCACAGGGGTTAGTTGCACGCTCGCACTTACTTAACGCCTAACCTATTGATTATTAATAATAAAAAAACATCAAAAAGAACTAACGCCATTCGCTGGAGTGATTATTCCGACCAGTGGCGATTCTTTTTGAATATGAGCCGAGCACCTTGATAAATAGCCATTATTTCGCCATCAAGGTTCCGCCGAGATAGGTTAGTACCGAGAAAGCAGGAAAAGTTCGCGGGCGTTTTGTGAATTGGATCCCATTTGTCGGGATTGCGCTGCAAGGCAGGAAACGCTCACCGGCAGGGCCACCTGTTTTTCGTGCCCCCTTGCAGGTACAGGTGTCTACACAGCTTCGGCGTAAACATAACCTGAGAAAATGAGGTTGTTGTGGTGAGCAGGCTTGCCCCGCTCACCACAACAAGCCCGCTCACCCCATGACTGCACGGCCGGAAGCTATCCACCCAGGGGATTCAGCCGATGTCCTGGCCTTTTTCCTGGCCGGGCACGAGGGTCAGTGGCGGGCGTTCCACGTCACGGGAGACGTGCGATTTAACTTCGCCCACACCGCCGTCTTCATCGTTGTGAATCACCAGTACGCCCGGACGGCGCAGTTGTTCCAGGTCGCCCGCGCCCAATTTGAAGCTCTCACTGAGATGCTTGTCGCTCAGGCCGCTGGTTTGTGCGCGGCGCTGGGCGAATTTGCGGCCTTTGCGTTGCTGATAGCGCGCCCAGGAGACCAGGATCACCGCGTTGAACAAGGCGATCCACAGGTAGATCTGCAGGGTGTTGAGCGCTGCGAAAATCGGTGCTTCGATCCGCGGGCCGCCATGGGTGTCGAGCATCGAAGTGATGCCGCGCGCGAGCAACCAGATCAAGCCGGCCCAGGCCATCAGGGTCAACAGCACGTCGATAATCCACATCACCAGGCTTTGGCGAGTTCTGACCAGGTTCATGATCACGCCTCCTCACTGACAGGTTTGATACCACGGTCCGGGCTCACCCAGCGCGCGCGTTTCTGATGCTGGTTGAACAGCACCTTGGGGAAACTCACCAGCGTGGTAAACAGGCTGACCAGCCAGAACACCATCGGGTACCACACCGTCCAGAACAGGGTTTTCCATAGGTCTTTCTCGTAACGGCGGTCGATGATAATGCTGACCGCGAACTGCAGCAGACACACCATCGCCAGCACCAAACCGGTAAACGCCGGCGGCATCAGGGCGTCGACGGCGATTGCCTGCGGCAGCGGAATAAACTTGCCCACGCCCCAGAAAATCACCGACAGCAGGAAGGTAAACGCCCAGCCGGTGGACAGGCAGTACTCGAACAGCAACGGCCACAGGTAGCGGTGACGCCATTGCCAGATGCCGCGGATGTTCTTGAACAGCACTTCGGCGCCGCCCTGGGCCCAGCGCAAACGCTGCTTCCACAGGCCGCCGACGGTTTCGGGCATCAGGATCCAGCACAACGCGCGCGGCTCGTAGAAAATGCTCCAGTGGTCCAACTGCAGCTTCCAACTCACGTCGATGTCCTCGGTGATCATGTCGGTGCTCCAGTAGTCGATGCGGTCCAGCGCTTTCTTACGGAACGCCACCACCACACCCGACACCGTGAAGATCCGGCCGAACACGCGCTGGGTGCGCTTGATCAAACCGATGATCGACGAGAACTCGCCCACCTGCACACGGCCGATCAAAGTCGACCGCGTGCGAATCCGTGGGTTGCCGGTAACAGCGCCCAGCCGGGGGTTATCGAGCATCGGCGCGACCAGATAAGCCGCCGCGTTTTTGTCGAGCAACGCATCGCCGTCGATGCACACCAGGTATTCGCTGCGCGCCGCCACCGCACCCATGCGCAGGGCCACGGCCTTGCCCTGGTTCTGTGCCAGGTGCAGCACGCGCAGGCGTGGATGCTCCAATGCCAGGGAATCGAGCACCGCTGCGGTGTTGTCCTTGGAGCCGTCGTTGACCGCGATCACTTCAATGTTCGTGTACAGCTGGCCGAGCGCCGCATGGATGGTATCGGCGGCGTTATCCCCTTCGTTGTAGCAAGGGATGATGATCGAGATCAGCGGATTGCCGGCCAGGATCGGCGCCGGAGTGTCTTCCTGCCAGGGCCAGTGGCGTTCCCAGTGCAGCCAGAAGTACAGGCCGCCGGCAATCCACAGCGCTGACATGAACAGCGGGTAGAAGAATACGAAGTCCATCAGGAACTGCCCGGTGACCAGGAAGATCAGGCCCAGAGGCACGCCCAACACCAGCGCCAGTACGAATAAAGCCAGGATTCTGTCGAACATGGTCAAGGGTTCCATTGGTTGGAAAGGGCCGGACGCACGGTCTTCAGGTCCGGAGAGTTTTCCAGGAAGTTGTCCGGGTAATAACCAAAACTCGTGACCCCCTGGCGTTTGAGCACACCCATCCATTCGGCCATTTGCGCACCGTTGATATCGGTGGCGTCTTTGGTGCGCCAGTCTTTGGCCTGCAGTTCAAACACCGTGCGCTCCAGTGCGCCGGGGCGCTTTTTAACGGTGGCTACCAGTTTTTCCAGCCAGGCATTGGAGGTGTTTACCTGCTGTCCTTCCATCAACGGCATGGCCATCGGTGCGGTCCAGTCGTAAGCCTGGAGGAAATCGTCGAGGTTCTGCGCGAACCAGGCTTCGCTCGGCGGGTTAAGCATCGGCTCGGCGAAGATGTTGCGCGCGGTCAGCACCTGCGGGCCGCGGATGGCGCGCACCTTGGCGGTCAGTTCGTGGGTGAAGTCGATCAGGTAGCGGCTCTTGAAACGCGTCCAGCGCTGCATCACCGCCGGGTCGGCGCGCAAGGCCGCAATGCTATCGGGCAAGCCGTTGGCGGCGTAGGTCTTGAGCGCGGCGGGACTGGCGTCTTCGAAGTCGTTGAACACCGCATCGTCGTGATAAAGGATGCCGTCGATCGGCCCCACCCGCGCCAGGTCCTCGTAGATCTCGCCGATGATTTTGCGCACGGCCGGATCGAATGGCGACAGGCGCTGGTACTGGTCGGGATCGAGGCCGACGCTGCCGGTTTTCGGGTCCCAGCGCGTTACACGTGGGAGCTTGGGGTCAAGGGCAAAGCTGAGCACCGGCATCCAGGCATACACGCTGGCATGGGCGCGGGTACGCAGCTGCCAGGCAACGCGGTTGAACAGGTCGGCGCGCATCGGCAAGTGGCGGTTAGGGAAATACAGTGAATGCACCAGGCCGTCGCCCTTGGGGTCGGCGAAGGCTTGCAGGAACACTGTGCCGGCGCCCATATCCACCACGCGCTGCACCAGTTGGTCGAGGTTGCGCGCCTGCTGGGCGGCGTCCGGGTCGTACACGTTGTCCAGGTCCACATGCAGCACGCGCAACGGCGCCTTGGCCTGCACGGCCACGATGCTGTTGGCGAAGTGCTCGCCGTCCGGGTCGGAGGCCACCAGAAAGCGCGGGCTGCTCATCAGGTCGCCGAGGTTGTCGAGGCCGTCTTCGAGGGTGAGGGCCATCTGGTAACCCTGCTCGCCGACCACCGCCAGCGACGTGCCGTCGGCTGCGCCATACGGCCATACCCACACCCGTGGCGCCTTGCCGGTGACGGCGCGGATCTTGTTGGAGATCGCCACCACGTCGGCGCGCATGCGCGCCTGGAACTGCGCTTCGGTTTCGTAGCGATGGGTCGCCGGATCGTAGCGGCGGGTGGTCGCGGCCGGCTCCAGGTTGCCCTGGGGGTTGGCCAGGATGCCTTTGTGATTGGCGTCGGTGTGCGCGGCGATTTCCACCAGGCCCGATTGCGACACCTCGCGAATCTGCTCCCAGGTGAGGAACTCACCCCGGGGCCGCGGCATGCCGGCGAAGTCCACGGGTTTGTTCAACGGCGTGTCGATCCAGTAGCCCACCGGCGCCAGCAATGCCGGCCAGTGATAGGCGCGCAGAATCGGCATCACGCGGGTATAGAAGCTCGAATAGCCGTCGTCGAAACTCAGCATGATCGCCTTGGGCGGCAATGCCGGGCCGCCACGGCGGGCGGCGAGGATCTGGTCGACGCTGACCGCCTGGTAACCGTTCTCGCGCAGCCAGGCCAATTGTTCGATCAGCCGCTCGGTACGCACCGCCACCACGGCCTGGTCGGGATCGCGGTCCGACACGTCGTGGTAAGCGATCCCCAGGAAATGGTTCTTCGGCCACGCCGCTTCGTTGGCCGGGGTCGGCCGCTCGGCGGGTGGGGTGAAGGGCGCGGGTTGCTGGGCGCAGGCGCTGGCCAGCAATACACCCAGGAGCAACAAGCAACGGCTGAGAACAGTCATGGTCAGGCTCTTTTAGAAACGGTAAGTGAGGTCGACGAGCAGGCGCAGATCGCGTTCGCGATCACCGCCGTAGGGTCGGCTGATCAGGCTCAGGTTGGCGCCGACTTCCAATACGTCGTTCCAGCGAAAGCGTTGGCCATAGCCGATCAGGCCGACGCCACCGGTGGAATAATCCCGCTGGCTGTAAGTACCCGCACCGACTTGGAACTGCTGACTCCACTGGGTCTCGTAGCGGTGGTAGAGCACATGGTTGACGTTGACGGTGGGCAACACGCTGAAGTCCGACTTCGGGTTGAAATACACCGTGTCTTCCTTGCTGTTGCGGCTGGTGGCAACTTCCAGGCCCAGGTCCACTTGCACCTTCGGCGAGCTGTAGAGGCCCTCGCGGCCGGTGAGCACTGCTTCGACGCGATCATTGCCGTCACTGAAATGGGACGGGCTGACGGACAACTTCCACTCGCGACTTTCGTTGGCGCGCCAGCGGATAAAGCCGCTGCCGCCATTGGCGGTGATATCGGCGTTCAACGCCCGCAACGGAGTGGTGGCGGCGAGGTAATCGAGGCTAGCCCCGTATTGCCAATGGTCGTTGAGGTCATGGGCAAACGCCACGCGCGCGCCCTGCTTGGAACCAAAGCCGTAGGAGTGGTTGGACACCTCGGCTTCCAGGGTCAAGTCACGGGTGCGCCGTTCCACGCCGACGCGCTGCCAGCGGTGCTGACCGGTGCCTTCTTCAAAGTCGGCGGTGGCGTAACCGGCACCGGCGAACAGGCGCCAGTCTTCGTCGATGGGCGGCGTGTAGATCACGCTCTCGATGCCCCAGTCACGGCTGCCGGCCACCGCACCGGCGTCGCTGTCATTGCCGCCACCGTAGCTTTTGCCGGTGTAGGCTTCGACGCGCAGTTCGGCCATGTCATGCACATTGCGCAGGCGGTTGAGGCGCTGCACCTGGCGACTGTCGGGGTTGCGCGCGACCACGTCGTCGGTGAGCACGTCGAGCTGGCGCCACTCCTGCAAGTCCATGGCGGTGTAAGCCTGGGACACTTCCAGGCCGATGTCGCGCGGGGCCTGGGCTTCGGTTTCCTTCAGGATGCCTTCGGCGCGGCGCGGCAGGTCGCGGGCGCGGTACATGTCGGCCTGGGCCAGGCGCAGGCCGACGTTGCCCGGGGCCTTGGCCACCAGTGCATCCAACCCGGCCTCGCTGCCCGGCAGGTCACCGCCGTAGACGCCGGACTGGGCGGCCAGTTGTTGGGCGTCCATCCATGAATCGTTGGGGTTGCCGATGGGCAGGCCCTTGAGTTCAACCCGGGGTTTCTGGCTGTTGGCCAGGCCATTGGCGACTTCACGCGCTTGCTCGCCCTGATCGCTCTCCTGCAGGGCGTAGAACAACGCGGTGGTGTCTTCGACACGGTCATCCGGCTCGGCATCGGCGGCGCTCAGGGCCTGACGGTATAGCGGCTCGGCCTTTTCCGGCTGGCGTTGGTCCAGGTAGGACGCCGCCACCCAGCGCACGGCGTAGGTGGGTAATTGCACGCCTTCGCGGGTCAAGGTTTCGTATTCGCGCACCACATCCGCCGTGCGCGCCCGAGCCTTGAGGGCGCCCAGGCGATCGATGCGCCAGCGCACCACTTCATCGTGGGCGCTGGCGTCGGGGGTCCAGCGTGCGAGCAGGTTGTCGTAAGCCTGCAGCGCACGGTCGGCGATCACGTAGCGCTCCTGTTCGCTGCGGGTGGCGAACTCGGCCATGCGCACACGCTCGGCGGCCAGGTCGCCTTCCAGGCGGCGTTGGGTAACCGCATCCAGCAGGCCCGGACGCTGGGCCGACAGGCGCAACGCAGCCTCCGGCAAGCGAGCCTTTTGCAGGGCAACGATGTACTCGCGAGCAACTTCGGGTTTATCGCCGGCGCGCATAAAAGCCTGGTCGAATTCGAACAGGGCGTCGTAGTTCAAGCCGGCACGGGTCAGCGCATAACCCAGGGCCATGCGGCGGTTGGGGTCGTCAGGCTTGGCGGCCACCAATGCACGGGTGCTCTGCACCGCCTCGTTGGCCTTGCCGCCATCGGCCTGGGTGAGGGCCAGGCCCAGTTGCAGGTCGATGTTGTTCGGTTCGCGCAGCAACGCCTGACGGTACACCGCCTCGGCCTGGGCCCACTGTTTCTGGTTGCGATAGGTGCGCGCCACCGTGGCGAGCGCCTGGGTGCTGAGGTTGCGATGCTTGCCCTGGGCCTCGTAGACCTGCAGCACTTCGGCGTCCTGGCCGGCCCAACCGGCAATCACCAGGTGATCGCTGACCTGGCCGGGCGTCTGGCGCTCGGCGGACAACTGGCGCAATTGCGTAAGGGCGGGGGTGAAGTTGCCATTGCGCGCCTGAATGATCAGCGCATCGTAGGCCGGGTCGGCCAGGGCGTAAGCGGGCATCAACAATTGGCTGCACAAGGCGACCCCGATAAGCAGTCGCAACCGGCCTGATGCACTGAGTGGAGGGTTTGGCAACATATCGTGAGCTTCCTTACAGGGAAAGCTGTAACGATAGGTAGTCCTGGGCGTTTCGCTTCAGGGTGCCGACGTCTCATGACCCGGCCTAGCTTTCCTGTGGGCACTATCGCCGAGCGCGGGGCGCAAAAGCGCAAATCAGAACAATTGTTCAGATTTGGATAAGGACGTGGGATTTATACGCGGGACGGGAGGGAACGCTGCGTGTGGCGAAGGAGCAATCTCCCTCGCCACAGCATACTCAGTGCACTGACGCGATTATTGCTCGCCGCTGACCGCGCCGACTTTGGACATCACAAAGCCGATGAACTGCTCGACGGTCATTTTCTGGCCGTTGAAGGTCACTTCATTGTTGGCGTAGTGCAGTTTGGACACCACGTCGTTGCCGACCAGGGTCGCCAGTTGTGCGCCCACGGCCGTGCCGCTGACCATCTCGGCGGCCATCTGGGCTTGCTGCTCGATGGCTTTAGGGTCGGTCAGGCCAACAGCCTGGGCCTGCAGGGCCGACACATCGGCGATCATTGGCTTGGACAGGGTCAGGTTGGCGTCCAGCAGCGACACCATCTGCTTGCCCAGTTCCACCGGCGGCAATTCCATCGACGCGGGTTTGGCCAGGTCGACCACCAGGTTGAACTTGCTTTCGCCGTGGGTGGTTTTCAACGACAGGTTTTCCAGCGCCAATTGCGGCTTGGCGGCCAGCAGTTGGTTGACGTTGGCTTCGGCCAGGGCCTGCTCGGCTTCGGTCAACTGCAATTCAGGCGCGGGTTCGCCAGCGGCGGCGGCGGCTTGAACCGGCTGCAGCTTGTCCTGGTAGAGCTTGGTCAACACCAGCATGGCGGGGACGTCGACGTTTTTCATGCTCAGCGCCATGGCGGCCGATCCGACGGGTTTGCCCTTGTAGCCGATCTCGTCGATTTTGTAGTCGACGCGGCCGGCCAGGTTGTTGTCCTTGGTTTCGCTGGAGTCTTTCTGCTCAAAGCCTTTGAGCGAGATCACGTCTTTCTGCACGCCGACGGTGAACTTGGCGTCCGTCAGTTCCACGGTGTTCTGCCCGGTGTAGAAACCGAAGGTGGACTTGGCCAGGTTGCTGGCCACGGTCAGGCCGGCCAGTTCGGCTTCGAACGGCGCGCCCTGGGCATCCACGGCGGCGACCTTGAGGCTGTTCATGAAACCGTCGGCCTTGACCTTCTGGCCTTCGGCGGTGCTGTCGAAATTCATGTTGGCGCCGGAGAAGCTCACCGAGGACTTGTCATCCTTGAACTCCAGGGGCAGCAGTTCGACATTGCCGTTGACCGCGCGGGTGTAGCTGATATTGGCCACGCCCTTGAGCGGCGACACGTCTTTGGCGGCGGCAAACCACTTCTCGGTGGTAGCGTTCTTTTCCAGCTGGTAATGACTGGTGGCCATGACGGGCAGCCATTTAAGCGTGACCAGGCGCGAGAACGGCAACGGGCCGTGTTCGATATGGTCGACGAACAGCAGCTCCGGGTTCGGGTTTTCTTCGCCGAACACCGAGCCCTGCGCTTTCAGGCGGTAATGCGCGGTGCTGCTGAACACGCCACGTTCCAGCGACACCAATTCAAGGGCGACGCTGCCGTCGACGCCGGCCATGGAGGTTTGCAGTTCCTTGTTGGCGTTCTGGATTGCGGTCTGCAACACCGGCTCCAGCTGCTTGCCGGTGTACCAGGCGCCGCCTGCACTGACGACGCCGACGGCGACAACAAAACCCAAAAGAACGACTGCTGGCTTATTCATGAAGTGACCTGATCAAATCCTGTGAGAAGTGGGCTGTCTTCCTTGAACCCTGTAGGGGTTGGCTCAAGCCCGCCGAAAACGGGGGAAGATTAGCACTGGCGGCCTTAAACGGCGCAACCTTTCAGAGGCATCAGATCGCTACTGGTTCACGAATACTCCAACTCGATTTCGTCAAGCTGGTGATCGAAGCTCTTCAAACGTGCTGTCCAGGTGTACACCAGCACCTCGAACTCGCGGTGGATCACGGCATTGCCGGGGGTGTCGACCTTGGGATCGCAGAAGTCCAGCTGGTAGCGTTCGCGGGCCATCTGCGTGGCGACATCGGACAATTCCCGCGCGTTATTCAGCCAATGCCGACCTTCGGCGATCTGCTTGTCGAGCACCACGCACTGTTTTTTCAGGGTTTCGAGACTTTTTTCCAACGGCGTGCCGGTGAGGTCGCCCATGACTTCCTGGAAGGTACGCCCCGGCTGCCAGTAGCTGCCCCAGAAGTAGCGGTCGAACACGGTTTCGACGCGGCGCAGCGCGACCTTGGTGTCCCAGATGGCCACGCGGGTCTTGCCTTGTTCGAGGAGTTTTTTCTTGACGCGTTGATTCTGGTAGGACGCCCAGGCCACCACGCCGATGGACAAGGTGCCGATCACCAGGCAGGCGCTGTCGAGGAACACCATGGCCTTGTCGAGGGGGTGGGCGAGCATGACGCCGTAGAAATACGCGGCCGATAACAGCACCAGTGCGAAGAGCACGCACCAGAAAGCGGGAGCATAAGGGTTTTTCATTATTGGAATCCCCATGAGCAAACGCGAGCAGTGTCAGGCGGGCGCCTGGCTCAACAGCCACGGCGCCCGCCTGTCAAAGCATAGCTATTCGCTCAGGGTTTGCCGGGCGCGGAGGCTTGCGTTCGTCCGCTTTCCCAACCACCGCCGAGGGCCAGGAACAGGTCGATCTGGCTCATGGCGACCTGGGTGTTGGCCGCCGCCAATTGGGCACGCATATCGGTGTAGGTGCGCGTGGCCTGCAGGTCGGCCAGGAACGACGCACGACCGGCCTGGAAGAAGCGGTGCGTCTGGTCCGCCGCCTGTTGCGCCGATTGCTCGGCCTCGGCCAATGCGTCGCGGCGCTGCAACACGGCGGTGTACTGGGCCAGGCCGGTCTGGGTTTCGCGGATCGCGTTGAGCACCACCCCATCGAAATGCGCCAGGGCGCCCTGGGTGGCGGCTTCGGCCTCATGGATGCGTGCGCGGGCGCCGTTGGTCGGTACGGTCCAACTGATCATCGGGCCGAAGCCCCAGCGGTTGGTCGCCGGCTCGCCGAGGTTGTCGAGCAGGCCCACGGTGCCGACGCTGGCGCCGATGGCGATGTCCGGGTACAGCGCGCCGGTGGCCACGCCGATGCGCGCGGTGGCGGCAGCCAGCTGGCGTTCGGCCTGGCGCACGTCGGGGCGGCGCTTGAGCAGCGTGGCGCCGTCGCCCACCGGCAGCAATTGGGCGATGTGCGGCAGCTCGGCACAGTCGCCGGTGCCCGCCGGCAGTTGCTCGACGGGTTTGGCCAGCAGCATCGACAGTCGATAAAGGCCGGCCTGGCGCGCCGCCTGGTAGCGCGGCATGTCGGCGCGCAGGGACTTGTATTGCGTCTGCGAGCGGGTCACCTGGGTTTCGTCGCCCCGGCCGGCATCGCGCAGGCGCTGAGTCAGCGTGGTGCTTTGTGCCTGCAGCTGCAGGGAATGGTTGGCAATCGCCAGTTCTTCGTTAGCGGCGCAGACTTGCGTGTAAGAGCGCACCACATCGGCCACTAGGGTGATGCGTGCTATATCGGCGGCGGCCTGGGTCGCGTCGGCGCTGGCCTGGGCGCTTTCGATGCCGCGCTGCAAGGTGCCGAACAGGTCGAATTGATAAGACGTGGTGATGCCCACGCTGCCGATATTGCCCACGGGGACCTTTTCCGGCAGCAGAAAGGCTTCGCCCGATTCCTGCAGGCGTTGCGCCTCGGCCTTGGCGCCGGCGCTCCAGCCCCCGGCGGATTCGGCCTGCTGCACCTGATACCGCGCGCGTTGCAGGTTGGCCGCAGCCACGCGCAGGTCGGTGTTGGAGGCCATGGCCTGGCGTACCAGCTCATCCAGGCGCGGGTCGTTGTAGAGCTTCCACCAGTCAGCCGGCACCGGCGCCGACACTACGTTCTTGCCATCGGCCGGCAGTTGCCCTTGCAGGTCGCCGCGCTTGACCGCGGCGGTGTCCGGCACCTGGTAATCCGGGCCGACCATCTGGCAGGCCGACAGCAGAGAACCCAGGGCAACGATGGCCAACAACTGCTTCATGGCCGGGCTCCGTCCTTGGGTTGGTCGTCAATGATCGACACCGTGGCGGTACGCCCGGCGATCATGCGAAAGTCCGCCGGCACCTCGTCAAAGGCAATGCGCACCGGGATTCGCTGGGCAAGCCGTACCCAACTGAACGCCGGGTTGACGTTGGGCAGCAGGTTGGAGCCACTGCTGCGGTCGCGGTCTTCGATGCCGGCGACGATGCTCTGCACATGCCCGTGCAAACGGGCGTTGTCGCCGATCACGCGGATGTCGACGCCCATGCCGACGTGGATACCGTCGAGCTTGGTCTCTTCGAAATAGCCGTCGATGTGAAACGAGTTGCTGTCCACCACCGACAACACCGGGCGCCCCGCGGTGACGAACTCCTGGGTGCGCGGCGCGCGGTCGTTGACGTAGCCGTCCACGGGGCTGCGGATTACCGAACGGTCGAGGTTGAGCTGCGCCGAATCCACCGTCACCTGGGCTTCGGCCAGGGCCGATTGGGCGCGGGCCACGCGAGACTGGCTTTCTTCCAACTGTTCGCTGGGCACCAGGTTGCCGAGGCCACGGTTGCGCTTATATTCGCGCTGGGCCTGCGCCAGGGTTTCCTGGCGGTCGGCCACGGCGGCCTGGGCCTGACGCAGCGCCAGTTTGAAGCGGTCCTGGTCGACCGCAAACAGCACCTGGCCTTTGCTTACCAATTGGTTGTCGTGCACATCCACGCGCTGGATCAGCCCGGACACGTCCGGGGCGATCTGTACGATGTCGGCACGGATGTGCCCGTCACGGGTCCAGGGCGCAAACATGTAGTACATGACCATGCGCCACACCACCACCACCGCAAAACTCACGATCAGCAGCGTCAGGACCACACGGCCAATAGTCAAAAAAGGTTTTTTCATGTCATCAGGTATCGACTGAGTGAGTCCACCGCGCCCAGCAACAGCGCGTAGAGCCCCACATTGAACAATGCCCGGTGCCAGACCAGGCGATAGAAGTGGAGGCGGGTCAATAACCCGTGCACCACCAGAAACAGCACGTACGTAATGCCCATCAGCACCAGCAGCGTGGGCAGGAACACCCCACTGATATCCAGATCACCGATCATAAAGGCGCTCCATCGGGCAGCGGCGCTTCCATCTCCGTGCCGCCAATAAATTCCACGCCGGGCAACAACGCCAGGCGCAGGCCCGCCAGCGCATGCAGCAGGTGCAGGCGGGTGTCGTCTTCGTCTTGCAGGCCCTGACCGTTGAGGGCACGGCGAGTGCGGTCGAGGGTCATCAGCAGACCGCTGGGCGCAGGCAAGCGTTCACCCGCTTTCAGGCAGGCCTTGAAGTAACCGCCCACGCCTTCCACCACTTGGTTGAGCAGCACACGCGGCACGCCGAGGATGCGCGGCGAGTAGGCCAGCAGGTCGAGCAGGTTGAGCGCCACGCGCAAGTCGCGCAGGGCGATGCCGGTGTCCTGGTTGATCAGGGCCAGGCGCGGCAGGTGCTGCATCAAGCGGTCAAGCATTTGCACCGCCAGGTGTCGGTGTTCAGCCAATGTGGCCGGCTCGGTGAGGCCGACGATGTCGTGCCAGCTGAAACGGGTCAGGCGCTTGGCGGCCAGCTCGGCGCCGAACGGGCGGGCGATCAGCGTCCACACAAACGCGAACAGCAGGCCCACGGGCCCGGCCAGGTTGACGTTGGCGAAGTTGAGGAAGTCGGCGTCATAGGCGCCCTGGATGCTGATAAACGACGAGGTGTTGACCAGCGTCAGCAGCATGCCCAGGTAGAAGCGCGGCTGCACGGTCAGCGTGCCGATGCAGATAAACGGCACGGCGAATGCCAGTACCAGCATCGGAAAATCGTGCAGGTTGGGCAGCACCAAAAACAGATAGAGGCTGGCAAACAGCACCGACATCGCCGTCCAGAAAAAGAACCGGTAGATCTGCGGCGCGGGGTCGTCCATCGAGGCGAAGAAACTGCACGCCACGGCGGCCAGGATCACCGCGCTGCCGCCGTCGGTCCAGCCCAGCAGAATCCACAGCACCGAGGCGACGATAATCGCGGTGACGGTGGAAAACGCCGAGTAGAACATCAGGCCACGGTCGAGAAACGGCGTGAGCCGGCCCAGGCGCCAGTGACGGTAGACGGCGCGCCAGGTGTCCTGGCTTTCGCAATGGATGGCGGCCTGCAGGCTGCGGCAGTCCTGCCACAGGTCGACCCATTCGCCGAGGCGGTACAGGGCGTTGGAAAACAGCAGGGTGTGGCGGTCATCCAGCGCATCGCCCTCGGGTTGTTGAGCTTCGATCCGGTCACGCAGGGCGCGCCAACTGTCCAGCGACGGGTTGTCGGTGCTGCTTTGCAGCCACTGGGCGGTGGCGTCCAGCAGCGGTTTGAGGCGTTCGAGAAACTGCGGCGCGCGCTGTTCGACGGCGTACAAGGCGTCATCCAACTCCTCCACCACCGGCAGCAGGTGGATCATGCGCCCGCGCAGCTCCTTGGTATTGCGCACCGTCTGCGGCCGCGCGCCTTCGTGGGGCAGCTGGCCGATCATCAGTTCCAGGGTGTTGAAGGTGGCGACCATGCCGCCGCGCAAAGTGCTGATTTCGTCAGGCTGCACCGTACGCGTGAGGAACCGCTGGCTGTAGACCTGTGCGTCGGCAAACCATTTGGCCACCGAACCGTCGAACACCGGCGCCAGGCGCCGCGGCCAGAACATCGCGCCGACCACGGCGGCCACCACGATGCCGAGGAAGATTTCTTCGGTACGCGCCTCGGCCACGTCCCATACCGCCAGGGGGTTGTCCACCACCGGCAGGGCAATCAACGGCAAGGTGTAGCCGGCCAGCATCAACGCGTAGTTGTTGGCGGTGCGCAGGTGCATGGACAGAAACAGCAAGGTGCCCGTCCACAAGGCGATCACCACCACCAGGATGTACGGCGACTGCACGAACATCGGCACAAAAAACACCGCCGCCGCCGCCCCCATCAGGGTGCCGATGGCGCGGTACAGCGCTTTGGAACTGGTGGGGCCGACAAACGGGCTGGAAACGATGTAGACCGTGGCCATCGCCCAATACGGACGGGGCATCTGCATCAGCATGGCGATGTACAGGGCGATCATCGACGCCGCAAAGGTGCGTACGCCATAGAACCAGTCGCGAGCAGGCGGGAAACCGGTGAAGAATCCGTTCAAAGCGTCGCCGCCTCAAAGGCACGCAACACCCGCAGCGCCGCCTCCATATCGGCCGGCGCGATATCCGCCAGCACGTCTTTACGCAGGCGCACCAGTTGCACCTCCACCGCCTGCACCAGTTCGCGACCACGTTCGGTGAGGCTCAAGGCCTTGGCGCGACGGTCATGGACATCTTCGGTGCGGCACACGTAGCCGCCGTTGCACAGCTGGTCGAGCAGGCGCACCAGAGATGGGCTTTCCATCCCCGACGCATGGGCGACCTTGACCTGATGCACGCCGTCGCCCAGACGGCCGATCATCAACAACGGCACGGCGCAGGCTTCGGAAATACCGTAGCTCACCAGCGTGGTCTGGCAGATTTTGCGCCAGTTACGGGCGCCCACCACCATGCTGCTGCTGAGGTTCATCTGGAGTTGTTCGAGAGAGTGAGGCACTGGATAGTTCGCATACAGTTAGTTTGCTAACTATCAATATGGTGGAAGGATCGAATTGCGTCAAGTTTTGAAACAATTTCGCGATCGATGGAGCGATTCAGCAGCAACACCGCAGGACGCATGTGGGAGGGTTGGGGACGTTCGCTCCACGGTGGCGCAACAATGCAGAGAGCCCACGCCGTTGAAATCCGCCAGTGGATGTTGGCGATTTGAGCCCAGATTTTTTTACCACTCACCTTTTTTTTTTACAAAACCACAATTTCCAAAAGATTTTTTTACACCCCTCGGCCATCGCGCAACATCAGATTCAACGCATCCACTACTTCCGCCCAATCGGCGTCGTCCAGTATTTCCTCACGCAAAAACGCTTTCTGGCTCTGCGTCCAGAAAAACGCATCTGCCAATTTCAGATCCGGCTTGAGTGGCGAGTGGGCGGTCACAAACCGCTCAATGCTGACCGGGTCATGCTCCAGGCCAAGTTGTTTGAACAACGATGGCAAGCTGTGCACGGGCGATTCCATGATGGGTTCCTTAAACAAGGTCGTTAACTGAGTCTAGCGGCAGCTTTCGGGTTGCGGTTGCGGCACAGCGCACAGCACAAACAAGCGCGCCCTGGCGCCGCCGCCATCCTGGCGACTCAGCTCGCGCCAGCCCACGGGCAGCGGCGCAAACTCGTCCGGTGCATCGTTGCTGCTGATCAGCCAGACGCGGCGAGTGTCGGCGGGCAGAGCCGACAGATGGTCGAGGTAAATGCGCCCGCCGTCCTGGTCGACCAGGGTGCCGAAGCCGTACGCGTTCGGCCGGGTCGGCGTGCCGTCGGGCTTGGGCGGGGTGTAGAGCTGCAGCTGAGCATCGGTCTGGTCGTAATACACGTAACTGAGGTACCACATCATGTCGCTGAGGATGATGCGGTCGTCTTCTTGATAGTGCTGGTTAACGAATTCCACCGGCACGTTGAATTGGTCACGCTCATCCACTGTGTAGTTGTTTTTGAGCCCTGCCAGCTCTGCGACGACGAACAGCACAAACAGCGCCGCCCCCAAAAGCGAAAGCCGTGAGGGCAGGCGGTCAATGGCCATGGCAACCACGATGGGCAGACCCAAGGCATAGACGGTGAGGTAACGCTCAATAAACACGGGAGAGATAAAAGACACCCCGTACACCAGCAACACCGGGAGCAGGAAAAACAGCCCCAGCAAAACGGCCGGCCGGCCGGGCTCGCGATCCAGCCATCCAGTGACCACCACTACAGCTGCCAGCACCAACGGGAAAGCCCAGAATAAAGGGCGCCAGAGTTCAAGGCCTTCGTCCTGCAGCAGGAACTGCCAGATCATCGACGGCAGCGACAGCATGTCCACCGGCTCTTCCCAGCCTATGTCACCTCCCACCTTGAGCTGGTCGACGTGTTGCACCAGGTCCAGCAGGTTCGGTAGCCAAGGCAGGTACACCAGCACAATGGCCGCGTTGGCCGCCCACCACGCCGGGCGCATAAGCAGACGCTCGCCACTGGCTTGCCTTGCGCTCACCACCCCCAGATAAGCCCAGTGCACCAGCACACACAGCGCAGTGAAGTAATGGGTATAGAAACCGGCGCTCATCAGCAGTGCGTACAGCACCAGGTAACGTGCGCGCGTGGGCTGGCGAACCCAATACACCAGTGCCAGGGTGGCGCCTAACAGCCACACGCCGAGCAGCGAATACATGCGCACTTCCTGGCTGTAGCGCACGGCCGTGGGCAACAGCGCCAGCATGACACCGGCCAGCAACGCGGCGCGGCGGGTGGACAGTTGTCGCGTGAGCCACACGCCCAGGCCCACGGCAATGACGCCGGGCAGCACGCTCATGCTGCGTATCGAGGCGATGCTGTCACCGAAGCACTCGATCCAACCGCGCAGCATGAAAAAGTACAGCGGCGGATGCACGTCATGGGCGGCATGAAACCAAAGGTCGTCCAGTGCGTACTCGCTCAGGAGCAGACTCGAACCTTCATCCCCCCAGATCGCGGCGGCGGTCAGGTTGTACAGCCGCAGCGCCACGGCGAATGCGATGACGGGCACCCACCACAGATGACTGAGCCCCACCACGCGCTGCCAACCCGACGCGTACTGACTGATGGAACCCCAAGCACTCGTTTTTTCGTACGGTTCTGATACCGACCGACGCATACCGCCTCCGCGACTACTGCCCCACTGCAGGACAACTACTGCGCATGCGCATTTGCCGCCACTTTAGGTCAAAAGCCTGCGAATCGCTTCAGTAATCGGACAAATCGGCAATTTGTGTAGGCCTTCACCTTAGTGATCGTAAGATCACGTTATTATTGCTGTCCTCCCAGCACCCAGGATCAAGGACACCTCATGCGCATCGGTTTTTTGTCACCTCTGGCACTCGCCCTGCTGGCTGCCACTTCCCTGCAGGCCCAGGCCAGCTCCGACGACTCGTGTTACCCCGACTGGCGCATTACCCGTGACACCCTGGACCCGTGCAGCAACCAGCCGTTCCTCAACCCCGGCAACGACAGCCGGGTCAACCTGCGCCTGCTGTTGGCCGACAAAAAAAACACCGCCCTGACCCCCAACGCCCTGAGCGAAGATGACCTGGCCGAGGGTTTTGGTCCGGTGCCATTCCCGGTGTATCGCCTGACGCTGCGCGGCAGCTCGGAAACCGAGCCGGATGACGGCGGCGACAGTTCGTCGACTGCCGAACTCGACAATCTGTTGCAGCCCCTGGGCATCAAGCGCGAGGACTACACCACCGCCGGCGAGGCGTTTGTTACAGGTGAAGGCAGCCGCTGCCGCAGCAACGACGATGACAGCGCCACCGCGTTTGTGCGTCAGGCGGTCAAGGCTGACATGCCGGCCGCCGAGCGCGAACTGCTGGTCAAGGCGCGCCTGCAACTGCTCACCACCTGCGAGTGGGATGGACCGGTCGTGGCGAATGCCCAGCAACTGCAATCGACCGACGGCCAGCAGCTGTACACCTACCTGCAAGCCGCCGCCGACTTTTACAGTGGCCGGTTTGCCGAAGCCGAGCGCGGTTTCAGCGCCGCCCGCAGCAGCGCCCTGCCCTGGCTCAAGGAAGCCGCCCTGTACATGACCGCGCGCACTGCGCTGAACCAGGCCCAGGCCGATACTTACGATGCCGACGGCGTGCCGAATCTGCAGCGTGTGGATAAGTCGGCACTGGCCAACGCCGAACAGGCCTTCGACAGCTACCTGAGCACTTACCCACAGGGCGACTACAGCGCTTCGGCGCGCGGTCTGCTGCGTCGCGTCTACTGGTTGGCCGACGACGGCGGCAAACTCGCCGAGGCCTATGCCTGGAGCCTGACGCAGGCCAGCGACGCGCAGCGCAACGTGTCCGAGGATGAGTTGGTGGAAGAAGCTGACCTCAAGTTACTGATGGTCAACAGCCAGCCGGTGAAAACGCCGATGATCCAGCTGGTCAGCGACCTGATGGTGATGCGCGGCGGCAACCAGCCGACCCTTTCCCGCGCAGACCTGGAAAAGCAAAAAGCCCTGTTTGCCAGCGAGCCCGAACTCTACGATTACCTGCTGGCGGTGTGCGCGCTGTACATCGAGCATCAGCCGGATGCCGCTTTGAAGCAGCTGCCGCAAAGCGTGCCGTCCAGCCTGAATTACTTCGCCTTCAGCCAGCAGACCCTGCGCGCCCTGGCGCTGGAAGCCAAGCAGGACTGGAAAGGCGCAGAGGCACTGTGGCTGCAACTGCTGCCGCTGGCCAAATTGCCGTTGCAGCGTGATCAACTGGAGCTGGCCCTGGCGATGAACTACGAGCGCAGCGGCCAGCTGGCCAAGGTATTTGCCGCCGACTCGCCAATCAGCGCCAAGCAGGTGCGTTACATCCTGCTGCGCAATAACGCAGGACCCGAGCTGCTGCGCCAGCAGATCGCCCAGGCCAGCGATCCGGTGGAGCGCCAGACCGCGCAATTTGTATTGCTCTACAAAGACCTGCTGCGCGGCCAGTTCGCTACCTTTGCCGAGGACTTCAAGCAACTGCCGACCCCGGCGCCCGAAGACAAGCTGAGCAGCAGCCTGGGTTATGTGTACAGCGAAGGCCAGACGTTGAAGCTGTTCCAGTGGAACGGCGAACAAGCCGCCTCCGGCTACACCTGCCCGGCCATCGCGCAAACCGCCGCGACCCTGCAAACCGAGGCCAGGAACCCCCAGGCCCTGAACTGCCTCGGCGAGTTCATCCTGCGCAATAACCTGGACAGCATGCCGCTGGAACAGGCGCGCACCGCCGGCAGCCTGGGCAGCACTGCATCGGAGTTCAAAGGAGCGACGTTCTCGCGGCTCGACGGTTACAAGCAGGTGATCAGCGACGCCAAGGCCCCGAAGACTGACAAGGCCTATGCCCTGTTCCGCGCCATCAACTGCTATGCCCCGGCCGGTTATAACAGCTGCGGCGGACAGGACGTTGAGCCGGCCGTGCGTAAAGCCTGGTTCCGCCAGCTCAAAAGCGGCTACGCCGACACCCAGTGGGGCAAATCGCTGCAGTACTACTGGTGAGGCACCTGTGGCTAGGCTTGCTGCTGCTGGCAAGCCCGGCCCTCGGCGCCGTCGACGCCCACGACTATGACGCCTTCTGGCTGTGGAGTGGCGTCGCTGCGCAACCGGTGCTCAAGCAGGCCAAGACCCTGTACATCCTTCAGGGTCAGATCAACGCCTCCCGCCGCGCGCCCCAGCGCGGTGTGCAATTGATCGCCCAAGGCATGAGCGTGCCGCGCCTGACCCAGGGCGAAGTCTGGGTGGTGTACCGCGCCCATACCCTGCGCTGGCCCGAAACGGTCTACACCCGCCTGCTCGGCCAGGTGCAACGCTGGCGCGACGCGGGCAACCCGGTGGTGGGCATCCAGATCGACTTCGACGCCCGCACCCAATACCTGCACGAATACGCCGACTTCCTGCGCGACCTGCGCCAACGCCTGCCCGCCGACCTGCAGCTGAGCATCACCGGCCTGATGGACTGGAGCAGCAACGCCGACCCGGCCGCCATCGCCCAGCTCAAAGGCGTGGTGGATGAAGTGGTGGTGCAGACCTATCAAGGCCGCCACAGCATCCCGGATTACGCGGCGTACCTGCCGCGCATGAATCGTCTGGGGTTGCCGTTCAAAATCGGCTTGATTCAAGGCGGTGAATGGCAGGCGCCGGGGTATCTGCAGGGCAATGAGTGGTTTCGGGGGTATGTGGTGTTTTTGCGCAATCCCTGAATACTCGGCTAAGGCACGGTCGCCTGCAGCGGATACACCGACTCCCACCCTCCTCCCAATGCCTTGTACAACCCAACCATGGCCAGCGACACGCCGGTGGAACTCTCCACCCATTGCTCCTGCGTCGCCAGCAACGCGCTCTGCACGGTGAGCACGTTGACGAAGTCCACCACGCCCTCGACGTATTGATGCTGCGCGGTAGTGAGAGCGATCTGGTTCTGGCGCACGGCTTCGGCCAGGCTGTCGCGGCGCAGTTGGCTGGCGTTGTAGCGGGTCAGTTGATCGTCGATTTCATGCCAGGCACGCAATACGGTTTGCTGGTAGGCGATTGCCGCTTCCTGTTGCTGGGCTTCGCGCAGCTCGAGCATGCCTTGCAGGCGCCCGCCATTGAACAGCGGCAGGCTCAGCTGTGGGCCGAAGGCAAAGGCGCGTGATCCCCACGAACCGAAATCCGACAGTTGCATGGCCTGGGAGCCGAGGCTGCCGGACAAGGTGATGCGCGGGTAAAAATCGCCCTTGGCCACGCCGATGCTGGCGGTGGCGGCATGCAACCGTGCCTCGGCCTGGCGGATATCGGGGCGACGTTCGGCCAATTCAGACGGCAGGCCGATGGCGACCTGGCGCTGGGCCTGTGGCACGCCGGCGTCCTTGGACAATTGTGCGTGCAGTGCTTGCGGCGGCTCGCCCACCAGCAGGCTCAGGGCGTTGATCAACTGGTCCTGGCGCTGCTGCAGGTCGGGCAGGCGCGCTTCGATGGCAGCGACTTGGGCGGCCGCTTCGGCCACATCCAGGTCGGTCGCCACGCCGTCGGCCAGGCGCAATTGCGAGAGCTTGAGACTGTGCCGCGCCACGTCGAGGTTTTGCTCGGTGACGGCGCGGGTATTCTGCACGCCGCGCAGTTGGATGTAGTCCTGGGCGGTTTCAGCCAGCACCGACAGCAGCACGGCGCGGCGGTCGTTCTCCGCGACTTGCAGCGTGGCGTCGGCCGCTTCGGTTTCGCGTTTGATGCGGCCCCAGAAGTCCAGCTCCCAGGCGGCGGAAAATCCGACATCCCATTGGTTGAACGCGGCGCGGCCGTTTTCGCCGGACGGGTCGTTGAGGCCTTTGGCGCTGTTGCGTTTGCGCTGGTAGGCGCCGGTGGCGTTGGCGCTGGGGTAACGCTCGGCGGTGGTCACCTGGCGCACCGCGCGGCTTTGTTGCAGACGGCTGCTGGCCAGTTTCAAGTCGAGGTTATCGCTGAGGGCGCGCCGGGTCAGGGCCGACAATTGCGCGTCGTGGAACACATCCCACCAACGCTCCTGCAACGGATCGCTGACGGCATGGCTGGCAGCCTGACGGCCTTGGGGTTCGGTCCACTGCGCGGGCTGCGGGCTTTGGGGGCGCTGGAAGTCCGGGCCGACGGTGCAGGCGCTCAGGCTGACGAGGCCGAGGGTGAGCCAGGCGAGGTGTCTCATTGCTGGGCCACCTCGCGCTGTGGTGCTGCGGCTTGGGTGTCGACGCTGGCTTCCACCGACATACCGACCCGCAGACGCTCGGTCAGCGGCTGATTGGGCTCAAGCACGATCTTCACCGGAACACGCTGCACGACTTTGGTGAAGTTGCCGGTGGCGTTGTCCGGTTTGATCGAGGCGAAGGTCACTCCGGTGGCGGGCGCCAGGCTTTCCAGGTGGCCGTTGAGCACTTCACCGTCGAGGCTGTCGACGCGCACCTGCACAGCCTGACCGGCATGCATGTGGGACAGCTGGGTTTCCTGGAAATTGGCCACCACATACGCCTCGGCCAACGGCACCACCGCCAGCAACTTGCTGCCCGGTGTCACGTAGGCACCGACCCGCACAGCGCGCTCACCGACCATGCCATCCACCGGCGCGACGATGCGTGTGTAGGACAGTTGATAACTGGCCATTTCCAGCGCCGCCTGGGCGCGTTTGAGCCCGCCCTCGGCGGCATCGCGCCGGGCCATGAGGATTTCCACCTGTTTGCGCTCGGCCGCCAGCACGGCCGTGGCCTTGGCCAGGCGAGCGGTGGCCTGGTCGATGCGGGTCTTGGCCTGCTGGGCGTTCTGCACGGTGCCGGCGCCGACACCGGCCAGATGGTTGTAGCGGTTCAGTTCGTGTTCGGCGAAGGCCACTTCGGCGCGATCCGCCGCCACCGTGGCCTGAGCCTGGGCGATCACCGAGGTTTGCCGCTCCAGTGTCGCGGTGGCGTTTTTCAGTTGGGCTTGGGCCACCAGTGTGTCGGCATCGGCGGCCTGAGCGGCAGCGCGAAAATCGCGGTCGTCGATCAGCGCCAGCAGTTGCCCGGCTTTGACGCGCTGGTTGTCTTCGACCAGCACTTGCTTGATAAAACCGGCCACGCGCGGTGCGACCAGGGTGAAGTCGGCGGCAACGAAGGCGTCGTTGGTGGTCTGCTGCCGGCTGCCCAACAGGCCAGGCGCGGCCAGGTACACCAGCACACCGACGGCGAACAGGGCGATTACGGACACGGCAACTTTGTCTTTGCGTTTCATGGGGAGTCCTTTGAACTAGGTCGGTGCGCGCGGCGGAAAGATCCGCGTGGGCATCCAGAAAATCAGCAGGATCAGAGCCGCCGCGACCGCAGCCATGACGTAGTACAGATCCGACGAGGTGAGCACCACGGCCTGTTCGTGCAGGCGGTGCGCCAGGCCCAGTGCATCGGCATCGGCCAGCGGCGAGTTGCCGAGGCCGTCCACCAGTGTGCTCGAGTGGAAATGCACGCGGCGGGTGGTCAGCACCTCCAGCACACCGGTGGCGATCACGGCGGCCAGGCCTTTAACGGTGTTGAACCAGGCCGAGGCGAACGGCCCTTCCACCGGTTGGATACTGCCGGTGGAGAGCATTAATAACGGCAACACGGCCATGGGTTGCCCGAAGATCTGCAGCAGGTACAGCACGTAGAAGTCGTCGCGGATCCACGCCGATGTCAGATGTGCGCTGCCCACGCAGGACAGCACCAGCAGGCCCAGGCCCGTGCCCAACACCCAGCGGCAATCGATCCAGCGCAGGTTGCACAGCGCCGCCACCAACGGCAGTGCGATCAATTGCGGCAGCGCCATCAGCAGCATCAGCGGTGCGGTTTGCAGTGGCCGGTAACCCTGCACCTGGGCGAGAAAACTCGACGGAATGAGGATCACCGAGGTCAGCACCATCAGCACGCCCGCCAACACGATCAAGGCAAACGCGAGGTTGCGCAGGCCCAGCATCTGCAGCTTGAAAAACGGCAGCGGATGCGACCATTCGTTGAACAGGAACAACACCAGCAACAGGCTGCCACCACTGAGCAGGAAGGTGATCAGACCGGACTCGAACCAGTCCAGGCGATTGCCTTGCAGCACGCCGATGACCAGCATGCAGATCGCCGGGAAGCCCAGCAGCAGGCCGCGCCAGTTGAACTGCTTGAAACGCTCCAGGCGCAACGGGTCCTGCGGTAACCCGTAAGCCACGGCAACCATCGCCAGCAGGCACGGTGCGACGATTTGCCAGAACGCCCACTGCCAGCCGACGTATTCGGTCCACAGCGCCGCCAGCGGCGTGCCCAGGCTCGGGCCGAAGGTGGCGGTGAGTGCGTAGCCGGCCAGGCCGTACAGCTTGACGTTCGCCGGCAGGAAGCGCAGCGCTACGGTCATCAGCATCGGCGGCAATGCACCGCCCGCCAGGCCTTGTACGGTGCGCAACAGCAGCAGGCTTTTGTAGTCGGGCGCAAAGGGGCAAAGGATGCCCAGCACCGTGAACAAACCGATGGCGCACAGCGTGAAGCGGCGCAGCGAGAACGTCACCGCACACCACGGCGCGAAAGCCATGGCCGCCACAGAGGTAGCGGTATAAGCGGCGACCAGCCAAGTGCCTTCGTCAAAGCCGATGTACAGCGCACCGCGGATATCAGCAAGGGCAATCTTGGTGACCATCTCGTTGAGACCGGACACCAGCACCGCCAGCAATACGCCGACCAGGCCGACGATGATGCGCCGGCCGAATACGGGCGGGGTAATGGCGGTGGGTTGGGCTGCAGCCGCGAGGGTGGGGGCAGCGAGGGAACTCATGAACAGGTAACTCGGCGTAGGAAATACCCGAGCAGTTTAATCAGACTAAAACATGACAAAAAGTTACTTGTCGGCAGCTTATAAGTGCGCTGAACGCAATCCTTGATCCGACAAAAATCTCCAGGTGGGAAGGGGTTTGGTCTCGACGCTGTATGACAGGCATAGAGTTTTCATCTGATCGACCGCTATCGGGGGCAAGCCCCTCCCACATTTTGAGCCGGGTCTTTCAGTTAATACTGAGGAGGGCGTTTGGATTCGCATACTGGCTCTGGTTTTTTAGTCATTACCCCTCTCGCCTTAACTGACTGGCATTAGGGCAAGCCCTTTCCCACATTTTGACCCTGCATGATTTGGAGGTCAGGTGGGTTGCGCTTCTAGCCAGGTGGCGTGGCAGCTTTCGCGCAGGGTCTCGCGCAGCCATTTGTGCGCCGGATCGTTGTCGAAGCGCGGGTGCCAGGACTGGGCCAGCACCAGTGTCGGCAAAGAGATGGGCAGCGGGAAGGCGCGCAGCGGCAGCTTCAACCGGTTGGCGCTGTAGAGCGCTTCCTTGGGCACCGGCAGCAGCAGGTCGGAGTCGGGCAGCATGAACATTGCGCCGTGAAAACCCGGCGCGATCATCGCCACGCGGCGCTCCAGGCCTTGGGCATTGAGCGCGGTATCGATCGGACCACGGGCAATGCCGCGCCGCGAGATGCTGATATGGGAATAGCTGGCGAAGCGTGCGGCGGTGATGTCGTCATCGAACAGCGGGTGGTCTTGCCGCGCCAGGCCCACGAAGGTGGTGGAGAACAGGTTCTGGACTTTCACTTCAGGGCTGGCCGGCATGGTGTTGCTCACGCGCAGGTCCAGTCGCCCTTCGCGCAGTGCTTCGTCGTCGGTGTCGCCTTCGGGCACGAAACACAGCTCGCACAACGGCGCCATGCGCTCCATGGTGTCGAACAGGCGACCGCCGTACACCCCGATAAAAAAGTCATTGGCTCGCACGCTGAAACGGCGGCGCAGGGTACTCAGGTCCACTTGGTCGGCCGAGCGAAACAGCAGCGCCGCCTGCTCGACCACGTTGCGCACCTGATCCTGCAACTGCAAGGCCTTGGGTGTCGGCACCAGGCCGCGCCCGGCACGCACCAGGATCGGGTCGCCCACCGCTTCACGTATGCGCGTGAGGGTACGGCTCATGGCCGCAGGGCTGAGGTTCATGCGGCGCGCGGCGCCGACCACACTGCCTTCATCGAGCAAGGCGTCGAGGGCGACCAGCAGGTTCATGTCCGGTAGTTGCATGCCAAGCACTCATAAGCAGTGGGGAGTGAACTGGGCGCAATCGTAACAGGGATGGGTCTTTCAGCGCTGCATACCCCAACGCTTCACGGTAAGACGTTCGAAGGTATCGAACACCAGGTTCTCCACCAGCAGGCCGATCAGGATGACCACCGCCAGCCCGGCAAATACCTTGTCGGTGTACAGCTCGTTGCGGTTCTGGAAGATGTACCAGCCCAGGCCGCCTTTGCCGCTGGTGGCGCCGAACACCAACTCGGCGGCGATCAACGTGCGCCAGGCGAAGGCCCAGCCGATTTTCAGGCCTGCCAGAATGGACGGCAGCGCCGCCGGGATCAGGATAAACAGTACAAAGCGAATGCCTTTGAGGCCATAGTTGCGACCGGCCATGCGCAGGGTTTCGGACACGCCCAGGAACCCCGAATAGGTGTTGAGCGCCAGCGCCCACAACACCGAATGCACCAGCACAAAGATCAGGCTGTTCTGGCCCAGGCCAAACCACAGCAGCGCCAGCGGCAGTAGGGCAATGGCCGGCAATGGGTTGAACATCGAGGTCAGTGTGCTGAGCAGGTCGCGGCCCAGTTGCGTCGACACCGCCAGGGTAGTCAAGGCGAACGCCAGCACAATGCCGATCAGATAGCCCTTGATCAGCACCGCCAGCGAGATGCTGACTTTGCCGAGCAGTTCCCCGCTGAGCAGCCCCTCGTAGAACGCGTGAAAGGTCTGCACAACACTCGGCAGCAACAAGTCGTTGTCCTGGTAGCGCGCAACGGCTTCCCAGAGGACGGCGAGCACGAGCAGGATCAGGCCTTTGCGCAACCAGCCCTGTTGCCACAGGCGCTGGCGCAGCGGCAGTACTCGCTCCACCGGCACGCTGAGCAACGGCTCAAGGGTAATTTCATATTCCTGGCGCATGGGCAGCCCCTTAGTAAGCGATGCGGATATCGGCAAAATCCAGCTCGGGTTCCGCCTCGGTGGCTTCGTCGAACAACAGCCGATGAATCCGTCGCGCCGAGGCCTGAAAGTCGGCACCGCCGAGGCTGTGCAGATCATATTGGTGACTGTGGATTTCCGCGCGCACGCGCCCGGGATGCGGTGACAGCAACAGGATGCGATTGCCCACCACCAGCGCCTCCTCGATGGAGTGCGTGACGAACAGCAAGGTGAAGCGCACCTCCTCCCAGAGCAACAACAGCTCTTCCTGCATCTTGCGCCGAGTCAGTGCATCGAGAGCGGCGAAGGGTTCGTCCATCAACAAAATTTTCGGTTGCATCGCCAGCGCACGGGCAATCGCCACGCGCGCCTTCATACCGCCGGACAGGGTGTGAGGGTACGCATCGGCAAAAGCGCTGAGGCCAACTTTGTCGAGGTAATGCCGCGCACGGTCTTCGGCTTCGGCGCGCTTGCAGGTATTCGACGCCAGCAGCGGGAACATCACGTTCTGTTTGACGGTTTTCCACGGCGGCAACTGGTCGAACTCCTGGAACACCACGATGCGGTCGGGGCCCGGTTGCTCGACTTTTTGCCCCAGCAGGCGAATCTCGCCTTCGCAAGGTTTGATAAACCCGGCGATGGCTTTGAGCAACGTGGATTTGCCGCAGCCGGACGGGCCGAGCAACACGTAGCGGTCGGCCGGGTCGATCTCGAAGCTGACCTGGTGGGTGGCCCGTACCACGCGCTCGGCCGTGCGGTATTCCAGGCTGACGTTATCCACCGCCAGCAACGGCGCGCAGGGGGTCAGACTGCTGGCCGCGTGGCCTGGCAAAGGCGCGTTCATTTCAGCTTCCCTGCAGGGGTTTGGCGTCTTGGAAGAAGTAGTCCTGCCACGACTGCGGTTTGTGCTTGATAGCGCCGACGCGGTACAGGAACTCTGCCAGCGGGTAGGTGTTTTTCGGCGTGACGCTGAATTCGAACTGTGGGTTGTCGATGATTTTGAGCAGCTCGGCGCGATCGATCCTGGCCTTGGTCACGCGCAGGTAAGTGTCGGCCGCCGCGCCTTTGTCGTTCTGGGCGAACTGTGCGGCTTCGGTCAAAGCGTCGACGAACGCTTTGTAAGTCTTGGGGTTGTCGTTGCGGAATTTTTCGGTGGCGAACAGCACGGTCGGCGAGTTCGGGCCCAGCAGGTCGTAGGTGTTGAGCACCACGTGCACGTTGGGGTTGGCCAGGGCTTGCTCCTGGAACGGCGGGTTGGAAAAGTGCCCGGTCAGTTCGGTGCCGCCGGCGATCAACGCTGCAGTGGCGTCGGGATGCGGAACTGCGACGGTGTACTTGTCGAGGCGGTTGAAATCCTGGTCGCCCCACAGCTTAGCGGCGGCGTATTGAAGGAAGCGCGACTGCACCGACACACCGACTGCCGGAACCGCGATGCGGTCCTGGTCGGTAAAATCGGCGATGGTCTTGACCTTGGGGTTGTTGCTGACGAGGTAGTACGGAAAGTTACCCAGGGACGCGACGGCTTTGACGTTCTGCTTGCCGTGGGTGCGGTCCCAGATGGTCAACAACGGGCCGACGCCGGCCCCGGCGATGTCGATGGAACCGGAGAGCAATGCGTCGTTGACTGCCGCGCCGCCGGACAGCTGGGTCCAGTCGACCTTGATGTCGATGCCTTCCTGCTTGCCGTATTTTTCAATCAGATGCTGGTCGCGTACCACGTTGAGCAGCAGGTAGACGATGCCGAACTGTTCGGCGATGCGGATCTCGCCTTCGGCGTGCGCCACCGATGGGGCCGCGAGGCTGCCGACCAACAGGCTGAAACCCAGGCCGACGCTGGCGGCCAGTCGTGCAAATGGAAGGTGTCTGGACATGGTCGTGCTCCGGATCAGAAAGGCGCGTCGCCCTGGATGGTGGTGCGAAACAGCTTGCGGCGCAGATGGCTTGGGCAACCGGCGGCCAGGTGGATCAGCGAGCGGTTGTCCCAGAACACCAGGTCGTGGGGCTGCCATTGATGGCGGTAGATGTTGTGCGCCAACACGCTGTGGGCGTAGAGCTGCGTCAGCAGGTCGCGACTTTCGTCCTCCGGCAGCCCGACGATGCGCGTGGTGAACCCCTCACTGACAAACAGCGCCTTGCGGCCGCTTTCCGGGTGCGTACGTACGATGGGGTGCACCACTTCGGCGACTTGCGCCAGCTGCTCGGGCGTCAGGGTCGGGCGCCAGTTGCCTTCGAATTTGGTTTCGCTGTAACGCGCCGTATAGGAGTGCGCGGCGCGGCGGCCTTCGACCGCCGTGCGCAGATGCGCGGGCAACTGATCCCAGGCTTTGTGCATGTCTGCGAACAGCGTGTCGCCGCCCTCACTCGGCAGCTCCTGGGCGTGCAGCATCGAGCCGAGACTGGGCAGCTCTTTATAGGACAGGTCCGAGTGCCAGAATTTGCCGGCGTCTCCGAGGCCAATGGCCTGGCCGTTTTCGATGATATTGGAGACGATCAGGATTTCCGGATGATTGGCCAGCAGGAACTGCTTGAGCACGTGGATTTGCAGCACGCCAAAGCGCCGGCTGAAAGCGATCTGCTGCTGGGGAGTGATGCGTTGGTCGCGAAACACCACCACGTGGTGATCCAGATGCGCGCGGTGGATGCGCGCGAAGTCGCGGTCGTTGACGGGCCGGGATAAGTCCAGGCCAACCACCTCGGCGCCGACGCTGCCGGGAAGCGCACGAATTTCAAACGTTTGAAGGTGAGTAGCCTCGGATGCAACGGTAGAGACGGTGGACATGTGTTCACTCCCGGTCAGTCAGGAACTGAACTTTATAGGCATAAGAACTTCAATTTAAATACTAATAAAGAATAACCATATGCGTGAAACTGACGGCAAGCACCAGGAAGTTCGCCGCCGAATCGTCCGAGCCTGGACGAGTTCGGCACCTGCTGTAAGACGTTATCAAACCCTGTCGTGAGCCCGCAGAGCGCCGTGTTGATACGCTTACAAGCCGAAACCGTGCATGTTTGACAAGCCTGGGAGCAGCCTCTAGTGTGCATTGGATCCAATTAGCCATCATCCATTTCAGCAAGGAGGGCAGCGTAACCGTGACGCAGAAGCCGACACCTTTGAACAGCATCAAGATCAGCGGTCCCATCCCCGCCCACCTTGCCCGCTCTGTGATTGAAGAAACCCTGCGCAATGCGATACTCGATGGCCGCCTGCCTTGCGGGACGGCCATGCGCCAGCAGGAACTGGCCAGCCTCTTCGGGGTCAGCCGCATGCCGGTGCGCGAAGCTTTGCGTCAGCTGGAGGCCCAATCGCTGTTGCATGTAGTCACTCACAAGGGCGCCGTAGTTGCCCCCTTGATCGAAGACAATTCGGCCGAAACCTATGAGCTGCGGATGTTGCTGGAATCCGAAGCGCTGCGCTTGTCGATTCCCTGGCTGACCGAGGCTGATATCGCCAATGCTGACGGGCTCATTCGTGCGCTGGAGCAGGAAAAGGACTACACCGAGATTGGCCGACTCAATCGCTTGTTTCACATGGCCCTGTACAGCAAAGCGCCTAATCAGCGGCTGCTGAAACTGGTGGAACATGGCCTGAATGAGGAAGAGCGCTTCCTGCGTTTCAACCTGGAGGCCATGGGACTGGGTCAGACGTCCCAGGAGGACCACCGCGAGCTGTTGAACCTGGTGGCGCAGAAGAAGATCCAGGAAAGCATTTTGACCCTGCGCAATCACCTGATGCGCGGGATGGAAGTGATCTCTACCTACCTTGATGGCCTTGGCAAGGCCGAGCGAAACAACCCGCACTAAAACCGCGTGCACCCTGCCCCTTGAGCGAGGCAGGGCTACCTGATCCTGCGCAATTTCCCCATTAAATAAACAGGGCACATTCGCTTTGGCTTAATAACCAAGCCGAGGCTGCCTGCTTGTGTGCGGAAACTTTCCCACTTTCAAAAACCAACTTACTGACAGCCCATATTATTTGGAAAAACATCTAACAAATTTATATGCTCGTCAAACTGTTTAACCTGACTATCATCTTCGCCATCAAACCAGACACCTTATCCATCAGTGCATTCGGGTAGGTTACAAGGCGCGTGCCGAGCCTGGTTTAAATCTCTTATCGCTTTGCCGATCACAAAAGCTCATCGCTGTATTCACAGCAGACGCAACAACTTATAGGCAGCAACCATGCATCAACTTTTACTTGAACAAAAAAAGCAGCAGTTATGCGCTCATCCGCTCTTCAAACAAATAACATCTCTAAACAAGTTACAACTTTTCATGGAGAGCCATGTATTTGCTGTCTGGGACTTCATGACCATCACCAAACGGCTGCAACGGGAGTTGACGTGTACTCAACTGCCCTGGCTGCCACCTACCAACCCGCAGGCAGCTCGCCTGATCAATGAAATCGTGCTGGCGGAAGAGTCCGACACACACCCGCGCGACGGTCATTGCAGCCACTTCGAGCTGTATCTGGAGGCAATGTGCGAAATCGGCGCCAACGCCAACGCGATCAACCGTTTCATGGCCCTGCTACGCCAGGGTGTGGCGCCGATCACAGCGTTGCATGAGGCTAAAGCCCCCTCGGGCGCCAGGCGCTTTGTCAGCGACACGCTGCGCGTGGCGTTGAACGCGCCGACTCACTGTGTCGCGGCGGTATTTCTTCATGGTCGCGAGCGTGTAATCCCCAGCATGTTCGAGCGCCTGCTGCTGGCCGACGCGCTGATTGAGGACCGCGCGCCCATCTTATGTGCCTACCTCAGACGCCATATCGAGCTGGACGCCCAGGATCACGCGCCGGCAGCAGAGCGCTTGCTCAGACAACTGACCGACGCACACCCGACGTATGCGCAGCAAGCCAACCAAACCGCGATCGTCGCGCTGGACAGCCGAATCACGTTCTGGGATGAGGTGCAGGTGTCGCTGCAGGAGGTACGTCCATGAACCTCGCCGGCTACCATTGCTTTGCCGACGATTGGGAACGCCGTGCAACCATTCGCACCCGCCCGCGACGTCTGCTGGAAAACGACAATAAGCTGATCTTTCCAGTGTGCCGCCAGCCATTGGTGCTCAGCGCGACGTTCGTTGAACACTGCCCGCAGTGGCGCGAATTCGTACTGGTGCAAAGCTTCTATAAATTCATCAATGACGTGGTGATCTTCGAAACCGAAATCGTCGATAAAACCGCGCGCGCCATCGCCAAGAATCGCTTCTCGCTGCCCTTCCCGCTCGCCTGTCGCGTGGACGCGATGACCGTAGTAGTGGACGAGGATTACCACGCTCTGGTCGCGCTGGACTTCCTGCAACAGACCGTGGCGCTGACGGGCATTGCCCCCCTCGATCTGCCCTCGCACATTGAACTGAGCCGCGCGTTGCCGGCGGCGCAGGCACAGGCACCGGCTCACCTGCGCGACGCCGTGGAGCTGATTGGCGTGGCCATTGCCGAAAATACCGTGACCCACGATGTGGCGGCGTTTTCCAAGGACAGCAGCGTCAAGGGCGCCATCCGCGGCATGATGGCCGACCACCTGTTTGACGAGGGTCGGCATGCCCGGTTCTGGACCAGCCTGGTCCGCCTGTATTGGCAAACGGCGAGCGCACAGGACCGGGATGCTATCGCGCATGTTCTGCCGACGTTTCTAGGGCACTACCTGACCCATGAGCTGCAGAAAAATTTCGACCTGCACCTGATCGACCACCTCGACATCAGCCCGAACGTGCGCAATGCGCTGCGTGATGACGTCAGGGCGCTGGCGTTTCCCATCCATCGCCAGCACCCCTTGATGAGCAATATCCTCGGTTTCCTGCAGAACAGCGGCCTGTTGCAGACGCCGAGTGTGGCGGACGCGTTGAACGCCTTCGCGCCGGGCCCCGGGGGGCTGGCATGAGGCGCCTGACCATCGGCTGGCGCGGCACCAGCACGGCCCTGGCGGCCACCAGGCGGGTATTGGAGGAGTACGGGCACGCCTCGGCCGACGAAGCCATTGACCTATGGATTGAAGATGGCAGCTCATCGCAGCCCCTGGATGGCGGTGACGCGGCCTGCATCCTGCTACGCATGGGCGTTGGTCCGATCACCGAAAGCGGGCTGCCGGTACTGCAATTGCGCGCTTATGACCGTGGGCACCGGCTGGTGGCCATGTTGGATGTCGTCGACGAGCCCAGCGGAAACGGCCAACGGCAGCGTCAACAGGTGACCCATGCATTGGTCGAATGGGTGGCGCTGTTGGTCAGCGGTTTCTCGCGGGACCCCGCCTACTTCTCACCGACCGCAGCCACCAACGACTGGCCCGAACAAGGCCTGCAGGAGCTTGAGGCATTGGCGTTCCTGCATCGTTTCAACCGCACGGCAAACCCCGAAGTGATGCAGCGGGCGCAAGTGGCCATGATTGATCGAATACAAGCCAGCCTGCAGGCCTTCGCCGAGCGGCCGGCGTTGAATATCGCCGGCACCACGGTGACTTACCGTGAATTGCATTGTCGCGCTCTGGCGATCCAACAACGCTTGCGCCCTGCGCTGCAGCCCTTTGAAGCGCCTGCGGTTGTGGGCGTCTGCCTGGAAAAATCCCTGGATCTTTATGCCAGTATTCTTGCTGTGCTCGGCAGTGGTGCGGTGTACCTGCCACTGGAGCCAGACCAACCCGCGCAACGTCATCAGGCCATGCTCGAAGGCGCCCGGGCCGTCGTATTGCTGGATGCTGGTCAACATCCATTGCGCGAGCGTTTTACTGCGTTGGATGTCAGCACTGTAGAGTCAGTCGACGGTGGGCTCGCACTGATGTGCCATCAACCATGCCTGGATGCGCCGTGCATGATGCTCTACACCTCGGGCACCACGGGCCTGCCCAAAGGCGTTGTGTTGAGCGAAGGCAACCTGGCGCATTTCGCAGCCTGGTTCGGGTCGTGCATGGCGCTGGATGAGCACTGCCGCGTGCTGCAGTTTTCGCCACTGAGTTTCGACTCGTCGCTGATCGATATTTTCCCTGCCCTGATAGCGGGTGCCGAGTTGATCGTCCCCAGCCAGGCGCAACGGCGTGATCCGGTGCAACTACTGGCGCTGCTGCGCCGGCAGCGTATTACTCACGCATTCCTGCCGCCCGCGCTGCTTAGTATCCTGCCACTGGAGCAACCGCTGGGCCTGACACATCTGCTGACCGGCGGCGACGTCTGTGAACCTCATGTCATCGAGCAACTGGCCGGGCAGTGCCAGTTCCACAACCTGTATGGCCCTACCGAAATCACGGTGCTGGCCACTCACCGCACGTTCGTCCAGAGCGACAGTAATCGCAACCTCGGCCGCCCTATTGCCAATAGCCGGGTGCTGATCCTCGATGAACATTTGCAGCCGGTGGATGAACATGTAACGGGCGATGTGTATATCGTCGGCCCTGGGGTAAGCCTGGGTTACGTCAATGTACCGCAGCAGAACGATGGACCGTTTGTCGACCTGCCCATGCCGGGAGGCCAGGTAACGCGAGCCTATCGCAGCGGTGATCTGGCGCAGTGGACGCCCGACGGGATCCTGCTGGTCGGGCGACGCGATGACCAGGTGAAAATCCGTGGGTTCCGGGTGGAGCCTCAGGAAATCGAACACTGTTTGCGCAGCGGGCGGCTGTATCGCCAGGTTGCCGTGGCGATCGACCGTGACCACCGAATCTGCGCATTTGTCGCGCAGCCCGAACCGGACGCTACGCTAGAAACCGTGAAGCAGCATGCGCGGCAATGGTTGCCGGATTACATGCAGCCGGGAATATGGGTCGAGCTGCCAGGATTGCCCTGTTCCAGCAATGGGAAAGTCGACAGGCAGGCGCTGCTCGCATTGCCGGGGCGGTCAGGCAGGCAGGTCAACGGCGGCGTGACGCCGACATCGCTTCAAGCACGAGTGGCGCAATTGTGGGGCGGGGTGCTGGAGGTACCCGCCGCGCAGTTGTCGGTCGATGCCAGCTTCTTCGACCTGGGCGGTCACTCGATTTTGCTGTCGACGCTGTTGCTGCGCGTACGCGAAGAGTTTGGCCGCAGTTTCGCGTTGAGCCAGTTCATTGAAGTGCCCACGATCCGCACGCTCGCCATGTTGATGCAAGAGGGAGAGCGGCCTGACGCCTCCTGTGGCCAGGCCGTTCGGGATGCGCAACGTGAGTGGCGCGTGAAAGCCTTGCCCGAGCGGCTTGGGGGCAATCCGAAGAAGGTCGTGGTCACAGGGGCCAATAGCTTTGTGGGCGTTCATATTGTCGAAGCGCTTCTGGCCGGCGGGGCGGCCCAAGTGGCGTGTCTGGTACGCGAACAGCCGGGGCAGTGCGCAGCGGCGCGGTTCAGTCAGGCACTGCGCGACTACCGCCTCGACCACCTGGACCTTGGCCGGGTGCGGGTATTGGCCGCCGACATCAGCCAACCTCGATTGGGGTTGGCCGACGCAGTGTATGACGAGCTTGCGAGGGAGTTCGGCGTACTGGTGCACAACGCGGCGCAGGTCAACCATGTGATGGACTACGCCTCACTGGCCAGGGACAACGTCGAACCCATCTTCGAATGCCTGCGTCTATGCGAGACCCACTGCAAGAAGGTGTTCAATTTTGTCTCGACGCTTTCAGCCGCCAGCTGCATCGATACCCAGGGCCATGTGCTGGAAGCTCAGGCCGGTGCCGCGCCGCCGCTGTTCATCAAGAATGGCTACAACCTGTCCAAGTGGACGGCTGAACGGCTGTTGGGGCGTGCGATCGAGCAAGGTGCATGGGTCAACATCCTTCGTCCGGGCAACGTCAGTTTCAACAGCCGCACCGGCGTTTGCCAACCGCAGAAAAATCGCTTGATGCTGATGCTCAAGGGGTCGCTGCAGTTAGGCCTGTTGCCCCGCTTGGAACTGGATTTCGACCTGATGCCGGTGGACTTCCTGGCGCGTTTCATCGCGTTCCATTGCATGAGCTTTCACGCCAATAGCTGCGTGTTCAACCTGCATAACCCACAGCCGTTGAGTTGGGAGCGCTACTTGGATGAATTAAGCCGGGTGGGGTGCGGATTCGAGCGGGTATGCGTTGCGCAATGGCAACAAGCCCTGCGCACGGTGAGCCAGGACAACGCAATGTTTGGGGTACTCGGGTTTTACCTTGATCGCCTGGATGATGACATTGGAGATACCAAGATGATTGTGCATAACAATGCCCGACGGGGTGTTGAGCAGATGGGCGAGCACTATCCGGAAAAAGACCCGGCGCTGTTGAACAAAGGCTTTGAGTACCTCAAGGCCATTGGCTTTCTTTGAACCGTTCCAGGACCACGATATGAAACCGCTGCAACCCGATACTTTAATCTGCAACCCGAACGGCCCGCCGATTGTGGCGAGCGTCGTCATCAACTGCGAAGCGCTTCGCGTGTGGGAGATGGTGGGGCAGTTTTCGAGCTTTGATGCCTTCATCCCGGCCTTGGCGTCTGTCGAGATGATCGGCACAGGCGTGGGTGCATTGCGTACCAAAACGTTCCGTGATGGCAACTGTGTCGTCGAGCAACTCAATAGTCGAGATGATCATGCCATGCACATGACCTGGACCATGATCTATAACACGCTGGGCGTGGCCAGGTTGTGGGCAGGGATTCGTGTGCAGGCACATGGCGTGCAATGCGCCAAGGTGAGCTGGACCATCATTGCCGAGCCAGTGGACAAGACGCAGGTGGGCTTCGAAGCGTTTGTGCAGGACTTTGCCGACAGCGCCCTGGTAAACGTGCGTAAGCTGCTGGGCGGTGCGTAGGAGCGAAGCTGCTCGCTCCTACGCACCGTCCAGACAAGTCAGATCTTGAAGCTGTCGACCAGTTGCTTCAAGCGATTGGCCTGTTGCGACAGGGCATCGCAGTCTCTGAGTGTCTCGTTGAGATTGGCTACGCCCTGCTGGTTAAGCAGATTGATCTGGTTGATGTCCACGTTGAGCGTTTCCACCACGGCAGTTTGCTCCTCAGTGGCCGCAGCGACGGACTGGTTCATGCCGTCAATCTCAACGATTCGCTGCGTCACGCTCACCAGGCGTTCACCCGCCTGGTTGGCGACCTCAACACTTTCCTCACTTGAGACCTGGCTGGCATTCATGGTGGTCACCGCCTCGCGGGAGCCCACTTGCAGTGAAGTGATCATTTTATGAATCTCTTCGGCGGACTCCTGGGTACGGTGAGCCAGGTTGCGTACTTCATCGGCCACCACAGCAAAGCCACGCCCGGCCTCACCAGCACGCGCGGCTTCGATCGCGGCGTTGAGAGCAAGCAAGTTGGTTTGCTGGGAAATGCCTTTGATCACATCCAGAATGTGACCAATGTTGTCGGTACTGGCGTTAAGCGTTTCAATCTGTGTGCACGAAAGACTGATCTTCTGAGACAGCTCAGACATTGCCAAAATGGTCTGCTCAACCACTTTGCGCCCATCGTCAGCCTGCTCACTGGCACCGCTGGCGTGTTGAGATGCATCAGCCGCGTTACGCGCAATCTCCTGAGTGGCGGCCCCCAGCTCGTTGATCGCCGCAGCAACGCTGTTGGTACGTGCACTTTGCTCGTCGGAGCCGATGATCGACGCGTTGGACGACGCCATCACGCGCTGGGACAAATCATGAACCTGGCGCGTGGCCGAAGAGACTTCCGAAATCGAAGCGTGAATACGCTCAACGAACCGGTTGAACGCACTGCCTACTTCGCCGAATTCGTCCTTGCTGGTGACAGCCAGGCGACGAGTCAGGTCGCCCTCACCTTGGGCGATGTCCTGCATGGCGACGCCCATGGTGGTCAAGGGGCGCAGTAGCACTTGGATCAACAGGCTCAGCAACACCGCAATCGCTACCACGGCGATCAACATGGCAATCAAGGCTGAGGTGCGGAATTTACCGAGCGGCGCGTAGGCTTTGTCTTTGTCGATCGACAATCCGATATACCAATCGGCACCTGGCAGGCCGCTGATGGGCGTAAAGGACAGAATGCGATCATGGCCTTTGAGTACTACGTCCTGGTTGAGCTTTTCTATGCGAAGTGTGGTGCCTGGATAGATGTCCTTGAGGTTTTTCATCACCTGATCTTCGTCTGGACTGACGATGACCTGGCCGTCGCCGCTGACCAGAAAAGCATGGCCGATACCACCAAAGTCCACCGAGTTGATGATTTTCACCAAGGTTTGCAGGCTCAGGTCACCACCCACTACACCGAGCAATTCGCCGTTCTTTTTCACCGGCATCGCGATGGTAACGATCTGACCACCTACTGCCGCCATATAAGGCGGCGTCAGCATGGGTTTATCTGCAGCAACAGCTTGTTTGTACCAAGGGCGCTGACGAGGATCATAGTCGTCCGGCATTTTGGCGTCAGGGCGTTGGGTGAATACACCGTTGGTTTGCCCGACATAAGTGAACTGGAAGTTCGATGTCAGTGCAGGTTGATCTACCAAACCTGGCAGGTCCGCAGCACTGCCTTGGTGGGCAATGTTCTGAGTCAGACTTTCGAGTACCAGGATTCGACCACTGAGCCAGTTTTGCACACTGCTGGCGGTGAGCTCACCGGATTGTTGGATAGATGACTCCAGATTCTGCTTGATCGTACTGCGTTGCAGGTAATCGTTGTAAAGCGTAAATAACGCGAAGGCTAGGACCACCACGCCTGACGCGGCCAACAAAATTTTATGACTGAACTTGAGATTCATTTCATCGACTTCTTTTTGCCAAAGGGGGATGAGCGTGCCGAGCGGAACATTCCATGTAACGGTATAGCCGGCTTCGCGGGCCGCTCTATTTCGGTGCACGCATGGCTCATCAGGCTTTCGGCCAAATCGAGTGAAATCTTAAGGGTTTGTAGGAAACATCTTCTTTTTGAGCGAGAAACCGGACCGGTGGTACACCGATTCATTGCGGGAATGCAGCACACCGGCACTTGCGCGCACGCCATATAAGGATATTGCGGTTGGATACTGAGTGGTAAATACCGATTGCCTAAACGACAAAACCCCTGCCTGCGTTAGCAGACAGGGGTTTCGGAATTTGATCTTGACGATGACCTACTCTCACATGGGGAAACCCCACACTACCATCGGCGATGCATCGTTTCACTGCTGAGTTCGGGATGGGATCAGGTGGTTCCAATGCTCTATGGTCGTCAAGAAATTCTGTGTACCAGAACGATGCATTGCAGCGTGCCAGTGAAATTCATGGACTTCTACATAAAACAAAACCCCAACTGCTCTCGCAATTGGGGTTTCGGAATTTAATCTTGACGATGACCTACTCTCACATGGGGAAACCCCACACTACCATCGGCGATGCATCGTTTCACTGCTGAGTTCGGGATGGGATCAGGTGGTTCCAATGCTCTATGGTCGTCAAGAAATTCGGGTACTGAGTCGCGGCCAGATGGCCTCGCTTCAGCAAATTGGGTATGTGACAGCTGTCGGTGTTTTGTGAGCGTCGAACTTTCGGTTCATTGCGTCTTCACACACCGCAATCTGGCCTTTCGACTCAAATTGCTTGGGTGTTATATGGTCAAGCCTCACGGGCAATTAGTATTGGTTAGCTCAACGCCTCACAGCGCTTACACACCCAACCTATCAACGTCGTAGTCTTCGACGGCCCTTCAGGGAACTCAAGGTTCCAGTGAGATCTCATCTTGAGGCTAGTTTCCCGCTTAGATGCTTTCAGCGGTTATCTATTCCGAACATAGCTACCCGGCAATGCCACTGGCGTGACAACCGGAACACCAGAGGTTCGTCCACTCCGGTCCTCTCGTACTAGGAGCAGCCCCTCTCAAATCTCAAACGTCCACGGCAGATAGGGACCGAACTGTCTCACGACGTTCTAAACCCAGCTCGCGTACCACTTTAAATGGCGAACAGCCATACCCTTGGGACCGGCTTCAGCCCCAGGATGTGATGAGCCGACATCGAGGTGCCAAACACCGCCGTCGATATGAACTCTTGGGCGGTATCAGCCTGTTATCCCCGGAGTACCTTTTATCCGTTGAGCGATGGCCCTTCCATACAGAACCACCGGATCACTAAGACCTACTTTCGTACCTGCTCGACGTGTCTGTCTCGCAGTCAAGCGCGCTTTTGCCTTTATACTCTACGACCGATTTCCGACCGGTCTGAGCGCACCTTCGTACTCCTCCGTTACTCTTTAGGAGGAGACCGCCCCAGTCAAACTACCCACCATACACTGTCCTCGATCCGGATAACGGACCTGAGTTAGAACCTCAAAGTTGCCAGGGTGGTATTTCAAGGATGGCTCCACGCAGACTGGCGTCCACGCTTCAAAGCCTCCCACCTATCCTACACAAGCAAATTCAAAGTCCAGTGCAAAGCTATAGTAAAGGTTCACGGGGTCTTTCCGTCTAGCCGCGGATACACTGCATCTTCACAGCGATTTCAATTTCACTGAGTCTCGGGTGGAGACAGCGCCGCCATCGTTACGCCATTCGTGCAGGTCGGAACTTACCCGACAAGGAATTTCGCTACCTTAGGACCGTTATAGTTACGGCCGCCGTTTACCGGGGCTTCGATCAAGAGCTTCGCGTTAGCTAACCCCATCAATTAACCTTCCGGCACCGGGCAGGCGTCACACCCTATACGTCCACTTTCGTGTTTGCAGAGTGCTGTGTTTTTAATAAACAGTCGCAGCGGCCTGGTATCTTCGACCGGCATGAGCTTACGGAGCAAGTCCTTCACCCTCACCGGCGCACCTTCTCCCGAAGTTACGGTGCCATTTTGCCTAGTTCCTTCACCCGAGTTCTCTCAAGCGCCTTGGTATTCTCTACCCAACCACCTGTGTCGGTTTGGGGTACGGTTCCTGGTTACCTGAAGCTTAGAAGCTTTTCTTGGAAGCATGGCATCAACCACTTCGTCATCTAAAAGATGACTCGTCATCAGCTCTCGGCCTTAAGATCCCGGATTTACCTAAGATCTCAGCCTACCACCTTAAACTTGGACAACCAACGCCAAGCTGGCCTAGCCTTCTCCGTCCCTCCATCGCAATAACCAGAAGTACAGGAATATTAACCTGTTTTCCATCGACTACGCTTTTCAGCCTCGCCTTAGGGACCGACTAACCCTGCGTCGATTAACGTTGCGCAGGAAACCTTGGTCTTTCGGCGTGGGTGTTTTTCACACCCATTGTCGTTACTCATGTCAGCATTCGCACTTCTGATACCTCCAGCAAGCTTCTCAACTCACCTTCACAGGCTTACAGAACGCTCCTCTACCGCATCACTTACGTGATACCCGTAGCTTCGGTGTATGGTTTGAGCCCCGTTACATCTTCCGCGCAGGCCGACTCGACTAGTGAGCTATTACGCTTTCTTTAAAGGGTGGCTGCTTCTAAGCCAACCTCCTAGCTGTCTAAGCCTTCCCACATCGTTTCCCACTTAACCATAACTTTGGGACCTTAGCTGACGGTCTGGGTTGTTTCCCTTTTCACGACGGACGTTAGCACCCGCCGTGTGTCTCCCATGCTCGGCACTTGTAGGTATTCGGAGTTTGCATCGGTTTGGTAAGTCGGGATGACCCCCTAGCCGAAACAGTGCTCTACCCCCTACAGTGATACATGAGGCGCTACCTAAATAGCTTTCGAGGAGAACCAGCTATCTCCGAGCTTGATTAGCCTTTCACTCCGATCCACAGGTCATCCGCTAACTTTTCAACGGTAGTCGGTTCGGTCCTCCAGTTAGTGTTACCCAACCTTCAACCTGCCCATGGATAGATCGCCCGGTTTCGGGTCTATTCCCAGCGACTAGACGCCCTATTAAGACTCGCTTTCGCTACGCCTCCCCTATTCGGTTAAGCTCGCCACTGAAAATAAGTCGCTGACCCATTATACAAAAGGTACGCAGTCACCCAACAAAGTGGGCTCCCACTGCTTGTACGCATACGGTTTCAGGATCTATTTCACTCCCCTCTCCGGGGTTCTTTTCGCCTTTCCCTCACGGTACTAGTTCACTATCGGTCAGTCAGTAGTATTTAGCCTTGGAGGATGGTCCCCCCATATTCAGACAAAGTTTCTCGTGCTCCGTCCTACTCGATTTCATGACTAAGAGATTTTCGCGTACAGGGCTATCACCCACTATGGCCGCACTTTCCAGAGCGTTCCGCTAATCTCAAAGCCACTTAAGGGCTAGTCCCCGTTCGCTCGCCACTACTAAGGGAATCTCGGTTGATTTCTTTTCCTCAGGGTACTTAGATGTTTCAGTTCCCCTGGTTCGCCTCTTGCACCTATGTATTCAGTACAAGATAACCATCTTATGATGGCTGGGTTCCCCCATTCAGACATCTCCGGATCAAAGTCTGTTTGCCGACTCCCCGAAGCTTTTCGCAGGCTACCACGTCTTTCATCGCCTCTGACTGCCAAGGCATCCACCGTATGCGCTTCTTCACTTGACCATATAACCCCAAGCAATCTGGTTATACTGTGAAGACGACATTCGCCGAAAATTCGAATTTCTCAATTAAGAGAACTCACAAATTTTACCTTAGCCTGATCCGTTACCAGTGAAAGTAACGTTCAGTCTATCTTTCTATCACATACCCAAATTTTTAAAGAACGAACTAGTCAAAGACTAGAAATCAACATTCACCATCGCAGCGATGGAATGCTCATTTCTAAGCTTTCAAACGTCAGAAGCAGTAGTGGTGGAGCCAAACGGGATCGAACCGTTGACCTCCTGCGTGCAAGGCAGGCGCTCTCCCAGCTGAGCTATGGCCCCGTATTTCTACAGGCGTTTCCCACACAAAATTGGTGGGTCTGGGCAGATTCGAACTGCCGACCTCACCCTTATCAGGGGTGCGCTCTAACCAACTGAGCTACAGACCCAATTTCGGGCTGCTTCTTATCGTCTTCTTCAATGAATCAAGCAATTCGTGTGGGAACTTATGGAGCAGCTGATGTCGTCGATTAAGGAGGTGATCCAGCCGCAGGTTCCCCTACGGCTACCTTGTTACGACTTCACCCCAGTCATGAATCACACCGTGGTAACCGTCCCCCCGAAGGTTAGACTAGCTACTTCTGGTGCAACCCACTCCCATGGTGTGACGGGCGGTGTGTACAAGGCCCGGGAACGTATTCACCGCGACATTCTGATTCGCGATTACTAGCGATTCCGACTTCACGCAGTCGAGTTGCAGACTGCGATCCGGACTACGATCGGTTTTATGGGATTAGCTCCACCTCGCGGCTTGGCAACCCTTTGTACCGACCATTGTAGCACGTGTGTAGCCCAGGCCGTAAGGGCCATGATGACTTGACGTCATCCCCACCTTCCTCCGGTTTGTCACCGGCAGTCTCCTTAGAGTGCCCACCATAACGTGCTGGTAACTAAGGACAAGGGTTGCGCTCGTTACGGGACTTAACCCAACATCTCACGACACGAGCTGACGACAGCCATGCAGCACCTGTCTCAATGTTCCCGAAGGCACCAATCTATCTCTAGAAAGTTCATTGGATGTCAAGGCCTGGTAAGGTTCTTCGCGTTGCTTCGAATTAAACCACATGCTCCACCGCTTGTGCGGGCCCCCGTCAATTCATTTGAGTTTTAACCTTGCGGCCGTACTCCCCAGGCGGTCAACTTAATGCGTTAGCTGCGCCACTAAGAGCTCAAGGCTCCCAACGGCTAGTTGACATCGTTTACGGCGTGGACTACCAGGGTATCTAATCCTGTTTGCTCCCCACGCTTTCGCACCTCAGTGTCAGTATCAGTCCAGGTGGTCGCCTTCGCCACTGGTGTTCCTTCCTATATCTACGCATTTCACCGCTACACAGGAAATTCCACCACCCTCTACCATACTCTAGTCAGTCAGTTTTGAATGCAGTTCCCAGGTTGAGCCCGGGGATTTCACATCCAACTTAACAAACCACCTACGCGCGCTTTACGCCCAGTAATTCCGATTAACGCTTGCACCCTCTGTATTACCGCGGCTGCTGGCACAGAGTTAGCCGGTGCTTATTCTGTCGGTAACGTCAAAACCATCACGTATTAGGTAATGGCCCTTCCTCCCAACTTAAAGTGCTTTACAATCCGAAGACCTTCTTCACACACGCGGCATGGCTGGATCAGGCTTTCGCCCATTGTCCAATATTCCCCACTGCTGCCTCCCGTAGGAGTCTGGACCGTGTCTCAGTTCCAGTGTGACTGATCATCCTCTCAGACCAGTTACGGATCGTCGCCTTGGTGAGCCATTACCCCACCAACTAGCTAATCCGACCTAGGCTCATCTGATAGCGCAAGGCCCGAAGGTCCCCTGCTTTCTCCCGTAGGACGTATGCGGTATTAGCGTCCGTTTCCGGACGTTATCCCCCACTACCAGGCAGATTCCTAGGCATTACTCACCCGTCCGCCGCTCTCAAGAGAAGCAAGCTTCTCTCTACCGCTCGACTTGCATGTGTTAGGCCTGCCGCCAGCGTTCAATCTGAGCCATGATCAAACTCTTCAGTTCAAACATCTTTGGGTTTTTAAGAAACCCTAAACTTGGCTCAGCAATCGTTGGTTACATCTTTGATTTCTCGCGGAGTAACTTGTGATGCTGATAATCTTGTTGACTATCAGTCTGACTCCACAAGCACCCACACGAATTGCTTGATTCAGTTGTTAAAGAGCGGTTGGTTAAGATCTTTCGTCTCAACCGAGGCGCGCATTCTACAGCAGCCTCATTTGCTGTCAAGTGATTATTTTCAGAAGTTTTCGAAGATTTCTTCAACAACTTCAACCACTTGCGCTTCCGATCTCTCGTTAGCGGGAGGCGAATTCTACAGCGTTACACGCTGCTGTCAACACCTCTTTTACTCCGCTTTCGACCGAGAAGATCGAAACGTTAATAGAGCCAAACAACCTTGCCCTACCAACTCCTTCTGGGCTTCGATAAACTGAAGCCATCCGCTGTCGAATTCTGCGTAACTCTTTGTTTACCAAGGAGTTTTCCGTTTCGACTGCGCCGGAAGTGGGGCGAATTATAGACTTCTGGAATCTGCCGTCAACCCTTAATTTGCTCTTTCTATCAATTACTTATATCTGGCTAAAAACTAACCAACACTAGCTAGCTATATAGAAGGAAAGATTCAGATAACACCTGCATCTTTCAAAGCCGCCACATTCTCCGCTCCAAGACCCAGCACGCCCTGCAGCACCTGGACTGTATGCTCACCTAACAAGGGGGGCGCACTACGATACTCCACGGGCGTCTTGGATAAACGTATTGGACTGGCAACCTGGGGCACTACCCCTGCCAGCGCATGAGGCAGTTGCATTGCCAATCCACGCGCCGTGACCTGCGGATCAGCAAATACCTGCGCCAAATCGTTGATCGGCCCACAGGGAACCCCAGCGCGCTCCAATTGCGCCACCCACTGCGCCGTCGTTTTGAAGACTGTTGCCTGACGAATCAATGGAATCAACTCGGCACGATTAGCCACCCGCATTCTATTAGTAGAGAAACGCGGGTCGTCCGCCCAGTGGGGCTGCCCAGCCACCTCGGCGAATTTGCGGAACTGCCCGTCATTACCCACCGTCAGGATGAAGTCGCCATCCGCCGTAGGAAAGTCCTGATAGGGCACGATATTGGGGTGAGCGTTACCCAGACGCTTTGGCGCGCTCCCAGTTGTCAGGTAATTCATCGCCTGGTTGGCCAAGCAAGCGACCTGCACGTCCAGCAGGGCCATATCAATGTGCTGACCACCACCGTCATGATCACGATGCGCCAGCGCAGCCAGAATCGCGACAGTTGAGTAAAGCCCCGTCAAGATATCGGTCAACGCCACTCCGACCTTTACAGGCCCGGCCCCTTCATCGCCCTCGGGCCGCCCCGTCAGACTCATGAGCCCGCCCAACCCTTGGATCATGAAGTCGTAACCCGCCCGCGCCGCATAAGGCCCTGTCTGGCCAAACCCAGTGATTGAGCAGTAGATCAATTCAGGATTGATCTCCTTGAGCGATTCATAATCCAGCCCATAAGCCGCGAGACCACCGACCTTGAAGTTCTCGATAAGGATGTCGGACTTCGCCGCCAGATCCCGTATGAGCTTTTGCCCCTCCGGCCGAGTGAAATCAATTGTCACCGACTCTTTATTGCGATTGGCCGCCAGGTAGTAAGCCGCCTCACTGGTGTTCTCACCATAAGCGTCCTTCAAAAAGGGCGGTCCCCAGGCGCGCGTATCGTCACCGCTACCTGGCCGCTCGACCTTGATCACCTCAGCCCCAAGATCTGCAAGGATCTGTCCCGACCAGGGGCCTGCCAATACCCGCGACAAATCCAGTACCCGCAAATGCGAAAGCGCGCCCATGCCAATGCTCCTATTAATAGAAGGCCTGAAGACCGGTTTGCGCGCGCCCCAGTATCAAGGCGTGCACGTCATGAGTGCCTTCATAAGTGTTGACCACTTCAAGGTTCACCAAATGACGCGCCACGCCGAACTCATCGGAAATACCGTTGCCGCCCAGCATGTCCCGTGCCATGCGGGCGATATCCAAGGACTTGCCACACGAATTGCGCTTCATGATCGAGGTGATCTCCACCGCAGCCGTGCCTTCGTCCTTCATACGCCCCAGCCGCAGGCAGCCCTGCAGGGCCAGCGTGATCTCAGTCTGCATATCAGCCAGTTTCTTCTGGATCAATTGAGTTGCCGCCAACGGCCGACCAAACTGATGACGGTCCAACGTGTACTGGCGAGCGGTGTGCCAACAGAATTCGGCAGCCCCCAAGGCCCCCCATGAAATGCCATAGCGCGCAGAATTCAGGCAAGTGAAAGGCCCTTTCAAGCCGCGCACATCCGGAAAGATGTTCTCTTCAGGCACAAACACGTTATCCATTACGATCTCGCCGGTGATCGAGGCCCGCAGGCCGACCTTTCCGTGAATCGCCGGAGCGCTTAGGCCCTTCCATCCCTTTTCCAGCACGAAGCCTCGAATATCGCCGGCATCGTCCTTGCCCCAAACCACAAATACATCAGCGATCGGGCTGTTGGTGATCCACATCTTCGCGCCCGTCAGGCTGTAGCCGCCGTCCACCTTGCGTGCGCGAGTAATCATCGCGCCTGGGTCAGACCCGTGGTTAGGCTCTGTCAGACCAAAGCAACCGATCCATTCGCCAGAGGCCAGCTTTGGTAAGTACTTCTGCTTCTGCGCCTCGGTACCGAATTCATTGATCGGCACCATGACCAGAGAAGACTGCACGCTCATCATCGAGCGGTAGCCGGAGTCGACACGTTCCACTTCGCGCGCGATCAAGCCGTAGCTGACGTAATTCAAGCCACTGCCGCCGTACTGTTCGGGAATCATCGCCCCCAGCAAACCGGTCTCACCCATCTCGCGAAAAATTGCCGGGTCGGTCCGCTCATGACGGAAGGCCTCAAGTACACGCGGCGCCAGCTTGCCCTGAGCAAATTGCTCGGCACTGTCGCGCACCATGCGCTCTTCTTCGGTGAGCTGTTGATCCAGCAGCAGTGGATCGATCCAGTTGAAGCTTGCCTTGCCAGCCATGAGTCAAGTCCTCGCAAAGAACATAGGAAGTCGTGGACCAAGCCTAGGCCCGGTAACCATTCGGGGCAAACGAGGATTATGCATAGGGTTGTGCTAATTTCTCACTTCGTAATAGTTGTAATCCGCCCCCAGCGGCTTTATGAGTGAGGACAGAGTACATGCGCAGAAAAATACCCAGCACGACCGCGCTTGTCAGTTTTGAGGCGGCGGCTCGCCATGAGAGCTTCACCAAGGCAGCGCAGGAGTTATCCCTCACCCAAGGCGCCATTTGCCGACAGATCGCCAGCCTTGAAGAGTTTTTAGGTGTCGAACTGTTTCGACGCTCGCGACGCGGAGTGAAGCTAACCGAAGCGGGGCTGTCTTATAGTCGTCGCGTCGCGACGCAACTGGACGCGGTGGAACGCGACACGCTGTCCGTAATGGGTCAGCAGGGCGCCAACGTAATTGAACTGGCCGTGGTCCCCACGTTCGGCACGCAGTGGCTGATCCCCAGGCTCAAGGACTTCCAGCGCCAGCATCCGGAAGTGACAGTCAACCTCACCAACCGCACGCGGCCGTTCCTGTTTGCGGATACCGATTTCGACGCGGCCATTTACTTCGGGGACGCCGATTGGTCCGGCACTGAATCGCACCGATTGATGGGGGAGAACCCCGTGCCCGTCTGCAGTCCGCAGTTGCTGGGCGAGCGCACTCAGTTCAGCGCCGAAGAAATTGCAGAGCTACCGCTGCTGCAGCAAACCACACGCCCCTATGCCTGGCGGCAGTGGTTCAGTGCCAGGCAACTGAACGTTCCCCGTGACATGACAGGCCCTCGTTACGAGCTATTCTCGATGCTGTCTCAGGCCGCCACGCATGACATGGGCATCGCGCTGATCCCGCCGTTCCTGATTCAGCGCGAGCTGGACGAGCATCAACTGGTGATCGCAAGCCCTGAAGCACTGACCAGCTCCAAGGCTTATTACCTGATGATTCCTGACCGAAAGGTCGAGTCCGCCTCGTTGCACGCGTTCAGAGACTGGCTTATTGATCAGTCACAACGCTACAGCCCAGCAATCAAAGGACTTCAATAGCTTACTGACTTTGTAGTCAGATATTTTTTATCCCTACAGATGTACGTATATGTCGCATTTAAACAGACTGTATTCATCGGCCCGAAATACCCTCAAAGCCATGATTCCTATGGCTTACAACGACCATGACGAGTCAATACACGACTATTCACAGTAAATATAAAAATCCTCGCGAAAAACACCTAGAACGCCATAATCACTTGTATTTAAAGCGGTTATTCCAGTGCCTTGCGACAATCAGTCACAGGGTGACTTGTAGTTAATTTTTCGTCACCCGTCATAATCCCTTGAAGGCCGTAAAGTTCGCCTGCAAAATGCCGCGCCCCGCTGTCATTTCAGCGGGATCGTGCTGATCGGCCGCCCCAGTTGCGCCACTCGCGGTGCACTGGCCTTTTTACAAAAAGATCAAAAGCAAAAAGATCATGCAGGAGATTTGACGTGCACATTGGTGTTCCTCTCGAAACCCAGACCGGTGAAACGCGGGTGGCTGCCACCCCGGAAACCATCAAAAAGCTGATCGGCCAGGGCCATAAGGTCACTGTACAAAGCGGAGCGGGCCTCAAGGCCAGCGTCGTCGACAGTGCCTATGAAGCAGCAGGCGCCACCCTTGGCAGTGCCAACGACGCATTTGGCGCCGAGCTGATCCTCAAGGTCGTGGCTCCCAGCGACAGCGAGCTGGCGCTGATCAAAAGCGGCACCGTACTGGTGGGCATGCTCAATCCGTTCAGCAACGAAACCATTACCAAACTGGCCGAACAGGGTGTCACTGCCTTTGCGCTCGAGGCTGCACCACGCACCTCGCGTGCCCAGAGCCTCGACGTACTGTCCTCCCAAGCCAACATCGCCGGCTATAAAGCCGTGCTGCTCGCCGCGCATCACTATCCGCGCTTCATGCCGATGCTGATGACCGCCGCAGGCACCGTAAAAGCCGCGCGCGTGCTGATCCTCGGCGCGGGGGTTGCCGGGCTGCAGGCAATTGCTACGGCGAAACGTCTGGGGGCCGTGATCGAAGCGTCTGACGTACGCCCGGCCGTCAAGGAGCAGATCGAGTCCCTCGGCGCCAAGTTTGTGGAGGTGCCTTACGAAACCGATGAAGAACGCGAGTGCGCCGTCGGTGTCGGCGGTTACGCGCGCCCGATGCCCGCAAGCTGGATGCAGCGTCAGGCCCTTGCCGTGCACGAGCGCGCAAAACAAGCCGATATCGTGATTACCACGGCCCTGATCCCCGGCCGCAAGGCACCCACGCTGCTCAGCGCCGACACCGTCGCACAGATGAAGCCTGGCTCGGTAGTCATCGACCTTGCCGCCGCCCAGGGTGGGAACTGCCCGCTGACCGTCGCCGACCAGGTCGTGGTGGAAAACGGCGTGATCATTTGCGGCCCGACCAATCTGGCCGGGGCCGTCGCTGCCGATGCGTCTGCGTTGTACGCGCGCAACCTGCTGGACTTCCTGAAGCTGGTCTTCACCAAGGAAGGGCAGTTCGAAATCAACCTCGAAGACGACATCGTCGCCGCGTGCCTGATGTGCCGCGACGGCCAAGTCATCCGCAAAAACGCCTAAGCAGGGATTCAGACGATGGAAGAGCTTATCTCCCCCGGTATCTACAACCTGATCATCTTTGTGCTGGCGATCTATGTCGGCTATCACGTGGTCTGGAACGTCACGCCCGCGCTGCACACTCCATTGATGGCGGTGACCAACGCGATTTCCGCCATTGTGATCGTCGGCGCCATGCTGGCTGCCGCCCTCACCGTGACGCCGCTGGGCAAAACCATGGGCACCCTGGCGGTGGCCCTGGCCGCAGTCAACGTGTTCGGCGGTTTCCTGGTCACCCGCAGAATGCTGGAAATGTTCAAGAAGAAAGCCCCGAAAGTAAAAGAAGAGGCGCCGAAGTCATGAGCATGAATCTCGTCACGACGCTGTACCTGATCGCGTCGATCTGTTTCATCCAGGCCCTCAAGGGGCTGTCGCACCCCACCACGTCGCGTCGCGGCAACCTGTTCGGCATGCTCGGCATGGCGCTGGCCGTACTTACCACCGTGGGCCTCATCTATAAGCTCGGCGCTGAGCTGGCCACTGCCGGCATCGGCTATGTGATCGTCGGCCTTCTGATCGGTGGCACCGCCGGCTCGATCATGGCCAAGCGGGTAGAAATGACCAAGATGCCGGAGCTGGTGGCGTTCATGCACAGCATGATCGGCCTGGCCGCGGTGTTTATCGCCATCGCCGCCGTGGTCGAGCCGCAATCCCTGGGCATCGTCAAACACCTTGGCGATGCGATTCCTGCCGGCAACCGCCTGGAACTGTTCCTGGGCGCGGCCATCGGTGCGATTACGTTTTCCGGCTCGGTGATCGCTTTCGGCAAGCTGTCGGGCAAGTACAAGTTCCGCCTGTTTCAGGGGGCACCGGTACAGTTCGGCGGCCAGCACAAACTGAACCTGGTGCTTGGGCTGGCAACCCTGGGCCTGGGTTTGGCGTTCATGTTCTCCGGCAACCTCACCGCCTTCGCACTGATGCTGGCGCTGGCGTTTGTATTGGGCGTGCTGATCATTATCCCGATCGGTGGCGCGGACATGCCGGTAGTCGTCTCAATGCTCAACAGCTATTCCGGCTGGGCGGCGGCCGGCATCGGTTTCTCGCTGAACAACTCGATGCTGATCATTGCCGGCTCACTGGTAGGCTCCAGCGGCGCGATCCTGTCGTACATCATGTGCAAGGCGATGAACCGCTCGTTCTTCAATGTGTTGCTCGGCGGCTTCGGTAATACGCCAGACGCCGGTGCGGCCGCTGGCTCCAAGGAAGCGCGTCCGGTGAAATCCGGTTCGGCAGACGACGCCACCTTCCTGCTCACCAACGCCGACACCGTAATCATCGTGCCAGGCTATGGCCTGGCGGTGGCGCGGGCGCAGCATGCGCTCAAAGAGTTGACCGAGAAACTCACTCACCACGGTGTTACGGTGAAATACGCGATCCACCCGGTGGCCGGTCGCATGCCCGGACACATGAACGTGTTGCTCGCCGAGGCGGAAGTGCCGTACGACCAGGTGTTCGAGATGGAAGACATCAACTCCGAGTTCGGCCAGGCCGACGTAGTGCTGGTGTTGGGTGCCAACGACGTGGTCAACCCGGCCGCGAAGAACGATCCGAAATCGCCGATTGCCGGGATGCCGATCCTCGAAGCCTTCAAGGCCAAGACCATCATCGTCAACAAGCGCTCCATGGCCAGCGGCTATGCGGGGCTGGATAACGAGCTGTTCTATCTCGACAAGACCATGATGGTGTTCGGTGACGCCAAAAAGGTCATCGAAGACATGGTCAAAGCCGTCGAGTAACACTGCTCCAGCGCAATACTCGAAACCCCGGCGCGACGTAGGCTGGGGTTTTTTATTGCGGGATGAAACCCGACCAAAGGCTCTAAATCGCTAGCTTGCATTCGACCATGGTAGCGGGCCGAATTTTTTTGAAATCACTACACTGCCTACCTTGCTTCCGTAGCCCGAGATAACCATTCATGTACCGTGATCGTATCCGCTTGCCTTCGTTGTTGAACAAGGTCATGAGCGCGGCAGACGCCGCCGCACTGATCGAGGACGGCATGACCGTCGGCATGAGCGGCTTCACCCGCGCCGGTGAAGCCAAGGCCGTCCCCCACGCCCTGGCCGAACGGGCCAAGACCTCCCCGCTGAAAATCACCCTGATGACCGGCGCCAGCCTGGGCAATGACCTGGACAAGCAACTGACCGAAGCCGGTGTGTTGTCCCGGCGCATGCCATTCCAGGTCGACAGCACCTTGCGCAAGGCCATCAACGCAGGCCAGGTGATGTTTATCGATCAGCATTTGTCGGAAACCGTCGAGCAACTGCGCAACAATCAACTCAAGCTGCCGGACATTGCGGTGATCGAAGCCATCGCTATCACCGAGCAAGGCCACATCGTGCCCACCACGTCGGTGGGTAACTCAGCCAGTTTCGCAATTTTCGCCAAACAGGTGATCATCGAGATCAACCTCGCGCACAATCCGAATCTGGAAGGGCTGCACGACATCTATATTCCGACCTACCGTCCAACCCGCACGCCGATCCCATTGGTAAAGGTGGACGATCGTATCGGCAGCACCGCAATCCCGATTCCGCCAGAGAAGATCGTCGCGATCGTCATCACCAATCAGGCGGACTCAGCGTCGACCGTAACCCCGCCCGACAGCGACACCCAAGGCATCGCCAACCACCTCATCAACTTCCTCAGGCAGGAAGTGGACGCCGGGCGCATGACCAACAAACTCGGGCCGCTGCAAGCGGGCATCGGTAACATCGCCAACGCTGTGATGTGCGGCTTGATCGACTCGCCTTTCGAAGACCTGACCATGTATTCGGAAGTGTTGCAGGACTCGACATTCGACCTGATCGACGCCGGCAAGCTGAGCTTCGCCTCGGGCAGCTCGATCACTCTGTCGCAACGGCGCAATGGCGACGTGTTCGGCAACCTGGAGCGCTATAAGGACAAACTGGTGCTGCGTCCCCAGGAAATTTCCAACCACCCTGAAGTGGTGCGACGCCTGGGCATTATCGGCATCAACACAGCCCTGGAGTTCGACATCTATGGCAACGTCAACTCCACCCACGTCTGCGGCACGCGGATGATGAACGGCATCGGCGGCTCAGGTGACTTCGCGCGCAATGCGCACCTGGCGATCTTCGTGACCAAATCCATCGCCAAGGGCGGCGCGATTTCCAGCGTGGTACCGATGGTCAGCCATGTGGACCACACCGAGCATGATGTGGACATCCTGGTCACCGAAGTCGGCCTGGCCGATCTGCGCGGCCTGGCGCCACGGGAACGGGCGCGGGTGATCATCGATAACTGTGTGCACCCAGCGTACCGTGACGCGCTGAACACTTACTTCGAGACCGCCTGCACACTCGGCGGACACACCCCGCATATCCTGCGCGAGGCACTGAGCTGGCACATCAATCTGGAAGAAACCGGGCATATGCTAAAGGCTTGATTCATACAGATCCGGGCTGGTGCAAATACAGTTTCATCAGCCCTGCAGTAATCCGCGCCATTCCTGAAAAAACTGTACTGCTGTACCGGTCTTTTCCTAGGGAAATAGCTGACACAGTCACTCGAAACCGACTATTTCGCACTACTTCAGTGCAGACAGGTACAGTTGCCCCGTTTCCGTACAGTACAGCCCCTATAAACAGTTAACTGGCCCCTCACAATACAAGTGAACTGTATCTAGAGAGTGTTGCGCCGCAGGAGGATCATTGGCATCAGTTAAACCACTACCTAATCCCGCCACAAGCGGAAGGATGCCATCATGGAACGTACACTCAGTTCCGAACTGTTCTCTGAAAAAGCCGTAAACAACCAAGCCGCTCTGCCTCTGCGCGTTCTGGCCAACCTGATGCTGTGGCAACGTCGCATCTCCAGCCGCCACCAACTGGCTCGTCTGGATTCGCGCCTGCTGGCTGATGCCGGTATCAGCGAAGCACAACGCTACGAAGAGCTGAGCAAGCCGTTCTGGCGCTGATGAGCGCTCGCTGGCCCTGACCTGAACGGTCCACTGCCAGCAACCAGATTGAACAAAACAAAGCCCGCCCCGGGAAACCGGAGGTGGGCTTTGTCGTTTCCGGGATTCGATTGCGACGAAAAACAGAACCCGCAGCGCAGGACCAGTACAGTTAAAATAATCCAACAGATGATAAGTACAATTCAGTGCCATTGTATCTGTATTGGTTAAACCAGCTCAGCCATTCTGGTGTGCCAGACCAGAATCGAGGCCACACAGATGGACTTCCAACCCGCTCTATATAAACGGCTGGCACTGCGCTTCATCGAGGCTCTAGGCCGTTGGGCCCTGCGTGCTCAAGGTCGACGTCAGTTAACTCAGCTTGATTTGCGGGGCTTGGCCGATGCAGGCATTACGCCAGGAGATCGCATGGCCGAGCTGTCCAAGCCTTTTTGGCGTGACTAGGCAGTCAAGACGCTATCCGAACGCATAAACGGCAGCTTAATATCCCGCTACCAAGTGGCGAAGCACGGGGAGCAGGCGTCTGATCCCCAAGGCTGTTCTGCACCACTTTATCCGTTCACCCAAGGAGTCACCCCATGCCCCGTCTTCGCCTTCTTAGTGCCGCTGCGCTGTTGACCCTGGCTGCCACCGCCAACGCTAGCAGCTTCATCGTGACCACCGACTCCATTGTCGGCGCGCTGAAAGCCACCTCCGACGCCACCTCCGATGCCACGTCATCCCTGCGCGACAACAAGGTGGTACGCGCCGCCCGTGACGACGCCGCCAGCTTTGTCGCCAGCGAAGGCGCCATTCGTGGAGTGAAGCTGGAAAGCGCTCTGGCCCAGATCCGCCAACAAGCCCCGCAATTGAACACCGCAACTGACGCACAGCTGGCCCAGGCCATCCTGGCCATTTGAGGCAACGGGCAAGGGAGCGCGAGCCGCTCCCGGACGCCTCCGCGCTGGCTCTCGTCCGGGCATTGCGCTAGCCTTGGCGCTCGTTTCCAGTTGTCGAGTCCCATGGCTTTTTCATACCGACTGTTCCTTGTCCCTGTGTTGTTTTCAGCGAGCTGGTCGCCTCTGGCATCGGCCTTTGACGTGACCCTTCAAGGCACTGTCGCGAGCGCCTATGCCACCAGCAAGGTGACCTCCGCGCCCTTCGATAGAAAGTTGCTGATGGCAGCCCAGGATGATGCTGCCGTGTTTGTCGCCACTGGCGGCCAATGGCGGGGAGCAAGGCTGGAATCAGCGCTGGATTACCTGCGCCGCACCCAGCCAAAACTTAACGCCAGCGACCGTGAACTGGCGCAAGCAATACTCGTCCAATAAACATCTTTGTATTTCGGAGTCATCCCATGCGTAGCCCGCTGATCGCCGCCACCCTTGGCCTGCTGTTATTGGCCGATGTTGCCCAGGCACACACGCTGGTGGCCACCAGTAACATCATTGTTCGCGCCTTTGGCCGCACCATTGATTTCACCTCGGACACCACCACCTCAATCCGCGACTCCAAAGTCGTGCGCGAAGCCCACGATGATGCCGCCAGTTTTGTTGCCACCAACGGTGAGATCCGCGGCGCGCAACTTGAAGCCGCCTTCGATACCCTGCGCACCCGCGTGCCGGAAGCTCGCGATGCCACTGACCAGACTCTCGCCGAAGCCATCCTCGCACTGTGAGGCGCCTCGCCGCCTGGCTGCTGGCCGGGACTGTGCTGCTGTGTACCGGCGCAGCGCAGGCCAGCCTGCAGCTGCGGCTCAAGTCCGATGGCTTGAGCCCGGCTGAGCAACAAGCCAGCCAGGCTTTGCTCGATGAGGCGATGCGCGCGTTGCCGCCGCGCTTTATCGAGCAACTGGACCGGCGCATCGATGTCGGCTGGACCGACAAAATGCCCGGCAACGCCTACGGCCAGGCCTCTCTGGTGTCGGAGCTGGACCTCAACCGCAACCTGCTGACCAGCCTGACCGACGGCAGCGCCGCCGCCCGTCAAACCAATCGTCCCCACGGTACGGTGCGCCGGGAAATGCTCGCCACGGTTCTGCACGAACTGACCCACATCTATGACCGCGCGCGCCTGTGGTCCAAAGACGAACGCGCGCTGATCCAGCGCTGCAGCCGCCAGAACAGCATCACTGGCGTGATCGGCCTGCCGGATCAGTGCCGGGGCCAGAACGACCGGCGCTTTACCCTCAGCGATGATCCTCGATTGCTCGACCTCGCCGGTTGGCCGCAATACGTCGGCCGGCGCGGCGAGCGCGAGCAGCACAACCGCCAGGTCGTGCGCAGCCCGGACCTCTACGAAACCACCAGCCCACTGGAGTTCGTCGCGGTCAACATGGAGTACTTCCTCCTCGACCCGAGCTACGCCTGCCGCCGCCCGGCGTTGTTCCGCTATTACCGTGACCATTTCGGCTGGGCGCCGCCCGGGCAGGACGCGTGCGCCAAGACGTACGCGTTTCTCAATGCCGGCAATGATTTCGCCAAGACGCCGCTGGGCCATATCGATCCCGAGCGGGTGTACCAGATTGACTATCTGCTGGCCGAAGCCAACCAGAACCTGGTAAGCCGCTGGGGCCACAGCATGCTGCGGCTGGTGATCTGCGCCCCCGGCCGGCCGCGCGGGCCCGATTGTCGGCTGGACCTGGACCAGCACCTGGTGCTGTCCTACCGCGCCTTCGTCGGTGACGTGCAGCTGTCGAGCTGGGACGGCCTGGTGGGCAAATACCCGTCGCGCCTGTTCGTATTGCCGCTGGCCCAGGTCATCGACGAATACACCAAGACTGAGCTGCGCGGCCTGGCCTCCGTCCCGCTGAAATTGTCGCGCCAGGAGATCAACGAAACCGTCGAGCACGCCGCTGAAATGCATTGGAGCTACGACGGAAACTATTTCTTCCTGTCCAACAACTGCGCCGTCGAAAGCCTCAAGCTGTTGCGCAGCGGCAGCGCCAACCCGCAACTGACCGGCCTGGACAACATCACCCCCAATGGTCTGCTGGAAGTGCTGCAGGCTCGCGGCCTGGCCGATACCAGCGTACTGGACGACAAACGCGAAGCGCTGCGCCTGGGCTATCACTTCGACTCGTTCCGCGAACGCTATCAGGCGATGTTCGATGTATTGCGCAAGCATCTACCGATCAAACAGACCCAGGTTGAAGATTGGTTGGCGCTGGACGCGGCGCAACGTCGCCAATGGTTCGACCAGGCCGATCTGCGCACCAGCGCGGCGTTGCTGCTGCTGGAACAGGCCAGTTTTCGCAAACAGCTGATGCTGGCCCAGGATGAGGTCAAGCAACGCTACCTCGGTGCCCGCGAGTTGAAAAATGGCGGCATGGAGAAAGCCAATGCCACGCTGCAAAAGATCCTCGCCAACAGCGGCTTTCTCAGTCGTCCGGCCGAACTGCTCGGCGCCGGAGGCTATGGCCTGCCGCAACCGTCGGAAGCCGAACGCCTGGAGTCAGAAAGCGCCGAACGCCAAAAGCAGCTCCAGTCACTGACCGGTGAGCTGGACAAAGAAGTGAGGGCGCTGCTTGAACCCTCCCGCGCCGCCGAGATTGCCGCGTGTGAAGCCAACCTCAAGCAGGTCGGTGAACATCTGCGCAAACTGCACAAAGCGGCGGGCGGGCTCGAACTGCCGTGAAGGTGGGAGGGGCTTGCCCCTTGATAGATTTTGACCTGCACAAGCTTGAAGACCGCGCGTCTTGCCCACACTGACTGTTTTGCCGGCGAAAGCTGGCTGAAAGCTTACGCGTCTAGGATCGCCCCCAACTGCCGGCAATAGATCGGCTGTACACAACAACAATGGTGATCCCCGATGTCCGTCCGTACCCGCCTGTTCGCTCCAACTCCTCCCGTACGTCTCGTGCCTTTCGTTCTGCGCTGACCCGTCCCGGTTCGCCATTCCCTAGCCGCGCTACGCCTGGAGTATTCCTATGCTGACTTTCCTTGGCTTTGCCATGGTCATCACGTTCATGTTCCTCATCATGACCAAGCGCCTGTCCGCGCTGATCGCCCTGATCATCGTGCCGATCCTGTTCGCGCTGTTCGGCGGTTTCGCACCGAAGATCGGTCCGATGATGCTTGAAGGCATCACCAAGCTCGCGCCGACCGGCGTGATGCTGATGTTCGCCATCCTCTACTTTGCCCTGATGATCGACTCCGGCCTGTTCGATCCGGCCGTGCGCAAGATCCTCAAGATGGTCAAGGGCGACCCGCTGAAAGTCTCGGTGGGTACTGCCGTGCTGGCCCTGGTGGTGTCCCTCGACGGTGACGGCGCCACCACTTACATGATCTGCGTGGCCGCCATGTTGCCGCTGTACCAGCGCATCGGCATGAGCCCGCGGATCATGGCCGGCCTGATCATTCTCGCCGGCGGCGTGATGAACATGACGCCCTGGGGCGGCCCGACCGCCCGCGCCGCCAGTGCGCTGCATGTGGACCCGTCGGATATTTTCGTACCGATGATTCCCGCCATGGCCGCCGGTGTGGTGGCGATCCTGGTGATTGCCTATATGTACGGCAAGCGCGAACGAGCGCGCCTGGGTGAACTGCACCTGCAAGGCGACGAAATCGACCACAGCGAGATCAGTGTGTCGCAGTACCCGGATGCTCGCCGTCCGAAGCTGATCTGGTTCAACGGCGCCCTGACCCTGGCCCTGATGTGCACGCTGATTGCAGGCCTGTTGCCACTACCGGTGCTGTTCATGGTGGCGTTCAGCATTGCAATGATCGTCAACTACCCGTGCCTGCAACAACAGAAAGACCGCGTCGCCGCCCACGCCGGCAGTGTACTGGCGGTGGTGGGGCTGATCTTCGCCGCAGGCATCTTCACCGGCATCCTGTCGGGCACCGGCATGGTCGATGCCATGTCCAAGAGCCTGCTGGCGGTCATCCCTGAAGCGTTGGGCCCATACCTGGCGGTCATCACCGCGCTGGTTAGCATGCCGTTTACCTTCTTCATGTCCAACGACGCGTTTTACTATGGCGTGCTACCGGTACTCGCCGAAGCCGCCAGCCACTACGGCATCACCGCCGTGGAAATGGCACGCGCCTCCATCGTCGGCCAACCGGTGCACTTGCTCAGCCCGCTGGTGCCATCGACCTACCTGTTGGTGGCCCTGGCCGGTATCGAATTTGGCGATCACCAGCGTTTCACCCTGAAGTGGGCAGTGCTGGTGTGCCTGTGCATAATGTTCGCCGCCTTGCTGATGGGGATTTTTCCGCTGTTCAGCACTCTATAACCGTACAACCCGCTGCGCCGGTCCTACCGGCGCGGCTTAACACTCGCGCAAAGGTATACACATGGAATGGCTGACCAATCCGGAAATCTGGATTGCCTTCTTCACCCTGACGGCCCTCGAGATCGTCCTGGGCATCGATAACATCATCATGATTTCGATCCTGGTCAGCCGCATGCCCAAGCACATGCAGGCACGTACCCGGATCTTCGGCCTGGCGCTGGCCATGGTCACGCGTATCCTGTTGCTGCTGTCGATCACCTGGGTCATGCAATTGACCGCCGACCTGTTCGTGGTCCTCGGCCAAGGCATTTCCGGTCGCGACCTGATCCTGTTCTTCGGTGGCCTGTTCCTGCTGTGGAAAAGCTCCCAGGAGATGTACCACGCGCTGGAAGGTGAAGACGAAACCCAGGACGAGCCCAAGGGCGCAGGTGGCAAGTTCATCTACACCATCATCCAGATCGCGATCATCGACATTGTGTTCTCCCTGGACTCGGTGATCACTGCGGTCGGCATGGTGTCCCATGTACCGGTCATGATCGCCGCGATCGTCGTCGCCGTACTGGTGATGATGCTGGCGGCCGGCACGATCAGCGAATTCATCGACAAGCACCCGTCGTTGAAAATGCTCGCGCTGTCGTTCCTGCTGGTGGTGGGTACCGTGCTGATCGCCGAATCTTTCGATGTGCACGTACCGAAGGGCTACGTCTACTTCGCCATGGCATTCTCGCTGGCGGTGGAAGCGGTGAACATCAAGATGCGCACCGCGATCGCAAAGAAGAAGAAGCAGAAGGATCCGGTGAAACTGCGCAAGGACATTCCGGGTCAGTAACCCCGAGCCTGAATAAAAACGGGGCCCTCGCGCCTAATGCCTGTCAGTTAAGAGACGGAACGGACAATCAGTCACCTGTGGCGAGCGGGCTTGCCCCGCGTTGGGCTGCGCAGCAGCCCCAAAACATAGTCCCGGAGCTGCCTGGCATACCGCGACGCTCCTATTGGGGCTGCTGCGCAGCCCAACGCGGGGCAAGCCCGCTCGCCACAGTTACAGTGTTCCTCCTTAACTGACTGGCATTAGGCGCTCGCGCCCCGTTTTTTTTGATCGCAAAAAGCTGATTTCATGACAGTTTTGTTTCAATCCCCACTTTAGCTATGCGATGCTGGCGCCGAGCCCATTCGCCAACTACAGCTTAAGTACAAGACGTAGAACGGCACGCGGCAATTTTTCATTGGCTCCTTCTGGAGCCCACCCACACGGGGGGCCGAGCATGCTGACCTTGCTCAATCTGCTTTCCGCCGTGACCCTGCTCATCTGGGGCACGCACATCGTCCGTACCGGCATCCTGCGGGTCTACGGTTCCAACTTGCGCCAAGTCATCGGTCAGAACATGGCCAAGCGCTGGCTGGCGTTTATCGCCGGCATTCTGGTGACGGCCATGGTGCAGAGCAGCAACGCCACGGCCATGCTGGTGACGTCGTTCGTCGGCCAGGGCCTGATGGGGCTGATGCCCGCCATGGCGACCATGCTCGGTGCCGATGTGGGCACCGCCCTGATGGCACGGGTGCTCACCTTTGACCTGTCCTGGCTGTCGCCGCTGTTGATCTTCCTGGGGGTGATCTTCTTCCTGTCGCGCAAACAGACGCGGGCAGGGCAGTTGGGTCGGGTGGGCATCGGCCTGGGGCTGATCATTCTGGCACTGCAGTTGATCGTCGAAGCGGCGGGGCCAATCACCCATGCCCAGGGCGTCAAAGTCATCTTTGCCTCGCTGACCGGCGACATCCTGCTCGATGCCTTGGTCGGCGCCCTGTTCGCGATGATCTCCTACTCCAGCCTGGCCGCCGTGCTGCTGACCGCCACCCTCGCCGGTGCCGGTGTGATCGGCCTGCATGTGGCAATCGGTCTGGTGATCGGCGCCAATATCGGCAGCGGCGTGCTGGCGTTTCTCAGTACCAGCATGCAAAACGCAGCCGGTCGCCAAGTGGCACTCGGCAGCCTGCTGTACAAACTGATCGGCCTGTTGCTGATCATCCCGGTGCTCGACCCGCTCGTACGCTGGATGGATAACCTGGACTACAGCGCCCAGGGCATGGTCATCACCTTTCATCTGCTCTACAACGTCAGCCGCTGCCTGATCCTGCTGCCGACCATCGGCCCGATGGCACGCCTGTGTGCCTGGTTGCTGCCCGAGCGTGAAGAGGTCAACGGCAAGGCCAAGCCGCGGCATCTGGACCCCACGGCCCTTGCCACTCCCAGCCTGGCGCTGGCCAATGCCGCGCGCGAAACCCTGCGCCTGGGCGACCTGATCGACAATATGCTCACCGCCATGCAGGAAGTGCTGCGCGGCAAACAGACAGCGATCACCCAGGAAATGCGCAGCCTCAGCGATGACGTTGAAGCGCTCTACAGCGCCATCAAGCTTTATCTGGCGCAAATGCCGCGTGAAGACCTCAGCGAACAAGACAGCCGCCGCTGGGCTGAAATCATTGAACTGTCGATCAACCTGAAGCTGGCCGGCGACTTGATCGAGCGCATGCTGCGCAAGGTCCAGCAGCAGAAAACGTCCCAGCGCCGACAATTCTCGGAGGTGGGCCTGGAAGAACTCACCGACCTGCACAGCCAGTTGATCGCCAACCTGCGCCTGGGCCTGTCGGTGTTTCTGAGCGCCGACCCGGAAAGTGCCCGCCAGTTGCTGCGCGAGAAACGCCGCTTCCGCGCGCAGGAGCGGCGCCTGGCCCACGCCCATGTAAGCCGTCTGCAGCGCAAGATCGTACAAAGCCTGGAAACCAGTTCCCTGCACCTTGAGCTGATTGCCGACATGAAGCGTCTGAACTCGTTGTTTTGCAGCAGTGCCTATGTCGTATTGGAAACGTCCGACACCGGCGCACTCTCGGCCGAAGATATTGCCGACATCACGCATTCCCCCTGAACGTAAGATGGCCCGTGAAGTCAGTTACAACTGACCTCACTCGCCAGGAAGCCAGTTATGCGTCGCCTGTTATTCGTCTGCCTGCTGTTGGGCGCCGCTCATGCCTTTGCCTTTGACCGCTTGCAAGTCGAGGGCTACACCTTGCCCAACGGCCTGCAATTGCTGCTCAAACCCGGCACCGAGCGCGGGCATGTGGCTATTCGCTTGGTGGTCGGCGTGGGCCTGGATGACTTCCCGTGCGAAGACAAAGAGCTGCCCCATCTGTTCGAGCACTTGCTGTTCAGCGGCATCGATGGCGGCGGCGAGGGCGACCTGGAAGAGCGCATGCAGGCCCTGGGCGGCGAATGGAACGCCTACACCAGTAATGCGGACACCACCTTCGTGATCGAGGCCCCCGCGTACAACCAGCGCAAAGTGCTGGACCTGCTGCTGGCGATCCTCACCCGCACCGAGCTGACCGACGCCCACATCAATGCAGCCAAACAGGTGGTGGAGCGTGAGGACGGCGGCCATTACTCACGGCTGCAACGCCTGCTTGATCGCCAGGATCTGGGCCACACCGCCAGCAACCAGCTGGCCGTCGAACTGGGGCTCAAATGCGCCGAACGTGCCGAGGTCAATCACCTGACCCGCGATCAATTGCAAACGCTACGCAAGGACTGGTACGCGCCCAATAACATGACGCTGATCATCGTCGGCGACCTCGATAAACTGCTGCCGGCCTATCTCGAGCGCACCTACGGGCAACTGACGCCGGTCGAGCCCAGCGAACATTTGCCGCTGCCGCAGATCCAGCAAACGGCCGCCAGTCATCGCGAACTGATCCACGGTTGGGTGGGCAACAGCGCCAAATTGCACTGGCTGCTGCCGGAACCGGTACTGGACGACCAACATGATGAAACCTATGACCTGCTCAAGGACTACTTGGACTGGGCGCTGTACCGCCAGTTGCGCCTCAGGCATGGGTTGTCCTACGGCCCCTGGGCCGAGCGCGAAGTGCTCGGAGGCGTCGGCTTTCTGAGCCTGAATGCCGATCTTGAGCGCGAAAACCTCGACGAAGCCGAACAGGTGCTGCACGACCTCAAGGCGCAACTGCTCAAGGACGGCCTGGACCCGGCCACCTTTACACGCCTGCAACAAGCGGCCATCGCCCGACAAGCCTGGGCCGTGCAGGGCAACAGCGCACTGGCCGACTACTACTGGAGTGCCGCAGGCGACTACGACAACGGCCATTTCAGCGACCCCGCCAAGCGCATCAAGGCCATCAAGCTGGACCAGGCAAACCAGGCCTTGCGCGAGCTTCTCAAGCAACCGGGCTACTGGCGCATCGAAAAGCCGCTGTTCAGTTACGACACCCTCAGTTGGAGCGGCGCAGGCCTGCTGGCACTGATGGTAATCGGCTGGGTGGGCGTGCGCCGTTATCGCAAACGGGTTGAGTAATGAGGCACCGAACAGCAGCCTAAGACGCTATTCTGTCTAAGATTTCTCCTACACAGTGCGAACCGCCGAATGCCCAACCTGACCCACTATATCCAGCGCATCCTCGAACTGATGAAGCGCTACCCAGGGGTGATTGCACTCGGCGGCTTCATCTCGGGGGTGGGCAGCTTCATTCTGGTGGACCGTCAGCAGGGGATGGCCAGCTGGATTGCCGTGATCATGCTGGTGAGCTGGCTCTGGCTGATGCTCGAGAACAGTTTTACCCAACTGTTCACCAAACTCTTCAAGCGCGAGATCCCCGAGCCCCTGCTGCGCTACGCGACCCAGATGATCCACCAGGAAAGCCTGTTTTTCGTACTGCCGTTCTTCTTCGTCACCACCGCGTGGAACAGCGGCCAATCGGTGTTCACAGGGCTACTCGGCGCGGCAGCGCTGGTGTCGATCATCGACCCGTTGTACTACAAATGGCTGGCGCCCAAGCGTTCACTGTTCCTGGCCCTGCACACCCTGACCCTGTTCGCCGCGCTGCTCACTGCGCTGCCGATCATCCTGCACCTGACCACCGCCGAGAGCTACAAACTCGCCCTTGGCGTGGCCATGGCGCTATCAATTCCAAGCCTGGCGGTGAGCATGCCGCTGCGCAGTCTTAAAGGTTGGGCCATGTTGCTGGGTGTTACTGCGGCCATTGGTTGTGCCGGCTGGTTACTGCGCAGCTGGGTGCCGCCGGCCACCCTGTGGATGACAGAGGTGGCCATCAGTACCCAGCTGCAGGACCGTACGCCAGGGCATGACCTCAAGGAAGTCTCCGCCGCACAACTGCGCAGCGGCGGGCTGTACGCTTATACCGCGATTAACGCGCCGCGCGGGTTGGATGAGCGCATCTACCATGTGTGGAAATTCAACGGTAAGGAAGTAGACCGCATTGCCCTGGACATTCATGGCGGGCGCAAGGAAGGCTACCGTGCCTGGACCCACAAGCAGAACTTCCCGGGGGACTCGGCAGGGCGCTGGCAGGTCCAGGTATTGACCGAGGATGGACAGGTTATCGGCGTGCTGCGCTTTAAAGTCACCGACACAGCACAAACGGACAACCCACAGTAGGCAGCTTCGTGCTATTACGTAGGGCTTTGTGAAAACAGACACGCTCGCAGCTTATGACCACCCGCATCACGGCCGGCGCCGCCCATCTCGATACGTCCACCACCCCTCCGTTGCTCAGGATTACGGGGGACTGGACGCTTGCCCACTATGCGAGCCTGAAGAAGCTGTCGGACAAACTCGACGGCCAATACGATGCCGGCGCGCGTATCGACCTCAACGGGCTCGGTGCCCTGGACACCGCCGGCGCGTCGCTGCTGGTGGAACTGCTGGGGCCGACTCGCATCGAGCAATCCGCAGAGCAGACCGATTGCAGCCTGTCCGCCGCCGACCGCGCACTGCTTAAAACGGTGTATCGCTCCCTCAACGACTTCTGCGTGCCGGACAAAGCGCCCGAAGAAGCCACCGGTATTCAGGTGCTGGCGCGTATCGGCGCGGCCGTGGACAAGGTGTGGCAGGACAGCAAGCAACTGCTCGGCTTTATCGGCCTGATCCTCGAAACCCTGGCCCGCGGCCTGTTGCGCCCCAAACGCTGGCGCCTGACTCCGATGGTCGCTCACCTTGAACAGGTTGGCCTGGACGCCGCGCCCATCGTGGCCTTGCTCACGTTCCTGGTAGGCGCCGTGGTGGCCTTTCTCGGCGCCACCGTGCTTAAAAGCTTCGGCGCGACAATTTTTACCGTGGACCTGGTGGCGTTCTCTTTCCTACGGGAATTCGGCGTGTTGCTGACCGCGATCCTGATCGCCGGCCGCACCGCCAGTGCGTTTACCGCGCAAATCGGTTCGATGAAAGCCAATGAAGAAATCGACGCCATCCGCACCCTGGGCCTGGACCCGATGGAGCTGCTGGTACTGCCCCGCGTGCTGGCGCTGCTGGTGGCGCTGCCGATGCTGACGTTCCTGGCGATGCTCTCGGGGATTATCGGCGGCGGCGTGGTGTGCGCCGTGGCACTGGATATTTCGCCGGCGATGTTTCTCTCGCTGCTGCAATCGGACATTGGCGTCCAACACTTTCTGGTGGGCATGGTGAAAGCGCCGGTGTTCGCCTTCCTGATCGCCGCCATTGGCTGCCTGGAAGGATTCAAGGTCAGCGGCAGCGCCGAGTCGGTCGGTGCGCACACCACTTCCAGCGTGGTGCAATCGATCTTTGTAGTGATCGTGCTGGATGCGGTCGCGGCGCTGTTCTTCATGGAGATGAGCTGGTGAGCCGTCTACACCGAACACCCGCCGAGGCGGTGATTGAAGTGCGCGGCCTGTGCAATCGCTTTGGCAGCCAAAGCGTGCATGAAAACCTCGACCTGGACTTGTACAAGGGCGAAATACTCGCCGTGGTCGGCGGTTCCGGCAGCGGTAAGTCAGTGCTGCTGCGCAGCATCGTCGGCCTGCGCCGGCCAAGCGAGGGTGAAGTGCGGGTGTTCGGCAAAAACCTGCCAAACCTGCCGGAACAGGAGCGTTCCCTGGTGGAACGGCGCTTTGGTGTGTTGTTCCAGAAGGGCGCGCTGTTTTCCTCGCTGACGGTGACCGAAAACGTCGCGCTGCCGTTGATCGAGCATGCGGGCCTCAGCCGTGCCGATGCCGAGCATTTGGCCGCGGTGAAGCTGGCGCTGGCCGGGCTTCCGCTGTCGGCGGCCGACAAGTACCCGGCGTCGCTGTCCGGCGGCATGATCAAGCGCGCCGCCCTGGCCCGCGCCTTGGCGCTGGATCCGGACATCCTGTTTCTGGATGAGCCCACCGCCGGCCTCGACCCGATCGGCGCGGCGCAATTTGACCAACTGATCCTGACCCTGCGCGACGCGTTGGGCTTGAGTGTGTTCCTGGTGACTCACGACCTGGACACGCTGTACACCATCACCGACCGCGTGGCGGTGCTGGCCCGGAAAAAAGTGCTGGTGGCCGATGCCATCGATGTCGTCTCGGAAACGGACGACGCGTGGATCCACGAATATTTCCACGGCCCCCGTGGCCGCGCGGCATTGGATGCCGCTCAATCGCTCAACGAGGTATGACATGGAAACCCGAGCCCATCATGTGATGATCGGACTGTTCAGCGTGATCGTGGTGGTCGGCGCCATGCTGTTTGGCCTGTGGCTGGCCAAGTCCAGCGTCGACAGCGCGTTCCAGGACTACGAAGTGGTCTTCAACGAAGCGGTCAGCGGTCTGTCACAGGGCAGCGCGGTGCAATACAGCGGCATCAAGGTGGGTGACGTGATCAGCCTGCGCCTGGACCCCAAAGACCCGCGGCGCGTCCTCGCCCGCATTCGCCTGGCCGGGCAGACGCCGATCAAGGAAGACACTCAGGCCAAGCTCGCGCTGACCGGCATCACCGGTACCTCGATCATCCAGCTCAGCGGCGGCACGCCACAAAGCCCCGAACTCAAGGGTAAGAATGGCAATCTGCCGGAAATCATCGCCTCGCCTTCGCCCATCGCGCGCCTGCTCAATAACAGCAATGACCTGATGACCAGCATTAATGTGCTGCTGCACAACGCCAACAGCATGTTCTCTGCGCAAAACGTCGAGCACCTGAGCAACACCCTGGCGCATTTGGAGCAAACCACAGGCGCCATCGCCGATCAGCGTGGCGATATCAAAGTGGTGATGCAGCAACTGTTGCAGGTCAGCAAACAGGCTACGGCTGCGCTGGAGCAGACGACCGTGCTGATGCGCAATGCCAATGGCCTGCTGAACGAGCAGGGCAAGCAGGCCTTCGGCAGCGCCGAACAGGCCATGAAGTCCCTTGAGCAAAGCACTGCCACCATCAATACCTTGCTGACCAACAACAAGGATTCGGTTAACAGCGGCATGCAAGGGCTCAACGAACTGGCGCCGGCCGTGCGCGAACTGCGCGAAACCCTCGGTTCGCTGCGCGCCATCTCCCGCCGCCTGGAAGCCAACCCCAGCGGCTACCTGCTGGGCAGTGACAAGAACAAGGAGTTCACGCCATGAAGCGTGCATATCAACTGATCGCCCCTATGGCCCTGGCGCTGATCAGCGCGTGTTCGATCCTGCCCAAGGCCGACCCGTCCGACGTGTACCGTCTGGCGTCGGCCCAAGCCACGGCCCAAGGCACACCGGTGAGTTGGTCGCTGCGCGTGACCAAGCCGCAAACCAGCGAATTTCTCGACAGCCCACGCATTGCCGTGGTGCCCAATGGCGACTTGATCAGCAGCTATGCAAACGCGCGCTGGAGCGATCCGGCTCCCGTGCTGTTGCGCAATCGCCTGCTCGACGGCTTCCAGCGCGATGGTCGGGTAACGCTGCTCAGCACCGACGACACCAACCTGCAGGCCGACTATGAGCTTGGCGGGCAGTTGCAGGCGTTTCAGAGTGAGTACCGAGGCCGCGCGGTGGACGTAGTGATCCGCCTCGACGCGCGACTGGTGCGAGGGAACGATCAACGGATTATTGCCAGTCGGCGCTTTGAAGTGCGCCAGCCGGTGAGCGATACCCAGGTGCCGACGGTGGTGGCTGCTTTTGGTCAGGCTGGGGATCAGCTGAATAAGCAGGTGGTGGATTGGGTGGTGGCACAGGGCAACATGGGTGTGAAACGCTGAGGGCCTCATCGGGGGCAAGCCCCCTCCCACATTTGAATGTATTCACAGGCCAATAGGTGGGAGGGGCTTGCCCCCTATAGCTATCTAAGCCTCAGCCAAAGAACCAGTAGCACACCGAAATAGCCGCCACGACGCCGGCAAACTCAGCCAGCAATGCACAACCCACCGCATGCCGCGCGCGCTGGATGCCCACCGAGCCGAAGTACACCGCCAACACGTAGAAGGTGGTTTCGGTACTGCCCTGAATCGTCGCGGCCACCAGTGCCGGAAAACTGTCCACGCCCTGCGTCTGCATGGTTTCGATCAGCATCGCCCGTGCGGCACTGCCGGAGAACGGCTTGACCATGGCGGTCGGCAAAGCATCGACAAAGCGCGTGTCCATGCCCGTCCACGCCACCACATGGCGAATACCTTCAAGGCCGAAATCCAGCGCGCCGGAGGCACGTAACACGCCCACCGCACATAGCATCGCCACCAGGTACGGCAGCAGGTTTTTGGCGACGTCGAAGCCTTCTTTGGCGCCTTCGACAAATGCCTCGTACACCTTCACCTTGCGCAACGCGCCGATCAGCAGGAACAACATGATCAGGCCGAAGAGGGTCAGGTTGCCGAGAATCGACGACAACCCGGCCAGCGCCGTGGCGGACAGGGTCGCCAGTAACGCCATGAAGCCGCCCAGCACCAGCGCGCCGGGTATCAGATAGGCCAGCACCACGGGGTCCCACAAACGCAGGCGCTGCATGATGGCGACCGACAGCAGGCCCACCAGTGTCGACGCGCTGGTCGCCAGCAGGATCGGCAGGAACACCAGCGTCGGGTCGGCGGCACCCTGCTGGGCGCGATACATGAAGATGGTCACCGGCAGCAGCGTCAACGACGAGGCGTTGAGCACCAGGAACAGGATCTGCGCATTGCTCGCCGTGGTCGGCAGCGGGTTGAGTTCCTGCAGCGCCTTCATGGCTTTGAGGCCGATGGGGGTGGCGGCGTTGTCCAGGCCCAGGCCGTTGGCGGCGAAGTTGAGGGTGATCAGGCCGATGGCAGGGTGGCCCGCCGGCACTTCCGGCATCAGGCGACGGAACAAGGGGCCCAGTGCCTTGGCCAGCCAATCGACGATCCCGGCTTTCTCGGCGATGCGCAAAAAGCCCAGCCATAAGGTCAGGGTGCCGAACAGCAGCACCATCACTTCCACCGACAATTTGGCCATGGCGAAAATGCTTTCCACCATCGCCGCGAAAATCCCGGCGTTACCGCCCACCAGCCATTGCGCCAAGGCTGAGACCATTGCCACGACAAAGAATCCAAGCCACAGGCCATTGAGCATCAGTTGAATCCCCTCGAATGATGGGGCGAATGATAGCGGGGCTGGCAGAAACGACAAACCCCGGATTTCTCCGGGGTTTGGGTCAGTACCAGCGTGCGATCAACCGCGAGTGGCCTGAGCAGTCGGCATCGCCGGCTTACTGCGCCAGTGCGGCAGCGAGTTCCAGTAGCGCTCGCCCTTGGCATCGTCGTACATGCCTTCCCAACGGGAAATCACCAGTACCGCCAGGGCGTTGCCGATCACGTTCAGGGCGGTACGCGCCATGTCCATCACACGGTCGACACCGGCAATGAACGCCAGGCCTTCGAGCGGAATGCCCACACTGCCCAAGGTGGCCAGCAGCACCACGAAGGACACACCCGGTACGCCGGCGATGCCTTTGGAGGTGACCATCAGGGTCAGTACCAGCATCAATTGCTGACCGATCGACAGGTCGATGCCATACAGCTGGGCGATGAAGATCGCGGCGATGCTCTGATACAAGGTCGAACCGTCGAGGTTGAACGAGTACCCGGTCGGCACTACAAAGCTGCAGATCGCCTTCGGCGCGCCGTAGGCTTCCATCTTCTCGATCACGCGTGGCAACACCGTTTCGGAACTGGCGGTGGAGTAGGCGAGCACCAGCTCATCCTTGAAGATGCGCATCAGCTTGATCACCGAGAAGCCGAACAGGCGCGCGATCAGGCCCAGGACCACGAAGGCGAAGAACAGAATGGCGACATAAACCAGGATCACCAGCTTGGCCAGCGGCAGCAGCGAGGCGAACCCGAAGTTGGCCACGGTCACGGCGATCAGGGCGAATACACCGATCGGCGCGTACTTCATGATCATGTGGGTGACTTTGAACATGCTCTCGGACACGCCCTGGAACATCGTGACCAGCGGCTCGCGCAGTTCTGGCTTGAGGCTCGACAGGCCCAGGCCGAACAGCACGGAGAAGAAGATGATCGGCAGCATTTCACCACGGGCGACGGCGGCGAAAATGTTGGAGGGGATCAGGTTGAGGATGGTCTGGATAAACGCATGCTCGTGCTGCACCTCGGCGGCAGTCGCCTGGTACTTGGAAATGTCCACGGTACCCAGGGTACTCATGTCGATCCCGGCACCGGGATGGAACAGGTTGGCCAGCAACAGGCCGACCACGATGGCGATGGTGGTGACCACTTCGAAGTAAAGGATGGTTTTGACGCCGATGCGACCGAGTTTCTTCGCATCGCCGACACCGGCAATGCCGACGATCAGCGAGGAAATCACAATCGGGATCACGATCATCTTGATCAGGCGGATAAAGATATCGCCCGCCGGCTGCAGCACATTGCTGATCCACCAGGCCTTTTCGGCACTGAAATGGTTGAGCACTGCGCCGATTGCGATCCCCAGTACCAAACCGATGAGGATCTGCCAGGCGAGGCTTAGCTTTGCCTTCTTCATGTCATTACCCTTACTTCAAGTGGACTTAAGGCAAATGCGCCAGCTGGAACGCTCGAGAGCGAAAAAGTGTGAGCATCCGCCTCCATGGAAGGTCGCCGCCCGATGGCCGAAATGGCTTATTGGCAGGCGAAAAAAGGCGCAACTATTCCCATGCAAGGGGGCGACGTCTAATGCCGTAAACGCCTACCCTATGCCGAATCGGCATGGCTTTTTGCAATGATAACTGTCCGAACGGTCAGTTCAAATGCGACATATTGCCCGTTGAATATGCCGTAAAACGGCCAAACCAGGCTTATGCAGGGATGAAGGAGGGGTTGGATCGGTCGGCACAAATGCCTGGGAATTCAGCTGTCTGGTGTCGGAAATGTCCTATACACCCGGCAAAACTTTCTCGATAGATGGTCAACGCGACACACTCAGTAATGGTTGAGAGCGAGCAAAACCAAAATAAGCGGCTATGGGCGGCATAAGGCACGCAGGACGCTGTAAGCCCGCCGCAAGTTCAGCAAGTCGATGACTTGTGAACTTGCGTCGCAGCTTTTCACCTGACCCGGCCCTTGCGCAGGCACTCCCTGTACCCGTAGGTCACGCCGATCCCAATCGATCAGAGCGACCCGGCCCCCTGGTCATGCACGGCTCTTGTCGAATCGTGCAGCTAGAAAGAAGCGAGGGGCTTCTTTCTATGGACGCCGGCTCCGACTGCGGCAGCGCCGCAGGCGAAACCTAGTACCAATTCGGATCTTTCTTAAGCTGTTCCATCAGCAGTTTTTGCATGCCTTCGTCCGGCTTACCGATAAAACGGTAATCGGCATGCCGCGTAGGGGATTTGTCCGCCGGCAGGCCGGCAGGCACTTCCACCAACATGGCGTAGGCGTCTTCCTTGTCGAAGCTGAAAGCAACGATCAAGCGCTTGTTCAGGCAGGTGTCAGCGGTTTCGCAGAGCGGCCCGACCAAGTACTTATCGCCATCTTCTTCAACGGCGTTCATCTGTTCAGCCGTACCGGTCAGGTTCATTACCCATTCCGGCAAGCGCTCTTCTTTCTTCACCACGCCTTGCCAGGTTTCACGGTATTGCGGATCCGCGCTGAGCAATTCGTTGGCCCGCGTCTGGCCATCATTGGCGGCCATCGCCAGACCGCTGCCGCCCAGCAACAGGGCGGCAACAATGGCTTTGAGAGACAAAGTGCTCATATTCAGCCTCGGCCGCGACGACCAAAGAAGAACGAAGCAATGAACATCACCAGGAAGACGACAAACAGGATCTTGGCGATACCGGTTGCGGTGCCCGCGATACCACCGAAGCCCAGCACTGCAGCAACAATGGCGATGATCAGAAATGTGATTGCCCAACTCAACATGGTGATTCTCCTTACGCTTCTATTAGAGGTTACAGCGGTCATGCCGTACGGACGCCCGGTGCGGACGACCGCTTGTTTTGCTTAGAAAACCCACCGTTCCTGGGCTGGCAGCTGATCCAGGGTTGAATCCTGATCAGCCACTCGCAATTGCTTGACGCTGACCTCACCCGCAACACTGGCAACGGGACGGCCCTGCATCGAACTGAAATGGGTCTGCATCATGGCCGGACGCTCGAATACTTGGGCTTGCTGCTGACTCTCCTGCCAATGCTGAATCTGCTGGCCTGCAATCAACGTGACCATCAGGGCCAGGCTGGCAAACAGACCTTGCTGCAAGCGCAGTGGCGATACACGCAATTGGCTGAGGGTTTGGCGAGTCATGCTGCTGTTCTCCCGCATTCTGATTATTCATTCATGACGCTCTTGTGAGGGGATATTGCAGAGCCCATGCCAGGTCTTTAACAAAATAAAACCTTTTAAAATCAGCAGGTTATAGATTCATGCTCGATGACAAGGCCAGCATCCTGCACGATGCCCCCCTATAGGCCGTGCGAAATGCACGATGGTCAGCGGTCGGATCAACGGATAGAAAGCGGGGCCGTTGATGCCCAATTGAGCGCAAGGCGGGAAAACCCAGGCTGATCTCGCCCGTTGTAAGAAGATGCGCAGATACCTGCACGACGTTGCCGTTTATCGATCAGAATAAACCATGCAACTTGCCCGATTATTCCGGGACTAAACACCATCATTTATCAGTTAAGGAGCGTGGGACAGATGGAATCAGCCAAGGAACTTCAAGGCCGCATTCTTTTAGTGGATGACGAGTCCGCGATCCTCCGCACCTTCCGTTATTGCCTGGAAGATGAAGGCTACACCGTCGCCACCGCTAACAGCGCCGCCCAAGCCGACGCGCTGATGCAACGCCAAGTGTTCGACCTGTGCTTCCTGGATCTGCGCCTGGGCGAAGACAATGGCCTGGATGTACTGGCCCAGATGCGCATACAGGCGCCATGGATGCGCGTGGTGATCGTGACGGCGCACTCTGCCGTGGACACCGCTGTGGATGCCATCCAGGCTGGCGCCGCTGACTATCTGGTCAAGCCCTGCAGCCCGGACCAACTGCGTCTGGCTACGGCCAAGCAATTGGAGGTGCGCCAACTCTCGGCTCGCCTGGAAGCGCTGGAAGGCGCCGTGCGCCAGCCCAAGGACGGCCTCGACTCCCATAGCCCGGCGATGATGGTGGTGCTGGAAACCGCGCGCCAAGTGGCCGGCACAGACGCCAACATCCTGATCCTCGGCGAGTCGGGCACCGGTAAAGGTGAACTGGCGCGGGCCATCCACGGCTGGAGCAAACGCTCGAAGAAGTCCTGCGTGACCATCAACTGCCCTTCGCTGACCGCCGAATTGATGGAAAGCGAACTGTTCGGCCATAGCCGCGGCGCGTTTACCGGCGCCAGCGAAAGCACCCTGGGCCGGGTCAACCAGGCCGACGGCGGTACGTTGTTTCTTGACGAGATTGGCGACTTTCCCCTCACGTTGCAGCCTAAACTCCTGCGCTTCATCCAGGATAAGGAGTACGAGCGCGTGGGCGATCCGGTGACCCGGCGCGCCGATGTGCGCATCCTCGCCGCCACTAACCTGAACCTGGAAGACATGGTGCGCGACGGCCGCTTTCGGGAAGACTTGCTGTACCGCCTCAATGTCATCACGCTCCACCTGCCGCCGCTGCGTGAGCGCAGTGAAGACATTCTGACTCTCGCCGACCGCTTCCTGGCCCGCTTCGTCAAGGAATACGCACGGCCCGCGCGGGGGTTCAGCGACCAGGCACGTGAAGCGCTGCTCAACTACCGCTGGCCGGGTAATATCCGCGAGCTGCGCAACGTGGTGGAGCGCGCGAGCATTATTTGCCCGCAGGAAAAGGTTGAAATCAGCCACTTGGGGATGGCCGAGCAACCGACCAACAACGCTCCGCGCATCGGTGCCGCGCTGAGCCTGGATGAGCTGGAAAAAGCCCACATCGGCGCCGTACTGGCCACCAGCGACACGCTCGATCAGGCGGCCCGCACCCTCGGCATTGACGCGTCGACGCTGTACCGCAAACGAAAACAGTACAACCTGTGAGCTGTACCTTATGAAGTTAGCGATGAAGCTGCGGACTCGGCTGTTCTTGAGTATCTCGGCGCTGATCACCGTCGCCCTGCTTGGATTGATCCTGGGCCTGGTCAGCGTCATGCAGATGGCCAAGACCCAGGAGTCACTGATCCGCAGCAATTTCGTCACCCTGGAACTGGGCCTGAAGCTGCGCCAGAGCCTGGGCGACCAGTTGATCCTGATGCTCGACGAACGCCCCAATCCAAAAGCCCTGGAGGCCTCCAAACAGCAGTATTTCGAACTGTTGGACGAAGGCATCGCCCATGAGCGGCAGGACGGCATGACCAGCGGATTCAGCCAGGCGCGCAGCGACTACCTGAATTTCCTCAAGGCCTTCGACGAATCCCAACCGGCCTCGCTGATCAGCGGCAATAACGACAAGCTCACCCAGACATTCAACGTGCTGCGCAACGGTTTGATCGCCGAGCACAAGCGCGCGCTGGAAGCCATCAATACCAGCGAGCGCAAATCCCGCGACCGCGCGCTGCTGATCGCTGGACTGATGGGCCTGGTGGGCCTTGCGGTGCTGATCATCGGTTTCGTGACTGCCCACGGAATCGCACGGCGCTTCGGCGGCCCCATCGAAGCGCTGGCCAAGGCTGCCGATAAAATCGGCCAGGGTGATTTCGAAGTCACACTGCCGATCTCGTCAGCGGCGGAAATGAACCAGTTGACCCGGCGCTTCGGGATCATGGCCGAGGCATTGCGCCAGCACCAAGCCACCAATGTGGACGAATTGTTGGCCGGCCAGCAGCGCCTGCAGGCGGTGCTCGACAGCATTGATGACGGCCTGTTGATGATTGACCGCCAAGGGCGCCTGGAACACCTCAACCCGGTTGCCCAACGCCAGCTGGGTTGGGACGAAGAACGCCTCGGCCAGGGCCTGGGAGAAGCGCTGTCGCGCCCGGAGCTGGATGAACAGCTGCACCTGGTGCTGCGCGGCGGCAACCTTGAGCGCGCGCCGGAAGATCTTGAAGTGGAAGTCGAGGGTGAGCTGCGCCTGCTGACCTACAGCCTGACGCCGGTGAGCCACACTCAGGGCCACATCCTTGGCGCGGTAATGGTCATGCACGACGTGACCGAGCAACGCGCCTTCGAACGTGTGCGCAGTGAGTTTGTGCTGCGCGCCTCCCATGAGCTGCGCACCCCCGTGACCGGCATGCACATGGCGTTCGGGCTGTTTCGCGAGCGCGCCAAATTCCCCGCCGAGTCCCGTGAAGCGGACCTGCTGGATACGGTAAACGAAGAAATGCAGCGCTTGATGCAATTGATCAACGACCTGCTCAACTTCTCGCGCTACCAGAACGGCCTGCAGAAACTCACCCTCGGCCCCTGCGAGATTCCCGACCTGTTGGAACATGCCCGCGGGCGCTTCATTGAGCAGGCCAACGCGCAGCACATCGAACTGCTCATAGAAGCGCAGCCCGACCTGCCACGACTGTACGCCGACCGGGCGCAATTGGAGCGGGTGCTCGACAACCTGTTGGCCAACGCCCTGCGCCATACGGCCGACGGAGGCCAGATTCGCCTGCAGGCACGCCGTCATGGCGAGCGGGTGATTATCAGCGTCGAAGACAATGGCGAAGGTATTGCCTATGGGCAGCAAGGCCGCATCTTCGAGCCCTTTGTGCAAGTGGGCCGCAAAAAAGGCGGCGCCGGCCTGGGGTTGGCGCTATGCAAGGAGATCGTGCAATTGCACGGTGGCCGCATGGGCGTGTATTCGCGACCGGGGCAGGGCACTCAGTTCTACATGGCGCTGCCGCTCTAAGGGTCAGCGCTGGCTGAGGGCACGCAGGATCGCCGCACTTTCAGCATCCGGCGTGCCGTCGAACAACGCTGGCCGGAAATGCATCTGGAACGCCGCCAGCACATGCCGCGTGGCCACATCCAGTTCACCCGTTTGCGGGGTCTGGTAGCCCAGGCGAGCCAGCTCTTCCTGGAACCAGGTGATGCTTGGCAAACCCGCAGCGTACTGCAGCTTGAACCGCGCTACTGCCTGCGCATCCGGCCACATACCCAGCCCTTCATCGGCCAGGCGCTTCCACGGGAACAGCGGCCCCGGGTCGAGCTTGCGCAGCGGCGCTATATCGCTATGGCCGATGATATTTTTCGGGTCGATGCCGTTGCGTTTGCTGATGTCTTTGAGCAGCACGATCAACGCTTTCACCTGCGCGTCCGAATACGGGTACCACAGGCGCCCTGTCGGCGTATCCGTGTAACCGGGGTTCACGATCTCAATACCGATGGAGCTGGAGTTGAGCCAGGTGCGGCCCATCCATTCACTCTCACCGGCGTGCCAGGCGCGCTGGCTTTCATCCACCAGCTTGTAGATGGTTGCCGAAGCGTCATCGCCGATCAGGTAATGGCTGCTCACTTGCCCGTGGGTCAACAGGGCCAGGGAACGTTCAAGATTGGCCGAGGTGTAGTGGACGACCACGAATTGCACGCGGTTGTCATAGTTGACCGAAGGGTGGCTGGTATTCAGGCGCGGGCCGCTGGCGCAACCGGCGAGCAGAAGAACCGCAAAGGCGAAACAAAGGGATTTCATGGCGGAGAACAGTACACTGAAGACGATAATGCAACAGTGTAACGTACCGCTTGAGGCGCAGCGGGCAATTTACACAGAAGGAACATCTTAAGCCGCCTGCACCTGATTGCGCCCCGCCGCCTTGGCTCGATACAACGCTTCATCGGCACGCTTGAGCGCCAACTCACTGCGCTCGCCAGACTGCAACTGCGCCACGCCCATCGAGACCGTGACCGTCACCCGTTCGCCCTTGAAGTGGAACGGACAGGCCTGAATCGCCTCACGCAATCCTTCCCCCACCGCCAAGGCGTCGGCCAGGGACGAGTCGGGCATCAGCAACACAAACTCTTCACCGCCAAAACGCGCGATAAAATCGTTAGGCCGCAGACGTTTGCTCAACACGCTGGCGATGATCTTCAACACCTTATCGCCGGCCAGGTGGCCGTAGCCGTCGTTGATGCGTTTGAAATGGTCCAGGTCCAGCATGGCCAGTGAAAGGTTGTTGCCGCGCTGGTGCCACGCATTGATTTCGTGGTCCAGGCGCTCGCTCCAGGCCGCGCGGTTGGGCAAGCCGGTCAGGGGGTCGATCAGGGCTTTCTGGCGCTGCACTTCCAAGTGCTCACGGTAGCCTTGAGCTTCCTGCTCCATGTTGGCGACCCGCTCGGCCAAGCCTTTGAGGCGCGCCGCCACTTCCTGCTCGCGCTGGTCGCGTTGTTGCTGGTGCTGGTCCATGGTGCCCAGCAGACCCTCCAGATGGTTCTCCAGCAGTTGCTTGAGGCTGTCCAGGTCGGCGGCGTCCTGCACGCTGCTTTGCAGGCCGTCGACCTGTTCGCGAATCTGCGTATCCAGCTCCCGCGCGGCGCAGTTACTGTCGGCGTGTTCATCAGTGGCGACCTTCAAGTGCCCCTGGAAAGCTTCCAGGCGTTCATTGAGCCGCTTGAGATAAGCCTCGAACTCATGCTGGCCACTGTCGGTAATCGCCAGCATCAGGATCGCCAGATCATCCAGGATCGGCAGCAGCTCGTACCAGTTCAAGCCGTTGGCCAAGCGCTCGCGCAGGGCTTCGGCCTGGGGTCGATGACGCTCCGGCAGGTCCAGCTCTTCGAGCAGGCCAATCAACGTGTCTTCGATGTGCTTGGCCACGGAGCTGTAGGAAGGCTCCGGAGAATCCGGTAACGCATACTGGGCGTCCGCTTGCAGCTCGTCGGGGTCGAGCGACTCGACACTCAGCACAGGAGGAAGCGAGAGGCTACCGATAGCGGTTTCCTGCGGCGCCTCAGGTGCATCGTGCTCGTCTATAAAAGCGGCGAGGGCGCTTTCAGAGGGCGGCGCTTGCGTCGGCGATTCCGGGAGCTGCGCGGGTGTCGCGACAGCGTCGGGAGGCTGCGCCACTGCGTTGGCTTGGACCGGAGCCTCGTAAATAAACGTTTCGCCAGTGACGTGGGCAGGCTCGGCTGGCGTATCGGCAGCGGGTTCTGCGGCAGCAGCTTGCGGCGCAAAGGCACGCAAGGCTTGAGTCAATTCCTCGGATTGCTCCGACTCCTGGGGCTCAACGGGAACCTGGGGCACGGCAGGGGGTGCCGCGGCGGGCGAGGCAGGCTCGCCGGCGGCAGGCTCACTGACGGCTTCCTTGGTACCGAACAACCGCTGCAGAAGCCCAGGCCCGGGCCGCGCGATTTCGCCATCCGGCTCCAGATTATCCAGCGCCTGCCCCTGCAGCCCGCTCAGTTCGCTGAGCAACAGGGGGATCTCCCGAGCCTGGCCGACACGACTGTCCAATTGCTTGGCAAAGGCTTTCAGCGGGCGCGCCACTTCGCGGGGCAGCGGTAATTTCTGTAACTGCGTGACCAGCGCGGTGAGCGCGGTATTCATCTGCTCCACCCGCGTCTCGCGGCGCTGCTCCGAGTCCAGCACGGCCTTTTCGAGGCGCGGCAGCAAAGCCGCAAGGGAGGCGTCCATGTCGTCGGTGCGCACCACGTCACGCATTTCCTTCATGCACTGGTCAACGGCGCGATCGGTGCCTTCCGCCGCCAGAGTGCTGCGTACCAGCCCCCGGCGCAGCAAGTCCAGACGTGCGGCCCAGCGGCGCTCGAGCTTTTCTTGTTGCTCAACGCTTAACAGGTATTTTTCTTTCCAGCGCTGGGCATCGTCGCTCATGCAAGAGGTCCGCGAGGGCCTGGGCTCAACGCGGGCAATGCATCCGCCGTGAGCGAACCCGGCAGACGTATTTCTACCGCGACCGGCAGGTGATCGGAAATGGGCTGCGCCAGCACCTGCACGCTTTCAAGCGTGAGGGTAGGGCTGAGCAGGATATGGTCAAGACAGCGTTGCGGGCGCCAGCTCGGGAATGTGGCTTCGGCCTGTGGCGCCAGCAAGCCGAGGTCACGCAGCGGGGAATTCAAAAGCAGATCGTTGGCATGGGTGTTCATGTCCCCCATGAGCACCTGATGCTTGTAGTTGCCGATCATGTCGCGCACATAGGCCAGCTGCAGATTGCGCGTCCGCCCCCCGAGCGCCAGGTGCATCATGACCACGACCAGGGCTTCCGGTCCTTCGCCGAAACGCACAAGGATCGCACCACGCCCCTTGGGGCCTGGCAGCGGATGGTCTTCGATAGCGGACGGTTTGAGGCGGCTGAGCACGCCGTTGCTATGTTGCGCCAGACGCCCGAGGTTGCGATTGAGTTGCTGGTACCAATAGGGAAACGCCCCAAGCTTGGCCAGGTGTTCCACCTGGTTGATGTAGCCGGAGCGCATGCTGCCGCCATCGGCCTCCTGCAGCGCCACCAGGTCGAAATCGCTCAGCAGGTCGCCGATCTTCTGCAGGTTGCCGGCCCGCCCGTTGTGCGGCAGCAAGTGCTGCCAGCCACGGGTGAGGTAGTGTCGATACTTCTCGGTGCTGTTACCGACTTGGATATTGAAGCTGAGCAGGCGCAGGCGGCTGTCTGCCGCCAGGCCCGTGGATTCCAGATGATCCTCATTGACCCGCGCATCATGCAGGCCAACGACGCGTTCGGTACCCCAGCGGCGCATGACAGGCCCCTTACTTGGCTGCGCGCTCTTTGGCGATCAGCTGGTCGGCGACGTTGAGGGTCTGTTCAGGACCACCGGTGGAGCCCAGGTCGAAACGGTATTTGCCGTTGACGATCATGGTCGGAACGCCTTGCACGCCGTACTTCTGCGCCAGCTCCCTGGCCTGTTTGATCTGGCCCTGGATGGCGAAGGAGTTGAAGGTGGCCATGAACTTGTCTCTGTCGACACCCTGAGTGGCAACGAAGTCAGCCATGTCATCAGGTTTGGTCAGGCGCTTGCCTTCTTTCTGGATAGCATTGAACACCGCATTGTGGACCTTGTGCTCAACACCCATGGCTTCCAGGGTCAGGAACAGTTGGCCGTGGGCGTCCCACGGGCCGCCGAACATGGCCGGAATGCGCTTGAAGTTAACGTCTTTCGGCAATTTTTCAACCCATGGGTTGATGGTCGGTTCAAAAGCGTAGCAATGCGGGCAGCCGTACCAGAACAGCTCAACCACTTCGATCTTGCCCGGCACCGAGACTGGCACTGGGTTGGCCAATTCAACATAGGTTTTACCGGCTTCAAGCGGCACGTCGGCAGCTTGCGCGGTCATGCCGAAAAGGCTGGCAGTGACGAGAGCGGCGCTGAGGATCAGATTACGCATGCTTTACTCCTGGACAAATAAAGTCGCCTCACGCGACCTTGTTGTGACCGGTCTACGCGGGCATGAGTTCGTTAGTGTAACGGCAGCGGCCACAAAAAAGGGCGGCCAAAGCCACCCTTTTTATGCTTGCATCGCTGTATTAATCGAGCGTTAACGTCGCCGCGTCGATCAGTGCAGGCCCTGGATGTAACTGGACACGGCCGCGATGTCCTCGTCGCTGAGCTTGCGGGCGATGGTGCGCATGGTCATCGCATCGCCATCGTTGGCACGGCCGGCTTCTTCCTTGCGGAAATCGGTCAGTTGCTTGGCGATGTACTGCGCGTGCTGGCCACCCAGATGTGGGAACCCGGCGGCGGCATTACCCGCGCCATTGGGCGAGTGGCAACCGGTACAGGCCGGCAGGCCTTTGTCCAGGTCGCCGCCACGGAACAGCTTCTCCCCGCGCGCCACCAGCTTCGGATCGGCAGCTCCCACACTGCCTTTCTGGCCGGCGAAATAGGCGGCGAGATCCGCCAGGTCCTGATCGCTGAGGTTGGTCAGCAAGCCGGTCATTTCCAGCACCGTGCGCTTGCCGCTCTTGATGTCCTGCAACTGCTTGGTCAGGTAACGTTCACCCTGGCCGGCCAGCTTGGGGAAGTTCGGCGCCGGGCTGTTGCCATCCGGCCCGTGGCAAGCACCACACACGGCGGCTTTCGCCTGGCCCGCAGCAGCGTCGCCTGCAGCATGGGCCACACCGGTGATGCCCAGGGTCAACAGCAGACTCACGATCAGTTTGTTCATCAGCTAATCCAACTACGGCTAAGGGGTTTAAGAGTTATCTACCGGGTCTACTCACCATCAACTCAATGACGGCCTGGTAGTCCTCAGTACTGCAGTCCATGCACAAACCACGCGGCGGCATTGCCTTGAAACCCTGTGTCACGTGCTGCACCAGCGTGTCCATGCCTTGCGCCAGTCTTGGCGCCCAGGCTGCCGCGTCACCCCGCTTCGGGGCGCTCGGCAACTGGCCAGCATGGCAAGCCCCGCAAACTCGGTTGTACAGCGCCTCCGGATCCTGTGTAGCCTGCGCGCCATAAAGCGGTATCAGGGCTCCGAACGCGAGCAACCAGCGGGTCATACGTCGACCCATTCAGGGTTTGAGAGCGTTTTGCGTTCTAATGCGCAATAAAGGTCTATCGCTCCCGTGAACTTCATCCTTCGCTGGGACAAAGCACACACAAAATCTGCGGCATTATATACTGGCGCTACTGAAACGGAAACGACACCGCTTGCCGCACCCTTTTTCGGCACCGCCCACATCGGAAATCTCATGCAACTCAAGAATCCCATCCTCGGCCTGTGCCAACAGTCCACGTTTATGCTCAGCGCTGCCAAAGTTGACCAATGCCCCGATGACGAAGGCTTCGAAGTCGCCTTCGCCGGCCGCTCCAATGCCGGTAAATCCAGCGCCCTGAACACCCTGACTCACGCCAGCCTGGCGCGCACCTCGAAAACCCCGGGTCGCACGCAACTGCTCAATTTCTTCAAGCTAGACGATGATCGGCGTCTGGTCGACCTGCCGGGCTACGGTTACGCAAAAGTACCTATCCCGTTGAAGCTGCACTGGCAGCGTCACCTGGAGGCTTATCTGGGTGGCCGGGAGAGTTTGAAGGGCTTGATCCTGATGATGGACATCCGTCATCCAATGACCGACTTCGACCTGCTGATGCTCGATTGGGCCGTTGCCAGCGGCATGCCGATGCACATTCTGTTGACCAAAGCCGACAAGCTGACCTACGGCGCCGCCAAGAACACATTGCTCAAAGTGCAATCCGAAATCCGCAAGGGTTGGGGCGACACGATCACCATCCAATTGTTCTCCGCCCCTAAGCGCCTGGGCTTGGAAGAGGCTTACACCGTTCTCGCGGGCTGGATGGAATTGGCCGACAAGGGCGCGGAAATCGCCGAATAACTTTTCTGCAGGCAAAAAAAACCCCGGACTTCTTATGGGGAGGGGAAGTTCGGGGTTCAAGTTCCGGACCGCTAGGGCGGGGCCCAGATATCTGCCAACACTTAACACAACATAGGAGCATTGAAGGGCTTCACCACCCATTCAGTAACTCTGAGTGGCAGTTCACAGGTTAAGTTCCGGGGTGCTCGAAAACTATTGGAAATAACTGTCAGGCGTTTCCGACATAAGGCGCATCGCCACCGCGCAGGGTGGTGGCAACGCGTCGACAATCAATGTGCTTCGTCCCAGTTATCGCCCACACCTACTTCTACCAGCAGCGGCACATCCAGTTGCGCCGCCGCGCTCATGTGCTCGCGGATCTTCTCGCTGACTTGCGGCACCAGATCCTCACGCACTTCCAGCACCAGTTCATCGTGCACCTGCAGGATCACCTTGGCATCCAGGCCCGAATCGGTCAGCCAGTTGTCCACCCGCACCATGGCTTTCTTGATGATGTCCGCCGCGGTGCCTTGCATCGGCGCGTTGATCGCGGTGCGTTCCGCCGCCGCGCGCTCCTGCGGTTTATTGGAGTTGATGTCAGGCAGGTATAGCCGGCGTCCGAAAAAGGTCTCGACATACCCTTGATCGGCCGCCTGGGCACGGGTGCGCTCCATGTATTCGCGCACGCCCGGGTAGCGGGCGAAGTAGACGTCGATGTAAGCCTTGGCGGTCTTGGTATCAACACCGATGTCCTTGCCCAGCTTCTGCGCACCCATGCCGTAGATCAGGCCAAAGTTGATCGCTTTGGCGCTGCGACGCTGGTCGGACGTGACCGCATCCAGCTCGACCTTGAACACTTCGGCTGCCGTGGCCGTATGCACATCCAGGTTATGGCGGAAGGCATTCATCAGCCCTTCGTCCTTGGACAAGTGCGCCATGATTCGCAGCTCGATCTGCGAATAGTCCGCCGCCAGCAGCTTGTAGCCCTTGGGCGCGACAAACGCCTGGCGGATGCGCCGCCCCTCGGCGGTACGCACGGGAATGTTCTGCAGGTTCGGGTCGCTGGAAGACAGTCGCCCGGTCGCTGCGACCGCCTGTTGATAAGACGTGTGGATGCGCCCGGTGCGCGGGTTGATCTGCTGCGGCAGGCGATCGGTGTAGGTGCTCTTGAGTTTGCTCATGCTGCGGTACTGCATCAGCACCTTGGGCAGCGGGTAATCATCTTCGGCCAGCTTCGCCAGCACTTCTTCAGCGGTGGAGGCCTGGCCTTTGCCGGTTTTCTTCAGCACCGGCAGCCCGAGTTTTTCATAGAGAATCGCCCCCAGTTGCTTGGGTGAACCGAGGTTGAACGCCTCACCGGCGATCTCGTACGCCTGGCGCTCCAGCTCCACCATCTTATTGCCCAGCTCGATACTCTGGACACCCAGCAGGTCGGCATCCACCAAGGCACCCTGGCGTTCGATGCGCGCCAACACCGGGACCAATGGCATTTCGATATCCGTCAGTACATCGGCCAGGCTCGGGATAGCGGCCAGCTGCGCGTGCAGCGCCTGGTGCAGACGCAGCGTTATATCCGCATCTTCGGCGGCATAGGGGCCAGCCTGCTCAAGCGCAATCTGGTCGAACGTGAGTTGCTTGGCGCCTTTGCCGGCGATGTCCTGGAAGCTGACGGTGTCGTAGTCCAGGTATTTCTTCGCCAGGCTGTCCATATCGTGGCGAGTCGCGGTGGAGTTGAGCACATAGGATTCGAGCATGGTGTCGAACGCGATGCCGCGCACCGTGATGCCATGCGCGGGATCACCGCCGATGGCGCAGTTGGCCAGGATGTTCATGTCGAACTTGGCGTGCTGGCCGACCTTGAGCTTGTTCGGGTCTTCCAGCAGCGGTTTCAGGGCCAGCAGCACGGTGTCACGATCCAGTTGCTGCGGCGCGCCGATGTAGGAATGAGTCAGCGGGACGTAGGCCGCTTCGTGGGGTTGCACGGCAAAGGACACACCGACCAACTGCGCCTGATGGGCGTCGACCCCGGTAGTTTCGGTGTCAAACGCAATCAACGTCGCAGCGTCGAGCTTGCGCAACCAGGCGTCGAATGTGGCCTGGTCAAGAATGGTGGTGTATACCGCCTCGACGGGGGCGATGACCACTGCGTCCGCCACCGCTGCAACGGCAGGTATGACTTCGGTCGAAGCCTTGAGCTCGACACGCTTGGCGTCGCGCTGCACTTCGTCGTACCAGCTCTTGAATTCCAGCAGGGTATACAACTCCAGCAGCTTGTCCCGGTCCGGCTCGATCAGGTGCAGGTCGTCCAGGCCGACATCAAGGGGTACATCGATCTTGATGGTCGCCAATTGGTAGGAAAGAAACGCCATCTCCTTATGTTCTTCCAGCTTGGCCGGCAGGTTCTTGGCCCCACGGATCGGCAGCGTCGGCACCATATCCAGCTGTTCATAAAGTTCTTTGAGGCCGCCATTGACACCCACCAGCAGGCCGGAGGCGGTTTTGGGACCGATGCCGGGAACCCCGGGGATGTTGTCGGACGAGTCCCCCATCAGTGCCAGGTAATCGATGATCTGCTCGGGAGCGACGCCAAATTTCTCCTTTACGCCCTCCACGTCCAGGGCGCTACCGGTCATGGTATTGACCAGGGTAATGTGCCCGTCGACCAACTGCGCCATGTCCTTGTCACCCGTGGAGATCACCACCGGGCGGTCAGCGGCCGCACTGCTGCGCGCCAGGGTGCCGATCACGTCGTCGGCCTCGACGCCTTCGACACACAGCAACGGGAAGCCCAGGGCGATCACGCTCTGATGCAGCGGTTCGATCTGCAGGCGCATGTCGTCGGGCATGCTGGGGCGGTTGGCCTTGTATTGGGCGTACATGTCATCGCGAAAAGTCCCGCCCTTGGCGTCGAACACCACCGCGAACGGGCTGTCCGGGTACTGTTTGCGCAGGCTCTTGAGCATGTTCAACACGCCCTTGACCGCACCGGTCGGCAGGCCTTTGGAGGTGGTGAGCGGAGGCAACGCGTGGAAGGCGCGGTACAGGTAGGACGAACCGTCCACCAGGACGAGGGGGGCTTGGCTCATGTGCAGGATCAACCTTTTCGGCGGGTCAGGCGCTAGAATAGCCGGACCAATGAAAACAAAGGGACAAGGTTATCATGCGTACATTCAATCGCCTGCTGTTGACCGGCTTGATTGCACTCGCTCCGATGGCTGCCATGGCGGCGGACGATGCGCCCTCGGGCGACCCGGAAGTCACCATTCGCACGGAAGGCGACAAGACCATCCAGGAGTATCGCCAAAACGGTTTTCTGTACGCCATCAAGGTGACTCCGAAGGGAGCCCCTCCGTATTTCCTGGTGCGCGCGGACGGAACCGACGCGAACTTCATCCGTTCTGACCAGCCGGATATGCTGATCCCGTCATGGAAGATCTTCGAATGGAAATGATTTCTTAACTTCAATCGGCGCCGCCCACCGCGGCGCCCGTACTGGCAGTTTTAACCATGTCTGTGTTTACCCCCCTGGCTCGGCCCGAGCTGGAAACCTTTCTTGCCCCCTACGGGCTCGGCCGCCTGCTTGATTTCCAGGGGATTGCCGCCGGTAGCGAAAACACCAACTTCTTTATCAGCCTGGAGCAGGGCGAGTTTGTCCTGACCCTGGTCGAACGTGGCCCGGTGCAGGAGATGCCGTTCTTCATCGAGTTGCTGGACGTGCTCCACGACGCCGACCTCCCCGTTCCATACGCCCTGCGCACCGCCGACGGCGTGGCCCTGCGCGAACTGGCCGGTAAACCGGCCCTGCTGCAACCGCGTCTGGCCGGCAAGCACATCAAGGACGCCAATGCCCAGCACTGCGCCCAGGTCGGCGAACTGCTCGGCCACCTGCACTTGGCGACTCAGGGTGACAAGCTGCTGGAGCGCAAGACCGATCGCGGGCTGGACTGGATGCTCAGCGAAGGCAAGCAGCTGATTTCTCACCTCAATAACGACCAGCAGCGCCTGCTGCAGGCCGCGCTGGATGAAATCACTGCGCATAAGGCGCAGATCCTCGCCTTGCCTCGCGCTAACGTGCACGCGGACCTGTTTCGCGACAACGCGATGTTCGAAGGCACGCACCTGACCGGTCTGATCGACTTCTACAATGCCTGCTCGGGCCCGATGCTGTACGACGTGGCGATTGCCCTGAACGACTGGTGTTCGGACGCTGAGGGTGTGATCGACGTCCCCCGTGCCCGCGCACTGCTGGGTGCCTATGCGAGCCTGCGGCCCTTTACCGCCAAGGAAGCCGAACTGTGGCCAACCCTGCTGCGGGTGGCGTGTGTACGCTTTTGGCTGTCGCGCCTGATCGCGGCCGAGTCGTTTGCCGGGCAGGATGTTCTCATCCACGATCCCGCCGAGTTCGAGCATCGCCTGGCGCAGCGTCAGCAGGTCACCGTCCACCTGCCATTCGCACTCTGAGGAGCAGCCCGGTCGAACATGCGGGAGGGCGCGAACCTTTCCCGCATATGATCGTCGCTGAGGCTTACAACGACTCCAGGCACCCCGCCAAGTCATTGCCCAGCTTTTCCAGCACCTGCTCATAACCTTGCGCAGTCGCAGGGGTGTAACCACCCAACGCGTCCAGCTCCGCCAGTTTCACCGGCAGACCTGCCACCAGGGTTTCAGCCAAACGCGGACGCAGCGGGGGCTCGCTGAACACACAAGTCTTGCCCACCTCCTGCAACCGCGTACGCATCGCTGCGACGTGCTGGGCGCCCGGCTGAACCTCGGCCGCGACGCTGAACACGCCCGCATGCTTGAGGCCGTAAGCGGCTTCGAAATAATCGAAGGCTTCGTGGAAGACGAAGTAGGGTTTGTCGCCGATCCCGGCCAGACGCGCCTTCAGGCGCGCATCCAACGCATCCAGGCGTGCGGCGAAAGCCTTGGCGTTGCTCTGATAACGCGCGGCGTTGGCAGGGTCGGCGCTGGCGAGGTCGGACGCCATGCGCGCGGCAATCACGCGGGCGTTCACTGTCGATAGCCACAGGTGGGCATCCACACTGCCAGGACGATGATCGTGGTCATGCTCGTCGGCTTCGTCGGCGTGAGAATGGCTGTCTTCGGCGAAACGGCGCAATTGCATGCCCGGCAGGTCCTGCACGGCCACGGTTGTGGCTGTACGATTTTTGAGCACGCGAGGCAGGAAGGTTTCCATGTCCGGCCCGATCCAATACAGCAGATCGACCGACTGCACGCGCCGTACGTCGGATGGGCGCAAAGCAAAGTTATGCGGCGACGCACCCGGCGGCAACAGCACCTCCGGAACCGCCACGCCGTCCTGTACCGCTGCGGCGATCAGCTGCAATGGCTTGATGCTGGTAAGCACCTTGACCTCGGCCTGAGCAGCGCCGACAACGAATAAACTGGTGACAAATACGACAAAAACGGGAAAAAGTCGGGACACGATGACCACTCAATGGCGTAGGAACGGGTAACATAATAACGTCTCTATCAAATATCTGTCGCCGCTCATGCCTATAACACCGCTTGCCAGCCGTCCCCACGACCACTCTCACTGCGTGCACACCGCGCTGTCGGAGGCCGATGCGCTGTGCGCACGCCAGGGCCTGCGCCTGACCGCCCTGCGGCGGCGCGTGCTGGAACTGGTTTGGCAAAGCCACAAACCGCTGGGCGCCTACGACATTCTCGGCGTGCTCAGCGAACAGGACGGTCGACGCGCCGCGCCGCCCACGGTGTACCGCGCACTGGATTTCCTGCTGGAAAACGGCTTGGTTCACCGCATCGCCTCCCTCAACGCGTTTGTCGGCTGCAACCACCCGGAGCATGCGCACCAGGGTCAGTTCCTGATCTGCCGGGTGTGCCACGCCGCTATCGAACTTGAACAAAAAACCATCAGCGATGCGATTATCCACAGCGCCGCCGAGGTTGGCTTTCGGGTCGAAGGGCAAACGGTCGAAGTCGTCGGCCTGTGCTCTGGCTGCCAGGGGGCTTGATGAGCAACGCGTTGATTCGCCTGGAGCAGGTCGGCGTCACGTTCGCCGGGCAAAACGTGCTGGATAACATTGCGCTGAGCGTGGAGCCGGGGCAGATCGTCACCCTGATCGGCCCCAATGGCGCCGGCAAGACCACCCTGGTGCGCGCCGTGCTCGGCCTGCTCAAACCCGACAGAGGCAGTGTGTGGCGCAAGCCCAGACTGCGCGTGGGCTATATGCCACAGAAACTGCATGTGGACCCGACCCTGCCATTGTCCGTGTTGCGCTTCCTGCGCCTGGTGCCGGGTGTGGACCGTGCCCGCGCCCAAGCCGCACTCAAGGAAGTCGGTGCCGAACAGGTGATCGACAGCCCGGCGCAGAGCATCTCCGGTGGCGAAATGCAACGCGTGCTACTGGCCCGCGCCCTGCTGCGCGAGCCGGAACTGTTAGTGCTCGACGAACCTGTGCAAGGCGTCGATGTCGCCGGCCAGGCGGAGCTCTACAGCCTGATCACTCGCCTGCGCGACCGCCATGGCTGCGGCGTGCTGATGGTGTCCCACGATCTGCATCTGGTCATGAGCACCACCGACCAAGTGGTATGCCTCAACCGCCATGTGTGCTGCTCCGGCCACCCGGAACAGGTCAGCGGCGACCCGGCATTTGTCGAGCTGTTCGGCAAAAACGCGCAGAGCCTGGCGATTTACCACCACCATCACGACCATGCGCATGACCTGCATGGCGCGGTGGTCGATGACCCGAGCACGTCTCATACCCACGTTCATGGAGATAGCTGCAAGCATGGCTGATTTTCTGCTCTACGCCCTGCTGGCAGGCTTGGCTCTGGCACTGGTCGCGGGCCCTTTGGGCTCGTTCGTGGTCTGGCGGCGCATGGCCTATTTTGGCGACACCTTGTCACACGCCGCGCTGCTGGGCGTGGCGATGGGTTTTCTGTTGGATGTGAGCCCGACCATCGCCGTGACCGCAGGCTGCCTGCTGCTCGCGGTGCTGTTGGTGACGCTGCAACAACGCCAGCCGCTGGCTTCAGACACCCTGCTGGGGATTCTGGCACCGAGCACCTTATCCCTGGGCCTGGTGGTACTGAGCTTCATGCACGAAGTGCGCATCGACCTGATGGCTTACCTGTTCGGCGATCTGCTGGCGATCAGCCCCACCGACCTGGCCTGGATCCTCGGCGGCAGTGCGATGGTGCTGGTGTTGCTGGTGACGCTGTGGCGCCCGTTGCTGGCGATCACCGTGCATGAAGAACTGGCCAGGGTCGAAGGCCTGCCGGTGCCCGCGCTGCGCATGGCTCTGATGTTGCTGATCGCGGTGGTGATTGCTGTCGCGATGAAGATTGTCGGCGTATTGTTGATCACATCGCTGCTGATCATTCCCGCCGCCGCCGCCCAGCGTCATGCCCGCTCGCCGGAGCAGATGGCGATCGGCGCCAGCCTGCTGGGGATGCTTGCAGTGTGTGGGGGCCTGGCGTTGTCGTGGTTCAAGGACACTCCGGCCGGACCGTCGATCGTGGTCACCGCCGCCGCCCTGTTTCTGCTGAGTTTTGTCCTGCCCCGTCGAGGGGTGTAGACTTGCTCGCTTTTTGCGCAAATAGAGAGTCGCAGGAATGAAGCCGTTCACCGCACGTTATCTGCTCCTTGCCGCATTTTCCCTGCTGCTGGGTGCCTGTCAAAGCACACCGCCCGCGCCCCCCGAGGCAACGGACCCGCGCGCCGCCGCCATCGCGCAGCTGGAGCAAAACCTGGCCAGCAGTGAGCTGGCCACCGCCGAAGATCAGCTCGCCACGCTGCAGGCCCAGACGCCTGACGATCCGGCGCTGGAAACCTATCAGCGCCAGCTGGCCGAAGCCTATCTGCAGCGCAGCCAGATCGTGCTGCAAAAAGGCGACGTCAACGCAGCCGCCACCGCCCTGAGCCGCGCCCGGGCTCTGATGCCCAAGGCACCGGCGCTGACCGGCGGCGTCAACAGCGCAATCACCCATGCCCGCAAACTCGAGCTGGATAAAGCCGAGGAGGCCCTCAAAGCCGCTGAAGCCAAGCCTGCCGCCAAGGTCATCGACCCGGCAGCGCCGAGCACCACCGTGGCGCTGGACCTCACCCACATTCAAGACATGCGCCATCAGCTCGACGCCATTGCCACCGACGTGGTGAATTACCAGTGCGACGTGAGCATCCAGGTGCCACGCACGGAAGATTACCCGTGGCTGGCCAGCCTGCTGACCAAACGGGTAAAGCGCATCGATTCGGGGTATGACCTGAAGATCCACCGGCAGATTCTGAAGAATATCCCGGCGCAGATCGTGTTGATTCCACGCAAGGCGCAGTGAAGTAAAAGCATCGGGGGCAAGCCCCCTCCCACACATTGAACTGTGAATACATTCAAATGTGGGAGGGGGCTTGCCCCCGATAGCTATCTAACTAACAACTCCTGCCTTAAGCCGGAATCGCCTTGGCCTTCGGCTCACGCTCCCACACTCGGTGCTGCGCAATCGCGGCGAAAAACGCCTTGAACGCCTTGGCATCCGAGCCGACGATCAGTCCCGCATCCGCTTCAAGCTTCAGCTGATCCAGCAGCGGCTTCACGTCCGCACCCACGGCAATCGCCTTCAAGTGCTTGTAAGCTTCCAGCACGTAATGCAACGCCACACCGTCGCCGCTCAAGGCGTTCACCGAGTCTTTGCCGCCTGGGATAAACACCGCATCGAACGCAATGGATGGCATACCTTCCATCGACGCATCCACCGCCAGGGTTTTGCCATCGGCCGTCTTCACCGGCGCCGAGGTCGGCCCCAGCAGTTTGGCGTGAGCACCTTCGGCCTCCAGAGCCTTTTTCAACGCATCAATCGCGGCGCCATCCACACCGTTCGCCGCCAGGATCGCGACTTTGCGTGTTTTGATATCCCCCGACAGCAGGTTCACCTGGCTCAACGCCGGCGATGTTTTCACCGAGGTCTCGCGTGGCGGCACGGTGCCCTTGGTCGGCGCCGGCAGGCCCAGGTTCTGCGCCACGCGCTTGGCCAGTTCCAGATCGATGTTGGCGAGGATCTCGTTCACCTGGCGCGCACGAATATGCTCGCGCTCGACCTTGCCCAGCTCAAAGCTGTAGGCAGCGATGATGTGCTCTTTCTCGTGGTGGCTCATGCTGTTGAAAAACAGCGTGGCCTGGGAGAAGTGATCGCCGAACGATTCACTGCGCTCACGCACCTTATTGGCATCGACGCGCTCGTAATAGGTTTCGAAACCGCCATCGGTAGGGCCTGGCGGGGTCTCTTTCGGCCAGCCGCCATCGATCGAATTCGGTTCGTACGCCGCGCGGCCCTTGTCGATCACACTGCGGTGCTGCGCGTCGCGCTGGCCATTATGGAACGGCGCCACGGGTCGGTTGATCGGGATTTCATGGAAGTTCGGACCACCCAGGCGGCTGATCTGCGTGTCCGTGTAGGAAAACAGACGGCCTTGCAGCAGCGGGTCGTTGGTAAAATCGATACCCGGCACGATATGCCCAGGGCAGAACGCCACCTGCTCGACTTCGGCAAAGAAGTTGTCCGGGTTGCGGTTAAGCACCATCTTGCCAAGCGGCGTAATCGGCACCAGCTCTTCGGGGATAATCTTGGTCGGGTCGAGCAGGTCGAAGTCAAACTTATGCTCGTCCTCTTCGGCGACGATCTGTACGCCCAATTCCCATTCGGGGTAGTCACCGCTCTCGATGGACTCCCACAGGTCGCGGCGATGGTAGTCGGTATCTTTACCGGCAAGCTTCTGCGCTTCGTCCCACACCAGGGAGCAGGTGCCCACCTTCGGACGCCAGTGGAATTTGACGAAGCTGGACTTGCCCTCGGTGTTGATCAGGCGAAAGGTGTGCACGCCAAAGCCCTGCATGGCGCGCAGGCTTTTAGGAATCGCACGGTCGGACATTGCCCACACCACCATGTGCGCCGACTCCGGCACCAGGGAGACGAAGTCCCAGAAAGTGTCGTGCGCCGAGCCGCCGGTAGGAATTTCGTTGTGAGGCTCGGGTTTTACCGCATGCACGAAGTCAGGAAACTTGATCGCATCCTGAATGAAAAACACCGGCATGTTATTGCCCACCAGGTCGAAGTTGCCTTCTTCGGTGAAAAACTTCACGGCAAAGCCGCGCACGTCGCGCACCGTGTCACCCGAACCACGCGGGCCCTGCACGGTGGAGAATCGAGCAAATACCGGGGTTTTATGCTCGGGGGTGCGCAGGAACCCGGCCTTGGTCAGTGCCGAGTGGTCTTCGTAAGTCTGGAAATAGCCATGGGCACCGGTACCGCGAGCATGCACGATGCGCTCCGGGATACGTTCATGGTCAAAATGCGTGATTTTTTCCCGCATGATGAAATCTTCGAGCAGCGAGGGGCCCCGGGAGCCAACTTTCAAGCTGTTCTGGTTGTCGGAAATCTTCACGCCCTGGTTGGTGCGCAATGCCTGGCCGGTGGCGTCGGAGCGGAAAGCTTCCAAGGCCTGCAGCTTGGCATTGGTATTGCCGCGGTCCAGGGTATCGGTCCCCGCGAGTTCGCTCTTGGGCGGGGTAGCTGGCTTGTTGTCGCTCATCAGTCAAAACTCCTTATTCAAAGTGGCCAGAGCGTTCCCCCGGCTCGTTTGAGCAAAACCCCAGGCACGGCACCTGAGAAATCGAGTTGCTTAAATAGGGACTGACAGGGTTTTGCGCCGTTCCTTTTTTATGACCTTTGATCGCGTTATTGCCAAATCGCTGGTTGGATGCGAAATAAATGCTAAGAAACGCTAAACGGACAGGCTAAAATGCGCGCCCGGCTAACCGCTGATCCCCTTTTCATGCGCCCCACAAGGTTCGCTACGTGATCGAGTTTCAAAACGTCCATAAAACCTACCGTGTCGACGGTAGGGATATCCCCGCGCTGCATCCCACCAGCCTGCGTGTCGAGAACGGCCAGGTGTTCGGCCTGATCGGCCATTCGGGTGCGGGTAAAAGCACACTGCTACACCTGATCAACCGCCTGGAAGAGCCCAGTGGCGGTCAGATCACGGTCGATGGCGAAGAAGTCACCGCCCTGGACGCCAACGGCCTGCGCCGTTTCCGCCAGCAGGTCGGCATGATCTTCCAGCACTTCAACCTGCTGGCGTCCAAGACTGTCGCCGACAACGTGGCGCTGCCGTTGACCCTGGCCGGCGAATTGTCGCGCAAGGCTATCGACCAACGCGTGGCTGAACTGCTGGCCCGCGTCGGCTTGTCGGACCACGCCAAAAAGTACCCGGCGCAATTGTCAGGCGGCCAGAAGCAACGCGTCGGCATCGCCCGCGCCCTGGCGACCAAGCCCAAGATTTTGCTGTGCGACGAAGCCACCAGCGCACTCGACCCGCAGACCACCGCGTCGGTGCTGCAACTGCTGGCTGAAATCAACCGCGAGTTGAAGCTGACCATCGTGCTGATCACCCATGAAATGGACGTGATCCGTCGCGTATGCGACCAGGTCGCCGTGATGGACGCCGGTGTGATCGTGGAGCAAGGCCCTGTGGCCGATGTGTTCCTGCACCCCAAGCACCCGACCACCAAGCGTTTCGTACAGGAAGCCGAACAGGTCGACGAAGGCGAACAGCGCGATGACTTCGCCCACGTACCAGGCCGCATCGTGCGGCTCACGTTCCAAGGCGAGGCGACCTACGCGCCATTGCTGGGTACCGTCGCCCGCGAAACGGGGGTGGACTACAGCATCCTGGCCGGTCGAATCGACCGCATCAAAGACATCCCCTACGGGCAACTGACCCTCGCCTTCACTGGCGGTGACATGGAAGCCGCATTTGCGCGCTTCACCGCCGCCGACGTCCACATGGAGGTGCTGCGCTAATGGACCTGTTCCTGAATTTCTTCGCCGACATCGACTGGTCCGAAATCTGGCTCGCCACCGGCGATACCATGACCATGCTGCTCGGCTCGCTGTTCTTCACGGTCGTGCTGGGCCTGCCCCTGGGCGTGCTGCTGTTCTTGACCAGCCCACGTCAGCTGTTCGAGCAAAAAGGCTTGTACGCTTTTCTGTCGCTGGTCGTGAACATGCTGCGTTCGCTGCCGTTCATCATCCTGCTGATCGTGATGCTTCCATTAACCAAACTGATCACCGGCATATACATGGACGAGGCCACCACGCTGGGCGTTGCGGGCGCGATTCCGCCGCTGGTTATCGGCGCCACGCCATTCTTCGCACGTCTGGTGGAAACCGCCCTGCGTGAAGTGGACCGCGGCATCATCGAGGCCACGCAGTCGATGGGTGCCAGCACGCGCCAGATCATCACCAACGCCTTGCTACCCGAAGCACGCCCCGGCATTTTCGCGGCAATTACCGTGACCGCGATTACACTGGTTTCCTATACGGCGATGGCCGGCGTGGTCGGTGCCGGCGGGCTGGGCGACCTGGCGATCCGTTTCGGTTACCAGCGTTTCCAGGACAATGTAATGGTGGTCACCGTGGTGATGCTGATGATCCTGGTGCAAATTCTGCAAACCGTCGGCGACAAGCTGGTGGTGCACTTTTCTCGCAAATAACGGCCATGGCCGGCCTGGTGCCGGCAGATGCCCGAACAAGGAGCTTGCTGGATGAAAAAACTACTGGTTGCTTTCGCCGCCGTTGCCGCGTTTTCCGCTCACGCCGAGACCATCAAGGTCGCTGCTTCGCCAGTGCCGCATGCGCAAATCCTGGAATTCGTGAAGCCTGCGCTGGCCAAAGAAGGCGTGGACCTGCAGATCAAAGTCTTCACCGACTACGTGCAGCCCAACGTACAAGTGGCCGAAAAGCGCCTGGACGCCAACTTCTTCCAGCACCAGCCATACCTGGATGAATTCAACAAAGCCAAAGGCACTCACCTGGTGAGTGTCGGCGCTGTGCACTTGGAGCCCCTGGGCGCGTACTCGAGCAAATTCAAGAAGCTGGACGAGCTGCCAAGCGGCGCCAACGTTGTGATCCCGAACGACGCCACCAACGGCGGCCGAGCCCTGCTGCTTCTGGCCAACAACGGCCTGATTACCCTGAAGGACCCAACCAACATTCTGTCGACCACCAAAGACATTACCGCCAACCCGAAAAACCTGAAGTTCCGCGAACTGGAAGCCGCCACCCTGCCGCGCGTGCTGACCCAGGTCGACCTGGCGCTGATCAACACCAACTACGCCCTGGAAGCCAAGCTGGACCCTTCCAAGGACGCCCTGTTGATTGAAGGCAGCGACTCGCCGTATGTGAACATCCTGGTCACCCGCGAAGACAACAAGGACGCGGACGCCGTGAAGAAACTGATCGCCGCTTTGCACACCCCTGAGGTGAAGCAATTCATCGAAGAAAAATACAAAGGCGCGATCAAGCCGGCGTTCTGATCCTGCAGAAACAACCTGATCCCCAGTCCACTCGCGATCAACAATATGGGAGGGGGCTTGCTCCCGATAGCAATGCTTCAGTCGGCATCTACATCGACTGGCACTCTGCTATCGGGGGCAAGCCCCCTCCCACATTAGATTTGTGCAAGATTCGAATGTGCTAATCGACGACCAACCGTAGTGCCTCTGACATCGGCCACCTGATGGGCTTGCATCTCGATTCAGCATTACGGCGTGAACTCGATTCCGATCAACAGCAGACGCTGGCCCCGATCCCTCAGGCAACACAAAGCAAATGTGGGAGGGGGCTTGCCCCCGATGGCAGTGCTTCAGTCGGCATCTACATCGGCTGACACTCTGCTATCGGGGCAAGCCCCCTTCCACATGTGTGGTGTGTCGGCTATTACTGACGCTGCAACAACCCTGGCAATTGCGCCACCAGCTTCTGGTTGTTCAACGGCGCGCGGATAAAACCACGTTGCGTACCGTCCGGGCCGATCAGCGCGAGGTTGCCGCTGTGATCGACGGTGTAGTTGGGCTTGCTGGTATCGGCCGGGATGAACGGGATACTCACGGCGTTCGAGACCTTTTGCACCTCAGCCACATTTGCGCCGGTCAGACCCTGGAATTGCGGATCGAAATAGCCCAGGTATTGCTTGAGCTGGGTCGGGGTATCGCGGTTGGGGTCGACGCTCACCAGGATCACCTGAAGTTTATCCACAACGTCCTTGGGCAGCTCGCTTTTGATCTGGCGCAGCTGGGCGAGGGTAGTAGGGCAAATGTCCGGGCAGAAGGTGTAGCCGAAGAACAGCAGACTCCACTTGCCCTTCAATTCATTGATCAGCACCGGCTGGCCGTCCTGATTGGCCATGGTCACCGGCGGCAGCGCACGGCTTTGCGGCAGCAGGATAATGCCGGCGTCGATTAACGCGGTCGGGTCGCCCTGGCCTTTGCCGTTGAGCACTTTGTTGACGGTCAGGCCCATGATCAACGCGACGATGGCCACCAGGATAAAGACGGTTTTTTGAGTTCGAGTCATAGGTTCAACAGTAAGTAGTGGTCTACGAGCAGCGCGATAAACAGCAGGAACAGGTACCAGACAGAGTACTTGAAGGTGTTGATCGCCGCGTGCGGCCGACCGCCACGGTACAACACCCAGGCCCATTGCAGAAAGCGCGCACCCAAGACCAGCGCGCAACCCAGGTAGAGCGGGCCGCTCATATGGATCACATAGGGCATAAGGCTTACCGCCAGCAGGGCGAAGGTGTAGAGCAGGATATGCACCTTGGTGTAATGCTCGCCGTGGGTTACCGGCAGCATCGGAATATCGGCCTTGGCATATTCCTCCTTGCGGTGAATGGCCAGGGCCCAGAAGTGCGGCGGGGTCCAGGCGAAGATAATCAGCACCAGCAGCAGCGGCTCGGCGCTGACATGCCCGGTAACCGCAACCCAGCCCAGCAACGGCGGCGCGGCCCCGGCCAGGCCACCGATGACGATATTCTGCGGCGTCGCGCGCTTGAGAAAACCGGTGTAGATCACTGCATAGCCCAATAACGACGCCAAGGTCAGCCACGCCGCCAGCGCATTGGTGAACACCAGCAACAGCGTAAGCCCGGCCACCGCCAACACCAACGCAAAGGCCAGCGCGGCCACGGGCTGCACGCGCCCTTGCGCCAGCGGCCGCTTGTGGGTGCGAGCCATCACGGCGTCGATCCGCCGGTCCACCACGTGGTTGATCGCCGCGGCGCCGCCGGCACACAGAGCGATCCCCAGGTTGCCGAAAACCAGTACTGTCCACGGCACCCCTGCGCGGGTTGCGAGAAACATACCGACCAAGGAAGTGATCAGCATCAGCACCACCACTTTCGGCTTGGTCAGCTCCAGATAGTCGCGCCAGAGCGCCTGGTCGTGCCGCGCGCCGGTCAAGGTCGCCATGGCATCTCTCCTTTAAGGGTGATCAGGCCCGATACCGGTTTGCGCGGGATAAAACGCCAGCCGTACGGCCGCTGACTGCGCGCCCGCACCAGGCTGGTACGCGCGTGGTAATTGACCAGCACCAGCGTCAGCAACAACCCGGCGCCGCCGGCGTTATGGGCCACGGCCACCGGCAGCGGCAGATGGAAATACACATTGCTCAAGCCCAGGCCGATCTGCGCGGCCAGGGCGATCAGCAACAGGCCCGCCAGCCGCGTCATGCCCACTGCGCGCAGTTGCCAGGCCAGGCCGAGCAGAGCCAAAGTGACGATAACCGCGCCCACGCGGTGGGTCAGGTGAATGGCCGTGCGCGCCTCGCTGTCGAGTTGCCCGCCCAGGTAGTTCGGGCCGATGTGCTGGGTCAGGTGAAAGCCGTTGGCAAAGTCCGCCGCCGGCCACCATTGACCATGGCAGGTAGGCAGGTCGATGCAGGCCACCGCCGCGTAGTTGGAGCTCACCCAGCCGCCCAGGGCGATCTGTCCGATCACCAGCACCAGCCCGGCCGTCGCCCAATACTGCAGGCGCCTGGGCACGACCAGCGCCGGCAGTACACCGGACAATCGCAGGGTCAACAGGAACAGCAGGCTCAAGGTGGCAAAGCCGCCCAGCAGATGCCCGGTGACGACCTGGGGCCACAGCTTCAACGTCACCGTCCACATGCCGAATGCGGCCTGGGCAACTACCACGACCAACAAAAACAGCGGCAATTTCACCGGCTGGCCGGGATCGCGCCGATGGCTCCAGCACCGCGCCGCCAGCACGCCGATCACCAACCCCAAGGTGCCGGCGAAGTAGCGGTGGATCATCTCGCTCCAGCCTTTGCCAGCCTCCACCGGCGTATCGGGAAAATGCAGCTCGGCATGGGCCAGCTGGGCTTCGCTGTTGGGCACGGCGATAAATCCGTAGCAACCGGGCCAGTCAGGGCAGCCCAGGCCGGCGTGGGTCAGGCGCGTATAGGCACCGAGCAGCACGACGATCAGCGCCAGCAGGGTGGCAAACAACGCGAGGCGAAATCCAGGTTTGGCCATGACGATGCCCTTATCCGATATTTGACAGTTTCAGCAGGTGACGCAGGTCGTTGAGCAGATCCTTGCCCTTGACCGTGGCGTCGTAGCGCAGAACCAGGTTGCCGTGGGGGTCGACGATCCACAGCTGCGCCTCACCCGGCGCGGCGGCGTTGCGGGTGAAGGTCGACAGATCCAGCACATAGCGTTGCAACTGCGGATATTCGGCCTTGAGCCTGGCGTCGTAGTCCGCACTCAGCGGCTGCGCGCTGGCCAGCGCGTGGCTGGCGCGGGAGGCATCGCGCCCCAGACCGATCTGCAGCTGCCGGGCCAGATACACCAGTTGCCGGCAATCGGTGGCGCAGGCGGTGGGCGCGGTCACCAACAGTTGCCAGCGCTGCTCGTCGGCCTGCACGCCGATATCGGCGCGGGTCTGGCCATCACCGATCATCTCGCCGTGATAGCTGCGGCTGTCAGGCACCCAGAACTGCAGCTTGTACATGAGCGTGGCCAACACCATCGGGCCGATGACCATCAGCAGGATCAGGATCAATTGCCAGCGACCTTTGCGGCGGTCGGGCAGCTCAGACAGGTCGGGTGGATTCACGGCCGCTCCCATGGGGCTTCTCCTTTTTTGTGTGGTGCCATCCGAGATAGAGATAAAGCGCCAGCAGCGCCACTGCCATGGCGAACCACTGCACGGCATACGCCAAGTGTTTTTCCGGCCCCATGGCCACTACCGGCCACTGGGTTTCGTAGGTGGCAGGACCAGGTTCGGCGCGCAGCTCGTAGGCATAACCACTGCGGCCCAGCTCGGCCCACAATGCGACCGGGTGCAGTGCGGTAAGCAAGCGCGGCCAACTCGACACGACCGGGTCGGCCTGCAACTGAAAGGTCTCGCCCGGTGCCACGTACACCCAGGCGTCGAGATTCAGCGGTTGTTCAGGGGTGGTGAAGGCCGGCGGCGTGCGCCGGTCCGGCCAGGGCAGCCAGCCGCGATTGAGCAGCAACCACAGACCGCTGGCCTGGTCATGGAAGGGTTGCAGCAGCTCGACGCCGGCCTTGCCATCGCGCATGCGGTTGTCGAGCAGTACGCTGTGTTCGGCATCGAACCGCCCGCGCAGGTGAACTCGGCGAAATGCGGGGTCCACCTGTTGCGTGAGCTGGTCGCTGGTGATGGGTTCGGCGGCGCGGCGCTCTGCGTAGCTGTCCATCAACGCCTGCTTTTCCTGGCCGCGAGACAGCTGCCAGCAGCCCAGCCCCACCATCAGCGGTAACAGCAGCAGCACCACTACCGTCGGCGCGATACCGGGACGAAAGCGCTGCCAGGCACTGGCTATACTGGATTCCATCGCCCCTCCCCTTGAAAGCCCAGGAGCCGCACCATGCTCAAAGCAGCCATTGCCCTGATGCTGATCGCGACCGTCGTGAGCCTGTTCAGTGGCTTGTTCTTCCTGGTCAAGGACGAGGGCCACTCCAGCCGCCTCGTCACCGCCCTGACCGTGCGCGTGGTGCTGGCCGTGATCACCCTGGGATTGATCACCTGGGGCTTTTTCAGCGGCCAGCTGGTGTCGCACGCGCCGTGGTGAAACGCCTCACAGCACGTATACGAAGAAAAACAGGCCGATCCACACCACATCCACAAAGTGCCAATACCAACTGGCCGCTTCGAAGCCGAACTGGTGCTCGGCATTGAAATGCCCACGCAGGATGCGCATCAGCATCACAAATAGAATGACCGTGCCGATGGTGACGTGGGCGCCGTGGAAACCGGTGAGCATAAAGAACGTCGCGCCGTACACGCCCGAGCCCAATGTCAGGCCCAGTTCCTTATACGCATGGATATATTCCTCAGCCTGGAACCCCAGGAACGCCAGGCCCAGCAGAACAGTGATAGCCAACCAGAGTTTCAGCGCGCCGCGATGGCCTTTGCGCAGGGCATGGTGGGCAATGGTGATGGTGACGCTGGAACTGACCAGCAGAATCGTATTGACCAGCGGCAAGCCCCACGGGCTGATAGTGCCTTCCGGCGCAGGGTAGAGTTTCGGGTCCGGGTTGTTGAGCAACGGCCAGGCAAATTCAAAGTTCGGCCACAGCATGTGCGCAATGCCTTTGGGACCTTCGCCGGCCAACGCGGGACCGGACACATGGCGCACATAGAACAGCGCGCCGAAGAAGGCGATAAAGAACATCACTTCGGAAAAGATGAACCAGCTCATCCCCCAGCGGAACGAGCGATCCATCTGCGCACTGTACAAACCGGCGCGACTTTCCTTTATTACCGCGCCGAACCAGCCGAACAGCATGTAGGCCAACAGCAAGCCACCGACGAAAAAGATCCACGGCCCGTGGGATTCCGGGCGCGCCGCCTTGAGATCGTTGAACCACAGACCCAGGCCGTACACGGTGGTCAACAGGCCGAACGTGGCAATTATTGGCCATTTGCTTTGCGCTGGTACGTAGTACGTATCATGAGTCGACATGTATTCGCTCTCCTGATTGAGCGGGCAAACAGTAGCTAGCCGCCGCTGTGGGCGGCCACGGGCGGTTGGCGCGCGGTGATATCAAACAGCGTGTACGCCAGGGTCAGATGCTTCACATCCTTGGGCATGTCACGGTCGACGATGAAACGCACGGGCATTTCGATGCGCTCGCCGGGCTGCAGCACTTGCTGGGTGAAGCAAAAGCACTCGGTTTTGTGGAAGTACACCGCCGCTTCGGCCGGGGAAATGCTCGGGATCGCCTGCGCAGTCATCGGTTTTTTGCTGGGGTTGTAGGCTACGAACAGCATCTCGTTGACCGCCCCGGGGTTGACCACCAGCTCATCGGCCTTGGAGCGAAATTCCCAGACCATGTCGATGGCATTAGTGGCCAGAAACTGCACGCGCACTTGGCGCGACGGGTCCACTACCTGCGAGCCCTCGTACTGCCCTGCGGTCTTGCCGTTGATGCCGAACGCCTTGCACATCACGTCATAGATGGGCACCAGCGCGAAGCCGAAGGCGAACATCGCCACTACCAGGATCAACAGCCGGGTGACCAGGCGCTTGAGGGGCACGGAGTCAGCCATGGCGTCCACCTGCTGCGTCGCAAACCAGGCTGATGTCGGCTGGCATACCGTCATCGGGGGCAAGCCCCCTCCCACAAGGGATCAGCGTCTTCATTTGACCTCCGGCGGCGTGGTGAAGGTGTGGTACGGCGCCGGCGATGGAATGCTCCACTCCAACCCTTCGGCGCCATCCCACGGTTTGGCCGGTGCCGGTGGGCCGCCACGGATGCACTTGATCACGATAAACAGGAAGAAGATTTGCGTGGCGCCAAACATGAACGCGCCGATCGACGACACCATGTTGAAGTCGGCGAACTGCAGGTTGTAGTCCGGCACCCGCCGCGGCATGCCGGCCAGGCCCACGAAGTGCATCGGGAAGAACGCCATGTTCATGCCCACGAAAGACAGCCAGAAGTGCAGCTTGCCCAGGGTTTCGTCGTACATGTGGCCGGTCCATTTCGGCAGCCAGTAGTACGCCGAAGCGAAAATGCCGAAGATCGCGCCGGGCACCAGTACGTAATGGAAGTGCGCCACCACGAAGTAGGTGTCGTGGTATTGGAAGTCCGCCGGCGCAATGGCCAGCATCAAGCCGGAGAAACCGCCGATGGTGAACAGGATCACGAAGGCCACGGCGAACAGCATCGGCGTCTCGAAGGTCAGCGAGCCTTGCCACATGGTGCTGACCCAGTTGAACACCTTCACCCCCGTCGGCACGGCGATCAGCAACGTGGCGTACATGAAGAACAACTCGCCCACCAGCGGAATGCCCACCACGAACATATGGTGCGCCCACACGATGAACGACAGGAACGCGATGCTCGCCGTGGCGTAGACCATCGAGGTGTAACCGAACAGCGGCTTGCGCGAAAAAGTCGGGATGATCGAGCTGACGGCGCCGAAGGCCGGCAGGATCATGATGTACACCTCGGGGTGGCCGAAGAACCAGAACACGTGCTGGAACAGCACCGGATCACCGCCACCGGCGGCACTGAAGAAGCTGGTGCCGAAGTGAATATCCATCAGCATCATGGTCACGCAGCCCGCCAGCACCGGCATCACCGCAATCAGCAGGAAGGCGGTGATCAGCCAGGTCCACACAAACAGCGGCATCTTCATCAACGTCATGCCGGGGGCGCGCAGGTTGAGGATGGTGGCGACCACGTTGATCGCACCCATGATCGAGCTGATGCCCATCAGGTGGATGGCGAAGATGAAAAACGTCACGCTTTCCGGCGCATACGTGGTGGAGAGCGGCGCATAGAAGGTCCAGCCGAAATTCGGCCCTCCGCCCGGCGTGAACAAGGTCGACACCAGCAACAGGAACGCCGCCGGCAACAGCCAGAAGCTGAAGTTGTTCATGCGTGGCAGCGCCATGTCGGGCGCGCCGATCATCAGCGGGATCATCCAGTTGGCCAGGCCGACAAACGCCGGCATTACCGCGCCGAACACCATGATCAGACCGTGCATCGTGGTCATCTGGTTGAAGAACGCCGGCTCCACGATCTGCAACCCCGGCTGAAATAACTCGGCGCGGATCACCATGGCGAAGGAGCCGCCCAGCAGGAACATGGTGAAGGCGAACCACAGATACATCGTGCCGATGTCTTTGTGGTTGGTGGTCAGCACCCAGCGCATCAATCCTTTGGCGGGGCCGTGGGCGTGGTCACTGGCGTGGCCATGGTCATCGATCACAGCGCTCATGGCCGTTCTCCTGCAAAAGAAGGGGCGGGGCGGTTCAGGGCATTTGCAATGAAAGAAGTCATTTGCTTTCCGCCTGCTTGATGGCCAACACATCTTTAGGCGTGACCATGTCGCCCTTGTTGTTGCCCCACGCGTTGCGCTCGTAGGTCACTACGGCGGCGATATCCACTTCCGAGAGCTGCTTGCCGAACGCGGCCATCGCAGTGCCAGGCTTACCGTGGTAGACAAGGCTCAGGTGATCGGCCGCAGGCCCGGTGGCAATTTTCGAGCCTTTGAGCGCCGGGAACATAGGCGGCAAGCCCTGACCCTCAGCCTGGTGACAGGCCACGCAAGTGGTGTGGTAAACCTTGTCGCCACGGGCCACCAGCTCTTCAAGGGTCCACTCTTTGGAGGTCAGCTCCTTTAGCTTGGCGGCGTCGGCCTTGCGCTCGCCGAGCCAGGTGTCGTAGTCGGCCTTGGATTTGACTTCCACCACGATGGGCATGAAGCCGTGGTCCTTGCCGCACAGCTCAGCGCATTGACCACGGTAGAGGCCAGGCTTTTCGATACGGGTCCAGGCTTCGTTGACGAATCCGGGGATGGCGTCACGCTTGACCGCAAACGCCGGCACCCACCAGGAGTGGATCACATCGGCGGCGGTCACCAGAAAGCGCACCTTGGCGCCCACCGGCAGCACCAGCGGCTGGTCGACTTCCAGCAGGTAGTGCTCACCCTTGGTGGCCTGGTTGCGGATCTGCTCGGCAGGCGTAGCCAGGTTGCTGAAGAATTCAACATCCTGGCCCAGGTATTTGTAATGCCATTTCCACTGGTAGCCGGTGACCTGGATATCGATGTCCGACTCACTGCTGTCGTAGATATTGATCAGGGTCTTGGTGGCCGGGATGGCCATCGCGATCAGGATCAGCAGGGGCACGACAGTCCAGAGGATTTCCACGGTGGTGCTCTCGTGGAACTTGGCCGCGACCTGGCCGGTGGAGCGGCGGTGGACGATCATCGACCAGAACATGGCGCCGAACACCACGATGCCGATCACTACACAGATCCAGAAAATGGTCATGTGCAGGTCAAACACCGCGTGACTGACTTCTGTCGCCCCTGGCGCCATATTCGTGGTCCAGGCGGCGTGCGCCTGGCCGAATACCGACCACAACAGGAGGCCCATCCAAACATGTGGATGTCGCATCATTGCGAGTTCCCCTTATCGTTCTTGTTATCCCGCCGGTTGTGCACCTGCGTCGAAGGGAGCGGCTTCCATACTGCTTACAACCGCTTAGCCTTGCCTGCTTATGCAGTCTGGCGTCATCAGCTAATCGCGTACAAATCCGAGTATAGACAGGGTCTGCAACCCCGCAATGTGTAGGGGCAAATGAGCGAAAATGATCGGAGAAACTCAATAAACCCGGGTGCGGAATCGTTTTTCCGACGAACGATGGCTATTCGATATAACCCCTGCGCATAACCGTGAAATAATTATGACAAATGCGTCTTAGCCGCTCGTATAAACGAGCTAACTTATGCTGTCCCTATTCCTACACCTGCTTGACTGGAGCCTTCATGAACACCGCCGCATTGCGCGAGCAGATTTCCCGTGCCCATCAACACGAAGCCACAACGGGCCAGCTTGCCCTGCAACTGGAAAAACAATTGCCGGATCTGCATTCGGCCATTTCCCTTGCTGATTATGATCGCAACTTAGTCATGACCCGCTTCGTCACCGCTTACATCGATCTTGTCCCGGAGTTGCTCGAGGCCGCCAACGACGTGGCCCGCGAAGCCGGTATCGAAAGCCAGATCAAGCCTGTGCTGAAGATCGCCGAGCATTTTTTCCTGCAGCCGCCCGCCATGCTGGAAGGTCATGAAGGGCTCGACGGCCTGCTGGACGAAGCGTACCTGGCCCATCGTCTGGTGGAAGAGGTCAACGACTTGTATATCAAACACTTTGGCCAGCCTCTGATTCCGGCGGATACCACCGTGGCCAACGTGATTGCCCATCAGTTGATCGGCGAAACGTTCGCCAACCAACTGGATGAAGTCGTACACCATGCCGTGGATGAAATGCTCAACGAAGACAGCTTTGCGCTGGAATCCGTCGAAGCCTATCGCGAGCAGCTCAAAAGCCCGGAAACGGAAGCGGCGTGGAAGCGCTGGCCGTGCCTTTCCCGCCAGCTGGGGGTTGAACTGGCGCTGGATCGCCCGGCTTAAACTTTCAATCTGATGTGGGAGGGAGCCGGTCCTCTCCCACATGTTGATTCGACTCCGTCAGCCGATAGAGGGTGCCGAGCCGATCCCCGTCGTCATCCTGATGCGGCCTTCGAGCCTGCGTTTCAACCCTCGCGCTTCAATCACCAACTTCGACCCTTTGGCAGCATTGGCCCGCCCCCATTCCTCCAGCAACTCCAGACAGGAATGATCGATGTAACTCAGGTTATTGAGCGGCACATGCACAGTGGTGCCGGCCGGCACGGTCGACAGCACCTGGGTCAGCGCCGGCACTTTGAGAAATGTCGCCGCGCCGATCAAGCGCAACTCCATCTCACCGTCCTGAGGCAGATCAATCAGGCTCACCTTCAAGCGTGACGCCTTGAACGCGAGCTTGACCAGCGTCAGACCAAAACCCACCAGCACGCCGGTCAGCAAGTCGGTGAAGATGATCGCCAGTGCGGTCGCGGCATAGGTAAACATCGGCATCCGGCCATAACGTCCCAATGCCTTGAAGGCCTTGAGGTCAACCAGCTTGATCCCGGTGTACACCAGCACACCCGCCAGGCTCGCCACCGGAATGCTTTGCAGCACGCTCGACAGCAGCAGCACAAAACCCAGCAGCCACACGCCGTGAAACATGGCAGACAATCGCGTGGTAGCACCGGCCTGTACGTTGGCCGAACTGCGCACGATTACACCGGTCATCGGCAGGGCGCCCACCAGGCCGCACAGCATGTTGCCTACGCCTTGGGCGGACAATTCCTTGTCGAAATCGGAACGTTGACCACTGTGCATGCGATCCACAGCGGCCGCGGAGAGCAGGGTTTCGGCACTGGCAATAAACGCAACGGCAAACGCGGCGATCAGCAATTGTGGGTCGGCCAGGTTGAGCAGGTCGCTGGGGCGCAGCCAGTCGATCGCGTCGGCGAGGTTCTCGGGCACCTCAACCCGCTTGACCTGCAACGCCAGCACCAGGCTGGTGACCGTGGCCAGGCCGACACCGAGCAGGGCGCCCGGCACGAAGCGCAGCGACTGCGGGCGCAGCTTGTCCCACAGGTACATCACCAGCATCGTGGACAAGCCGAGCACTCCCGCCTGCCAGCCGAGGCCGCCGCCGAGGGTGGGGATAGCTTCGACCAGTGCGGCCGGGAAGCCCGCCAGGTTATCCAGCCCCGAGGGCTTGGGCGCGCCATCGAGCATCACATGAATCTGCGACAGCACAATCAGCACGCCAATGCCCGCCAGCATGCCGTAGACCACCGCCGGTGCCGTCACGCGGAACCAGCAGCCCAGACGCAAACGCCCGGCCACCAGTTGCAGAAACCCCGCCAACAACAGGATCGGCCCCAGCATCAGCATGCCGTGCTGGCGCACCAACTCGAACACCAGCACCGCCAAACCCGCCGCCGGGCCGCTGACTTGCAGCGGCGACCCCGCCAGCCAGCCCACCACGAGGCCACCGATAATACCGGTGATCAGGCCCTTGGCCGGCGGCATGCCGGACGCAATGGCGATACCCATGCACAAGGGCAGGGCGACCAGAAACACAACCACCGAAGCAAGCAACTCCCGTGGCAATACAGCTTTCAATTGAGCAGCACGCATGATGGCTCTCCCGAGGCATTCGCCGGGCGCGGTAAAGCCTGGCTGCGTCCATGGCAGCCACCGCTTTACCCGGCAGGGAAGTGTTTTAGAAGCGCGCTTTAGGCGTCGCGCAAGGGATAGGTCCGGAACCGCTCAACGGTCGGAACGCCGATTCATCCGCATCGTAAGCGCGAATTTCGCTGGTCTCGATGTTGTAAATCCAGCCATGGATAAACAACTGACCGTTGGCCATGCGCGAAGCCACCGAAGGGTGGGTGCGCAAATGCTGCAACTGGGCGATGACGTTTTCTTCGGTCAGCACCTTCATGCTCTCGCCTTCATTGGCGCAGTCGCAGTTGTCATGAACCATGGCCTTGGCGACCTCGGCGTGCCGCAGCCAGGCCTTGACCGTCGGCATCTTCTCCAGGCTGTCGGGGTTGAGGACCGCGCGCATGGCGCCGCAATCGGAATGCCCGCAGACGATGATGTGTTGTACCCCGAGGGCGAGTACCGCGTACTCGATTGCCGTGGACACACCGCCGTTCATCTGCCCGTATGGGGGCACTACGTTACCGACGTTACGGGTAACGAACAGGTCGCCGGGCGAACTTTGAGTAATCAGTTCAGGGACGATGCGCGAGTCGGCGCAGGTAATAAACATCGCCCTCGGGCTCTGGGCCGTGGCGAGTTTCTTGAAGAGTTCTTCCTGCTGAGGGAAGACGTCGTGATGGAAATGCAAAAAACCGTCAACGATATGCTGCAGCGCTGCATCGGCGGATTCCGCCACCTGAGGGGCTGATGCCGACGCAGCCAACGGCTGTTTATCCTTATCACTCATGATTCATCCTCTTGATTAATGCAGGGGAGTTTTCAGCTCAGTTCGACGCCTGGATAGTGGAATAGTTGTAAAACGCCGCGGGCTCCAGGGCCGACTCATCAGTCACTCGCCGAACAAGGTAACCATCGAAACTTAACTCAAACTGAATGAACCGCTCTAGATCGCGGGTTTCAGTGATATCAAAACGCGACTATTCCTACAGTAGCGGTGCATTCTTCCCAGCCAGTCTACAACAATGCCATTTGTCTGCCCGGTGGGCAGAACGCCTCGCAATCCAGATTGAAGCCTTCCCGGCGATCCATACCCAGGCGCTTGATCGCTTTGCTGAAGCGCTGCGCCAGCAGGTCGGCAAACGGCCCTTCACCGCGCATGCGTACGCCAAATCGACTGTCATACACCTCACCGCCCCGCACCTGGCGCACCAGGCTCATCACATGGGCGGCGCGCTGCGGGTAATGCGCCGCCAGCCACTCCTCGAACAGCGGCGCCACCTCCAGCGGCAGGCGCAACATCATGTAGGCCGCGCTCTGGGCTCCGGCGGCATGGGCCTCGGCCAAAAGGCTTTCCAGTTCGCTGTCGTTGATCATCGGGATCATCGGCGAACACAATACGCCCACCGGTATCCCCGCCTCACGCATCACTCGAATCGCCCGCAACCGCGCCTTGGGCGCCGCCGTGCGCGGCTCAAGGATGCGCTTGAGTTCGTCGTCCAGGCTGGTGAGGCTGATCATCACCGCCACCAGACGCTGGCGCGCCAGCTCGGTGAGCAGATCCAGGTCGCGCAGGATCAGCGAGCCCTTGGTGATGATGGTCACCGGGTGTCGGTAGCGCAGCAGCACCTCCAGGATCTGGCGGGTGATGCGGTACTCGCGCTCGATGGGCTGGTAGGGATCGGTATTGGAACCCAGGTTGATCGGTGCGCACACGTAGCCGGGCTTGGACAGTTGCTGCTCCAGCACGTCAGCCGCGTTGCTCTTGGCGATCAGCTTGGTTTCGAAATCCAGCCCCGGGGACATGTCCCAATAGGCATGGCTGGGCCGCGCGTAGCAGTAGATGCAGCCGTGTTCGCAGCCGCGATAGGGGTTGATCGAACGGTCGAACGGCAAATCCGGCGAGTTATTACGGGTGATGATGGTCTTGGCCGTTTCAATGCGCACTTCAGTGCCTTGGGTCGGCGGCACTTCCTGGTGCCAGCCGTCGTCTTCGGCCACGCTGACCGTGGGCGCAAAGCGGTTGTGCAGGTTAGTGGCCGTGCCCCGGCCACGGGGTGGCAGCGCAGTGGACATAAGAACGCCTCGATACTGTTTTTATATACAGTATCGAGGCGCGAAGGATCTGACCAGTGCCGTTTGGCGGGTCAGCACACTGTCAGTGCTTTTGCGTCACTTGCCCCAGATCGTCACCCGAGGTGGTGCGCATGTCGTTTTTGCGCAGGTCCGCCACTTCACTGGCCTTTACCGGCGCTCCCTGGTTGCCCCAACTGCCACGGATAAAACTCACCACATCCGCCACTTCCTGATCCGAAAGACGCCAGGCGAACGCCGGCATGGTGAAGGTGGACGGCGCCGTGTGGGTGGCCGGCAAAGTGCCGCCGTTCAAAACGATGTTGATCAGCGACGTCGCGTCCGCCGTCTGCAACACCGGGTTGCCCGCCAGCGCCGGGAACACCCGCGTATAACCATGCCCGTCGGTACGGTGGCACGCCGCGCAGTTGTCGATATACACCGAGGCGCCGCGCTGGCTGTCGTCGCCCTTCCACAGGGCTTGCGCCACCTGCTTGTCGTACTGATGCGGCTGATCCTTGGGGTCCATCGCCGGCAGACTCTTGAGGTACCGGGCGATAGCCGTCAGGTCGTCTTGCGACAGGTACTGCATGCTGTGCACGACCACATCGCTCATGCCGCCAAACACTGCGCTGCGGTCGCTGCGACCGGTCTTGAGAAATTGCACCAGTTGTTCCTCGCTCCAACTGCCGAGTCCGTCCTTGTGGTCACCGCGCAGGCTTTTGGCGATCCAGCCTTCCAACGGCGCACTGCCGGACAGAAACGCGCTGCCATCCTGAGCATTCAGGGCTTTTTCCTGCATGGTCAGGGCGCGCGGCGTATGGCACGCGCCACAGTGGCCAAGGCCCTCCACCAGATAGGCGCCGCGACTGATCACCGGGTCGGTCCCCGCCTTGGCCTGGTAGTCCTCAACGGCCGGCGCAAACATCCAGCGCCACGCCGTCAACGGCCAGCGCATGCTCAACGGCCAGGGAATATCGCTGTCCTTGTTCTCCTGGGCGACCGGCTCGACGCCTTTCATGAAATACGCGTACAACGCCTGCATATCGCTTTCGCTGACACGAGCGTAAGACGGGTAGGGCATGGCTGGGTAAAGCGTACTACCGCTTTTGGCGACACCCTGGCGCACGGCCTTGTCGAAGTCCTCGAAGCTGTAATCACCCAGGCCGGTCTTGTCCGGGGTGATGTTGGTGGAATAGATCACACCGATGGGGGTTTCCATCGGCAGGCCACCGGCGAAGGGTTTGCCGCCCTTGGCGGTGTGGCAGGCCACGCAGTCACCGGCACGAGCGAGGTATTCGCCCTGCTTGATCAAGTCGGTTTCTGCGGCGCTGATCGAGCAACTGCTGAGCAGCGCCAAGGTCGCGATAACGAATGTTTTCATGCTCATCGCTCCTTATGCCTGAACCAGCGGGCCGGGATTTTTCAGGTACTGCTCGCGAATCGCACGGGCCGACCAATAAGTCAGTGCCGCCACCAGGCCGGTAGGGTTGTAGCCCAAGCCTTGTGGGAAAGCGGATGCGCCCGGGACAAACACGTTGTGTACATCCCAGCATTGCAGGTAGCGGTTCAACGCACTGGTTTTCGGGTCGGTGCCCATGATCGCGCCACCGTTGAGGTGGGTGGTCTGGTAAGACGCAGTGTTGAAGTGCTCACCGACCTTCTTGCCCAACACGGCGATCGCCTTGGGGTTCATTGCCTGAGCGACCTTGCCCATCTTCTCGACCATGAAGCGGTTCATCTTGATGTCGTTTTCCTGCCAATCGAATGTCATCCGCAGCAATGGCAGGCCGTAGGCATCGCGGTAGACCGGGTCCAGATCCAGGTAATTACCCCGGTAGGATTGATGGGCGCCGTGGGCATCCATCGACACCTGATGGGTGTAGTAATCAGCGGTGGCGCGCTTCCAGGCACTGCCCCAGGCGGGCGTACCTGGAGGATTGGACGTGCCGGCGATCGGCCGGCTGCCGGCCTGGTTGACCCACATCGGCGAGCCGCCGACGAAACCGTGGGGGCCGTGGTCGAAGTTATCGGCGTTGAAGTCATCGATGGCCACACCGTTGCCGCCTGCACCGATGAAGTTATTGGTGTGCGTGTCTTTGTCGAAGAACGCCTTGATGGTGGCCATGTTCTGGTAAGCGAAATTCTTGCCCACCACGCCTTCGCCACTGATCGGGTCGTAAGGCTTGCCGATACCCGACAGCAGCATCAAGCGCACGTTGTGGAACTGGAACGCGCCAAGAATCACCAAGTCCGCCGGCTGCTCGCACTCGCGACCCTGGCCGTCGATGTAGGTCACGCCGGTGGCCTTGCTCTTGGTACTGTCGAGATTGACCTTGAGTACGTGGGAATTGGGCCTCAGTTCGAAATTCGGCACCTGCCGCAGCGCCGGCAGGATGTTTACGTTAGGCGACGCCTTGGAGTACATGTAGCAGACATAGCCACTGCAGAACCCGCAGAAATTGCACGGCCCCATCTGCGCCCCGTAGGGGTTTGTGTATGGCCCCGAAGTGTTGGCGGATGGCAGGTTGTAGGGTTTGTAACCCACCTCGGCAGCCGCCTTCTGAAACAGCTGTGCAGAGACGGTGTTTTTCTGCGACTCCAGCGGGAACGGGTTGGAGCGGTCCGGCGCATAAGGGTTACCGCCGCGGCCTTCACCCACCACTTGACCCTTGACGGTCCAGGCCTGGCCGGAGGTGCCGAAGACTTTCTCCGCGTAATCAAAGAACGGCTCCAGCTCTTCGTAACTGACGCCGAAGTCCTGGATAGTCATGTCCTTGGGAATGAAATGCTTGCCGTAGCGCTCTTCATAGTGGCTGCGCATGCGCAACTCGATCGGGTCGACACGGAAATGCACGCCGGACCAATGCAGGCCCGCCCCACCCACACCGTTGCCCGGCAGAAATGCGCCCAGCTGACGGTTGGGCAGGGCGACGTCATTCACGCTATGGCGAATGGTCACGGTCTCTTTGGAAATGTCCTGGAAGAGTTTTTTACGTACGCTGTAGGTCAGTTCGTCGATGACCTGGGGATAGTTGCCATCGGGGTAAGTGTCCTGCATCGGGCCGCGCTCCAGCGCAACCACGTTCAAACCCGCTTCCGTCAGCTCCTTGGCCATGATCGCGCCGGTCCAGCCAAAACCTACGATCACCGCATCGACTTTTTTCATGATGGTCGCCACGTTTATGCCCTCTCGCCGCGGATGGAAACTGCCGGGAAGGGGTATTGCTCGTTGCGTTCCACCCAATCCATGAAGTCGGCGCGCGCGCCGGGGAAGCCGATCAGGGTCCAGCCGACCATACCTTTATTGCCGCCGTGAATCGGGTCGCAGAAGAAACCTTCCTTGGTGTTTTGCAGCAACAGATTGAAGAACATCCTGGCCGGCACCGCCTCGAAATGGTCGGCCACTTCACCGCCGCCAGCTTCCAGGCGACGCAGCATGTCCTCCTGGGTAGCGCTGTCTTGAGCGGCAAAGACCTTGCCGTTGAACGCCTTGGACCATGCATCCGTCGCAGCAATGCCCAGGCGATAAATTTCCTTGGGCACCAGCTTGCTCTGCCAGCCCATCTCCGGTGCGGCATCGGCGTTGAACGGCCCCTGCATGTACCACAGCGCACCGCTGGCATAGGGCGTGTTCATCTGACGGTCGATGTACTCAGGCACACCCGCTTCAAGGGCGCCGGGGCCTTGGTCATCGGCAGGGATCAAGCGCGCGACTGCGGCGTGAATAAACTCCCATTCCTCAGCCGTGAAGTAGCTGGGTTCGTAGGCTTTTTCGCTAACTGCTGGCCTAGCCGGACTGGCCTGGACCGGTTCAGGCGTCGCCATCAGCATCGAACCACCCAAGCTGGTACTGGCAACCGTGACCACCGGGATCAAGGTCAAGGATTTGCGCAAAAAATCACGCCGGGGGTTGTCTTGATCTTGATCAGACATGGGTGCACCTCATCATGTGGTCACGGATTGATCAGCCGCTTCTAGCGAGCGGCTTGGGGAATATGAACAGCTATTGGATCCAACCTGTTCAGATAGATAGAACGCGGCTGTCATGAATAGTTACGAATGATAGCAGGCTAAGCATCAAGGGAATCGATTCAGCCCAGAAAACAGCGGCAGCGCTGCTCGCCGATCACGTTTCTTTGACGAACGCCTCACACGGCATTGACTCGACGTCACCCACTCTGACGACCACTCACCACCTCCTTTCGGTTACGTCGACCATGCTGAAACACCCCGTGTTACCTGCCCTGTGCCTGGCGCTCGTCAGTCTATTCGCCAATGTTTCTGTGCAGGCCGACGCAATCGTCACTTCCGTCCGGTCCCCCGAATGGGCCCAACCGATCGACGCTCACTACAACTTGCACCAGATGACGCCCACGCTCTACCGCAGCGGCTTGCCGGACAGCCGCTCGCTGCCTCTGCTGGAAAAACTGAACGTTGGCACCGTCATCAACTTCCTGCCCGAATCCGATGACAGCTGGCTCGCCGACTCCGATATCAAACAAGTGCAGCTGACGTATCGCACCAACCACGTAGACGATTCAGATGTATTGGCCGCATTGCGCGCAATCCGACAGGCAGAAGCCAATGGCTCGGTGTTGATGCACTGCAAGCACGGCTCGGACCGCACCGGCCTGATGGCGGCGATGTATCGGGTGGTGATTCAAGGGTGGAGCAAAGAGGATGCGCTGAACGAAATGACGTTGGGCGGGTTTGGCAGCAGTAATGGCTTCAAGGACGGTGTTCGCTACATGATGCGCGCCGATATCGACAAATTACGCACTGCCTTGGCCACCGGGGATTGCAGCACCAGCGCGTTTGCGCTGTGTTCGATGAAGCAATGGATTTCCACGACAGGCAGTGAGCAGAAGGAGTAGAAACGGATCAGGCAGCAGCGGTCCGGTTGAATGGACGCGCTGCCTGCTCTGGGTGTGCTCAGTCCTTTTTCAACTTCGGATTTGGAAAGAATTGCACCGCCTGCACCTTTGGGTCCGGCACTTTCAGCGCTGACGTATTAACCCGCGTGCCCAATTCCTTGGGCACCGACAAGCCTTGGTCATTGAGCGTATCGGTGTAGCCGCAGGCCACGCATTCGCGATGGGGCACGCTGTCCTCGGTCCACATTTTCAACTTATCCGGCTCGCTGCACGCGGGGCACACGGCCCCGGCGATAAATTGCTTTTTGGTGATCACAGGCCCTTCGCTCATGCTGCTGCATCCTCACTCAGGCCGCTGTGACGCAACAGTGCGTCAATGGACGGCTCGCGGCCGCGGAAATCGACGAACAGCACCATCGGCGCCTGGGAACCGCCACGCGCCAGGATCGCATCGCGGAACGCACGGCCGGTTTCAGCATTGAGCACGCCTTCTTCTTCAAACTTGGAGAAGGCATCCGCCGACAGCACTTCGGCCCATTTGTAGCTGTAATAACCCGCTGCATAACCACCGGCGAAGATGTGCGCAAAGCTGTTGGGGAACCGGTTGTAGGCCGGCGGACGCATGACCGAAACCTCGTCACGTATGCCTTCAAGCACCTGGGCCACGCTGCGACCATCGCCATGAGTGGCATGCAATTCGAAGTCGAACAGCGAGAACTCCAGTTGCCGCACCATCATCAGGCCGGACTGGAAGTTCTTCGCCGCGAGCATCTTTTCCAGCAGGTCCTGGGGCAGTGGTTCGCCGGTTTCATAGTGGCCGGAGATCAGCGCCAGGCCTTCCGGCTCCCAGCACCAGTTCTCCATGAACTGGCTCGGCAACTCCACCGCATCCCACGCCACGCCGTTGATCCCGGAGACACCGGCGTGTTCGACACGGGTCAACAGGTGGTGCAGGCCGTGGCCGAATTCGTGGAACAGCGTGGTGACTTCATCATGGGTCAGCAGAGCAGGCTTGCCGCTGTCGGCCGGGGTGAAGTTGCACACCAGATTGGCCACCGGGCTTTGCAGCACGCCATCGACAGTGCGGCGACGGTCGCGCGCACCGTCCATCCAGGCACCGCCGCGCTTGTTGGCGCGGGCGTACAGGTCAAAGAAGAAGCGCCCGACGTGCTGGCCGTTTTCCTTGATTTCAAACAGGCGAACGTCCGGGTGCCAGGTGTCGAAGCCTTTTTGCTCGGCGATCTCGATGCCATACAGGCGCTGCACGATAGCGAACAGGCCGCTGAGCACCTTGTCGATCGGGAAGTAGGCGCGCAGGGCTTCCTGGGAAACGCTGTAGCGCTGCTCGCGCAGCTTTTCGCCGTAATACCCGCTGTCCCAGCTCTGCAAATCGGCGCAACCCTGTTCGGCGGCGTAGGCCTTGAGCTGCTCCAGATCCTGGGCTGCAAACGGCTTGCTGCGCTTGGCCAGGTCACGCAGGAAGCTCAGCACCTGGTCGCTGGACTCGGCCATTTTGGTGGCCAGGCTCAGTTCGGAGAACGAGGCGTAGCCCAGCAGGCTGGCCAGTTCCTGACGCAGATCCAGGATCTGCTCCATCACCGGGCCGTTATCGTTCTGGCCGGCATTCGGGCCCTGATCTGACGCACGGGTGCAGTAGGCAGCGTAAATTTCTTCACGCAGGGCGCGGTCCTGAGCGTAGGTCATCACCGCATAGTAGCTAGGGAATTCCAGGGTGATCAGCCAACCGTCGAGGCCCTTGGCCTGAGCGGCGGCGGCCATCTGCGCCTTGGCCGAGTCGGTCAGGCCAGCGAGGGTGGCTTCATCGGTGACGTGCTTGGTCCAGGCCTGGGTAGCGTCGAGCAATTGGTTGGAAAACTTGCTGCCCAGCTCGGAGAGTTTGCTTTGCACTTCGGCATAACGTTTTTGCTGCTCGGGCGGCAGATCGATACCCGACAGGCGGAAGTCGCGCAGGGAGTGTTCCAGGATGGTTTTTTGCGCCACATCGAAGCCTGCGGCTTCCGGGCTGTTGGCCAAGGCTTCGAAGGCCTGGAACAACTCGCGGTTCTGGCCCATTTCAGTGGAATAAGCACTCAATGCCGGCAGGCACGCCTCGTAGGCTTCGCGCAGTTCGGCGCTGTTGCACACGGCGTTGAGGTGGCTCACCGGGCTCCAGGCTGCGCCCAGGCGGTCATTGAGTTCATCCATAGCCAGGACCAGGCCTGCCCATGTCGGATTTTTCCCTTGGCTTTGCAGGATGCCTTCGATGGCAACGCGGTTGTCGGCGAGGATCTGTTCGATGGCCGGCTGAACGTGCTCGGCACGGATCGCCGAGAACGGCGGCAGGTCGTAGGGCTGCAGAAGAGGGTTGTTCGCGCTCACGGTGGGCACCTTGGCTGGAGAAACATGTAAGAACAAAGATGGGGCCATCTTAATTACAATCAATGCCCACCGCAGCTATCAGCAGAAGAGAGAGAAGCTATCGTGACCCTTCGCACCTATCAGAACCACACGCCAACCCTGGGCGCCGGGGCTTTTGTCGATATGTCGGCGGTGGTGATCGGCGATGTCGAAATCGGCCCCGACAGCTCCGTATGGCCGCTGACGGTGATTCGCGGCGACATGCACCGCATCCGTATCGGCGCGCGCACCAGCATCCAGGATGGCTGCGTGCTGCACATCACCCACGCCGGGCCCTTCAACCCCGACGGTTTTCCGCTGCTGATCGGCGACGATGTGACCATCGCCCACAAGGTCATGCTGCATGGCTGTACGGTTGGCAGCCGTATTCTGATCGGCATGGGCAGCATCGTGATGGACGGCGCGGTGGTGGAAGATGACGTGATCATCGGCGCCGGCAGCCTGGTGCCGCCGGGCAAGACGCTGGAGAGCGGTTTTTTGTATGTCGGCAGCCCGGTCAAACAAGTCCGTGCGCTGACTGACAAGGAACGCGCCTTTTTCACCTACAGCGCGGCGAACTACGTGAAGCTCAAAGACCTGCACCTGGCTGAAGGATTCGACCGATGAGCCTGCATTACTCCACCGTGCTGTTCGACCTGGACGGCACCCTCACCGACCCGCGCGAAGGCATCACCCGTTCGATCCAGTACGCCCTCGCCAAGTTGGGTATCGATGAACCGGACCTGACCCGGCTGGAACATTTCATCGGTCCGCCGTTACTGCAAGCCTTTATGCAGTTCTATGACTTCGATGAAGCCAGAGCCTGGGACGCGGTGAATTACTATCGCGAACGCTTCAAGGTTACCGGGCTGTATGAAAACCGCGTATTTGACGGCGTGATGCCATTGCTGGAGGCACTCAACCAGCAAGGGCGTCAGTTGTACATCGCCACCTCCAAGCCGTGGGAATTTGCCCGGGAAATTGCCCGTCATTTCGACTTTGCCAAGCATTTCAAGGTGATTTACGGCAGCGAACTGGACGGCACGCGCACCGATAAAGTCGAGCTGATTGCGCACCTGATGAAAGAAGAGGGCCTGGACCCGGCCAATACCTTGATGATCGGCGATCGCAAGCACGACCTGATCGGCGCCCGCAGCAATGGGCTGGATTCGGCGGCGGTGGGGTATGGTTTTGGCAGCTTTGAAGAATTGAATGCCGAAGCACCGACCTGGCATTTCGAGACATTGGCCGCGATGCACCGGGCGTTTTTGCAGCGGCCTTAAAAATCGTCATCGGGGGCAAGCTGTGCAGCCTAAAAAGGTGGGACGGGGCTTGCCCCCGATGAGGCCCTACAGGCCCACGCCCTCCAACTGCCTCAACGCAGCCTTGCGCTGCACCACCGGCAACTCGCCCAACTTTTCCACCGCGGCGTAGAACTTCACCCAATCCCCCTGTTGCTGCGCAAACAACGCCGCAAACGCCGGCACCCATTGGTCATACAGCCCGAACGGCAACAGCCTTGCGTTGTTCATAGGCTGGTTGACCCAGGCGTCATAGCGTTTGTCACCGGCCCATTGGGTGTCGCGCAGTTGCCGGTAGTCGCGGCGCAATTGCTCGAACTGCGCCGCTTTGGCCTGACGCATCACGTCCGGGGCCAGAGGCTGCGCGTAGAGTTTTTCCAGGCGGTGACGGGTGTCCAGGATCAAGCGGATAAACTGGTCACGTTGCTGCGCCTGTGCATCGCTGAGCGGTGCCAGGCTGCGCGCAGCCCGCCACTGGCGGGTGCCTTCCTGCTCGACAAAGGTGGCAAACGACTCGTTGAACTCAGTGTCGTCTTTCACATAGAAACGCTGGTGAGCGAGCTCATGAAAAATCAACGTGGCCAGCCGCTCGTCGCCCCAGTTCATCATCGAATTCATGATCGGGTCATCGAACCATCCTAAAGTGGAATACGCCTCCACGCCGCCGATTGCCACGTCCATGCCCTGTAACTTCAACACCGCCGCCTCGCCACGCGCCGCGCCCTGGTTGTAATAGCCGCGATAGGCCACACAGCCGGCGATGGGAAAGCAATGGTTTTGAGGCGTCAGAGAAAATTCCTGCGTGGCGAAGACATTCCAGACCACATAGGGGCGGCCGATGTCTGCGTACAACCGGTAACTCAGGTTGTCAGGCAGGTGCAGGTGTTCGCTGGCGAAGGTGCGCGCTTTTTGTGCTTGCACCAGGTGGTCGCGCAGTACCTGCGGGCGCGTCGGGTCACTTATTACCTGAGCCACCGGCTCGCGGGCACGTAATAACTGCCATTGGCCGCTCGCCAATTGGCTGTAGTAACTGACGCTGGAGCACCCGCCGAGCAGCACGGCCAACCCCCCTGTAAGTAAACGCCTGATCATGTTCCGACTGCTCCTGGATACCCTGTGCGCCAGACTGGCGTGCCGCGCGGGAATTTTCCACGTCCAGAGGTGTTTATACTCAAACGTCCCCCTGCATTGAGACTCTGCCATGCGCCTGTTCTTAGTTGCCGTTGTTGCCTTGCTCTCGAGTGCCTGCACAACGACACCGGTACCGCCCGCCGACCCGCATCAGGCATGGGTCGATTTCATCACCCCCACACCAGGCGCCAAACTGTTGATGGCACAGCGTCTGGACGGCAAGAATCTCGAAGACGGACGCTACTTCCAGATACCAACCGGCGCCCACGAGCTGATGGTGCGCTTTGACTTTGAGGTACCGGCGGGTGGCGGGCTGGGAGGGCTCAGCCAGATGCAATATCGAACCTGCTTCATGACGTTGCAGTACGACCACTTCCAGGCTGGCCAACGCTATGTGCTGGAAGGCCGCTCGCTGGCCTTTACGCCCAACATCCGACTGTATGACTCCGCCCGCCAGTTGCTGGCAGAGGAACGCAGTGTGAACTGCCTCTGATCAGTCGTTGTTCTTCTGGTAGATGATGCGCTTGGTGCCGTTTTCGCACGAGCCAACAATCATGGCACTGTCGTGGTTCTTGGCTTCTTCGGCGGTGATGATTTCCAGGGTGTAGGACGGAATCGCCTTGGCCTGGATATTCACTTCGATCTCTTTCCTGAGCTCTTCACAATCTTTTGGAGCGGCCACGGCCGATGTGGCCAACACACCGCAGATGATCGCCAAGGCAAAACGTTTCATGGTTGAAGCTCCCTGAATGCATTGCGCACGAGTGTGCGCCTAGGCTGCATAGGGTATAGGACCACAGGTGCGAAACGGGAGTTCTTATTTAACGCAGCACAAAGTGGGGGAGCAGGCTTGCCCCTCCCACCTTGGACCTGTTGTGTCAGTTAACCAGCGTGCCATCCAGAGTGATGGTTGCATTCAGAACCTTGGACACCGGGCACCCTTCCTTGGCCTTTTTGCTCAATTCATCGAATTGCGCCTGGCTGGCGCCTGGGATCTTGGCTTTGAGCGTCAGGTGTACGGCGGTGATCGCAAAACCCCCTTCGACCTGATCCAGCGTCACGTCGGCCTGGGTGTCGATGCTGTCGGCCTTGAGGCCCGCATCGCCCAGAATCATGGAAAACGCCATGGAGAAACAGCCCGCATGGGCCGCACCGATCAGCTCTTCCGGGTTGGTGCCCTTGCCGCCCTCGAAACGGGCCTTGAAGCCGTAGGGCGCTTCGCGCAGCACACCGGTTTCGGTGGAGATGGAGCCCACACCAGTCTTCAGATCACCTTCCCAATGCGCGGATGCCTTTTTAACAATACTCATAGCTTTCTCCTCGAACGGTGGTTTTGCTTCAGTAAGGTTCTGAGGATAGATGCTCGGGCAAAGTTCATCTTGTAAGAGAAACCCAGCAGTTTAGTAGGAAATTTCAGGCCAGCTATTGAATCTCGGGTATATGCCCTCATTGCATGGAGGATGCACATGAAGCGGCAGGTTTTGGTTCGTCTTAAAAGCCTGCGCCCTCAATTGGAGAAGCAGGCTTATGAAATCGCTGTCCGACGTTAAGTTTTCCGCCCTCGACCTGGTGCCCGTACGCGCCAATGGTAGCCCGGCACAATCGCTGCGCAATTCCCTGGACCTGGCTCAGCATGTGGAAAAGTTCGGCTACAACCGTTTCTGGGTAGCCGAACACCACAATATGGACGGCATCGCCAGCTCGGCCACTTCGGTGTTGCTGGGGTATCTGGCCGGTGGCACCTCGACGATTCGTGTCGGTTCCGGCGGTGTGATGCTGCCCAATCACGCGCCGCTGGTAATCGCCGAGCAATTCGGCACCCTCGAAAGCCTGTACCCGGGCCGCATTGACCTGGGCCTGGGTCGCGCCCCCGGTTCCGACCAGATGACCGCCCGCGCCCTGCGCCGTGAGCGCTCCGGCAGCGCTGACGATTTCCCCGAGGACGTGGCCGAACTGATGGCCTACCTGGGCCCGCGCACCCCCGACCAACGGGTTATCGCCGTCCCCGGCACCGGTACCAACGTGCCTGTCTGGCTGCTGGGTTCGAGCCTGTTCAGCGCGCAACTGGCCGGCGAGCGTGGTTTGCCCTACGCCTTCGCCTCCCATTTCGCACCCCGTTTAATGCACGAAGCGATTCGCGTGTACCGCAATCACTTCAAGCCTTCGGCTGTGTTGGACAAACCCTACGTGATGCTGGGCATTCCGCTGGTGGCGGCCGATACCGACGAACAGGCCGATTACCTGGCGACCTCCGTCTACCAGCGCATTCTCGCGCTGATGCGCGGCCAAAGTCTGGTGCAGCGCCCACCGGTGAAAAGCATGGATGGCCTATGGCTGCCCCATGAAAAGGACGCGGTCGGCAGCTTCCTCGGCCTGGCCATGGTCGGCAGCCCGGCGAAGATTCGCGCCAAGCTCGAGGTGCTGATCGAACAGACCGGCGCGGATGAGTTGATCTTCACCTGCGACCTGTACGAGCACGCGGACCGGATTCATTCCTACGAGTTGCTGGCGCAGTTGATGAAGGGCTGACCTAACCCAGTCGAAAAAAAACCGACGCACCCGCGTCGGTTTTTTATGTCTGCAACACGGGGTTAACCGCGTTTGTAGACGATTTCCTTGGTGCCACCCTCGCAAGTGCCGACCAATTTGGCGTCGGTAGAAGCGCCTTTGTCGACGACTTCCAGCGAATAGCCCGAAGCCCCTTTGGCGTCGATTTTCGCCGCAATTTCACTTTTGAGGTCTTCACACGACTTGCCCGCCGCCAGGGCGGTACCTGCCAGGCTCAACAAACCTACGGCTAACAGAAGCTTCTTCATCCGTTACTTCCTTGCGCTGATCCAATAGAACGTGCCGACGCAGTGGCATCGGCACCCGAACGTTGTAGCGCAGGTTATGGCAATCGGCCAGTCAGCAAGTTCAACTCACAGGATCAACTGCTGGCAATTCGGAATCCCACCTTCAGAGTGACCTGATAGTGGGCGACCTTGCCATCTTCGATATGACCGCGCGTTTCAGTCACTTCAAACCATTCCAGGTGCTTGAGGCTTTTGCTGGCCTCGGCCAATGCGTTCTGGATCGCATCCTCGATAGTGGTGGTGGACGAACCTACCAGTTCAACTTTTTTGTAAGTGTGGTGATCGGTCATGGGGTTTCTCCTGAGGGATGTTTAAGAAGCCTAGCAGTCAATATCCGTACTGCTTCAGGCGACCGTTCCTACCTGAAAGTTCAGATTTACTGCACTTTCTGAAAACCCAGCAGTCGGTATCTACACACGCCACTCAATCACTTCAGGAGAATCCACATGGCTAACACTTCTTTACGCAAAGCGTCGCTGGAAAGCATGGAAGCCGAGATTTCGAGCCTGCTCAAGTCCCTTGAAAGCCTCAAGGACGATGCGTCGGATGAGTCGCGCAAAACCTTGAAGGCCCTGAAAAGCAATGCCGAGAATGCGCTCAAGCACTCCCGTCATCTGATCACCGATGCCTATGAAGAAAGCAAAGTGAAATTGCGCGAAACCGGCGTGGCAACTCGCGATTACGCGCAAGAGCACCCTTGGACCACTGCCGGCGTTGCCGTTGGCGCGCTGGGTCTGCTGGCGGCTTACTTGCTGTGCAAGCGCGGTGACTGAATCGGTTGGCGCGACAGCTCTGTCTTGAGCCATTGCGCCAGCTGCCGGGCGCGCCCATCCGCGGCGCGCTTGGGTAGCCACAATGCCAGGTGCGCCGGGGTTTCGCTGAACCCCCAAGGCGCCACCAGGCGACCGGCCAGCAGATCTTGCGCCACCAGCGGCTGCGGCGCGATCGCCACCCCCAGCCCGGCCACAGCCGCCTCCAGCAAATAATACAAATGCTCGAACCCTTGCCCGTGCTTCAACGCATTCGGTGCGATGCCGTATTGCTGCGCCCAACTGGGCCACGCCTGGGGCCGTGACGTGGTGTGCAGCAGCGCTTCACCGCACAACGCCGACGCAGGCGCCTGACGCAGACGCTCATAACCGCTGAATCGCGGGCTCATGACCGGGCCGATACGCTCACTGGCCAACTCGTATACCTGCATATCGGCCGGCCACGGCGGTTCGGCGAACACCAGCAACGCATCCAACCCCGGACGACGCGGGTCCAGATCACCATCACCCGCCGACAAGTGCAGGCGCAGGTCCGGCAAGTCAGCGTTCAGGCGGCCAAGGCGCGGAATCAACCAGCGTGCCAGTAAACTGCCCGAACAGCCGAGTACGAAGGGGGCGTCGGCGCCGGTCTGGGTGAGTTCCGCACACACGTCTCTCAAACGCTCGAACGCTTCGCCGCTGGCATCGCGCAGCCGCACGCCCGCATCTGTGAGTTTAAGGCCACGCCCCTCCTTGACGAACAGGCTGACGCCCAAGTGTTCTTCGAGCACCTTCAATTGGCGACTGACTGCCCCGTGGGTCACATGCAGTTGCTCAGCGGCCTGGCTGACGCTGTTGAGGCGCGCGGTGGCTTCAAACGCGCGCAGGGCGTTGAGGGGTGGAAGGTCTCGGCTCATCTGTGAGTTTTCCTGACAGGTTGCAGCGATCTTATCGGTTTTCAGCCGCGGATGTGAGGGGTAGAGTGGCCCACATTGCTTCCCACACGAATTCTTTCCTGGAGCGTCCCATGACTCAGTCCCAGACCGACCTACGCAACGGCCCAGACGCCAGCGGCCTGTTTGGCGCGTTCGGCGGCCGCTACGTCGCTGAAACCCTGATGCCGTTGATCCTCGACCTGGCCCGCGAATACGAAGCGGCCAAGATTGATCCGGCGTTCAACGAGGAATTGGCCTACTTCCAGCGCGACTACGTTGGTCGCCCAAGCCCGCTGTATTTTGCCGAACGTCTGACCGAATACTGCGGCGGCGCCAAGATCTACCTCAAGCGCGAAGAGCTGAACCACACCGGCGCGCACAAAATCAATAACTGCATCGGTCAGATCCTGCTGGCGCGACGCATGGGCAAAAAACGCATCATCGCCGAGACCGGCGCCGGCATGCACGGCGTGGCCACCGCCACGGTAGCCGCGCGTTTCGGCCTGCAATGCGTGATTTACATGGGCACCACCGACATCGAGCGCCAGCAGGCCAACGTGTTCCGCATGAAGCTATTGGGCGCCGAAGTGATTCCGGTGGTTGCCGGCACCGGCACCCTCAAAGACGCCATGAACGAAGCCCTGCGCGACTGGGTCACCAACGTCGACAGCACTTTCTACCTGATCGGCACCGTAGCGGGTCCACACCCATACCCTGCAATGGTCCGCGACTTCCAGGCCGTGATCGGCAAGGAGACCCGCACGCAGCTGCAAGCCCAGGAAGGCCGCCTGCCGGACAGCCTGGTGGCGTGCATCGGCGGCGGCTCCAACGCCATGGGCCTGTTCCACCCGTTCCTGGACGACAAGAGCGTGGACATCATCGGCGTCGAAGCGGCCGGCCACGGCATCGAGACCGGCAAGCACGCCGCCAGCCTCAACGGCGGCGTACCCGGCGTACTTCACGGCAACCGCACCTTCCTGTTGCAGGACGACGATGGCCAGATCATCGACGCCCACTCGATTTCCGCCGGCCTGGACTACCCCGGCATCGGCCCGGAACACGCCTGGTTGCATGACATCGGCCGCGTCCAATACACCTCGGTGACCGACGACGAAGCCCTCGACGCCTTCCACAAATGCTGCCGCCTGGAAGGGATTATTCCTGCACTGGAAAGCGCCCATGCCTTGGCCGAAGTGTTCAAACGCGCACCGACCTTGCCGAAAGATCACCTGATGGTGGTTAACCTGTCCGGCCGTGGCGATAAAGACATGCAGACCGTGATGCATCACATGGAACAGTCCCAGCAGGAGAAACACTGAATGAGCCGCCTGCAAACCCGCTTTGCGCAACTCAAGGAACAAAACCGCGCCGCCCTGGTGACTTTCGTCACTGCCGGCGACCCGGGTTATGACACCTCGCTGGCGATCCTCAAAGGGTTGCCCGGCGCCGGCGCCGATGTGATCGAACTGGGCATGCCCTTCACCGACCCGATGGCGGACGGGCCGGCCATTCAGCTGGCCAACATCCGCGCGCTGGAGGCCAAGCAGAACCTGGCGAAAACCCTGCAGATGGTGCGTGAGTTCCGCAAGGACAACGACGAAACACCGTTGGTATTGATGGGCTATTTCAACCCGATCCACAAATACGGCGTGCCTGCATTCATCGCCGATGCCAAGAACGCCGGGGTAGACGGCCTGATTGTGGTAGACATGCCACCTGAGCATAACCGCGAGCTGTGCGACCCGGCGCAGGCCGCAGGCATCGACTTCATCCGCCTGACCACACCGACCACCGATGACGTACGCCTGCCGACCGTGCTCAACGGCAGCTCCGGTTTTGTGTATTACGTGTCGGTGGCCGGCGTGACCGGCGCCGGCGCCGCCACCCTGGAACATGTCGAAGAAGCCGTGACACGCCTGCGCCGCCATACCGACCTGCCGATCAGCATCGGTTTCGGCATTCGCACACCGGAACAGGCCGCCGCCATCGCCCGGTTGGCGGACGGTGTGGTGGTGGGCTCGGCGTTGATCGATCACATCGCCACCGCCGGCAGCGACCGGCAGGCTATCGATGGTGTGCTCAGCCACTGCGCAGCGTTGTCGGAAGGTGTACGTAACGCTCGTAAGTAAAGGCCTCAGGCTCCCGACTGATCTAGGCTAGGCTGAAGGTGGGCATTGCGCCCCACCTTCAACGCACTTCGTGCCTATTGCTGTCTAACCACCTCTGCAAGCCCCGCCGTTCTTGCGCTGTCGGTCGTTAAGTTAGTTGCATCAGAAGTCATTATCGTCTCCCACGGAGCACATCATGGCATTTGATCTCGTCCCGCCTTCAGACCCCCGTCATGCCGCCTTGCAGAAGGGTTTCAACCTGCGCTGGCCGCTGGGCAACGTCCAGGGCCAATCCTCGCCCAATGGCGCCAACCTTATCTACCTGTGCCACAACCCGCAGGACATCATCGACGCCGCCGCGCAAGCCTTGGCCATGCCCAATGGCCGCATCACGGTGCGAAGTGGCGGTCATTGTTATGAAGGGTTTGTCGCTAACGTGATGCCCGGAGTGCCGCACGAGAGCCTGTCGATCCTGGATATCGGGCAAATGAACCAAGTCGCCTACGACCCGTCCGGACAGATAGGGTCAATGCTGGTGCCGGGCTCACCTCGTCGCTACAGCGTCCGCCTGGAACCCGGTTGCCAGAACTGGGACACCACCGTCGCACTTTATAAGAGGGCAAATAAAACCCTGCCAAGCGGCTCCTGCTATTCGGTGGGGCTTGGCGGGCATATCTGCGGCGGCGGTTATGGGTTGCTGTCGCGCAAACACGGGCTGGTCTGCGACTGGCTGGACGGCGTTGACCTGCTGGTGGCCAACGTCGGTGGAACGGGCCTTGTGCCTGTGCATGTGTCCCGGGACAGCACCGATAGCGCTGAGCTGGACCTGTTCGCCGCTTGCTGCGGTGCCGGAGGTGGGCAGTTCGGCATTATTACCAGTTATTACTTCAAGGCCCTGCCACCGGCGCCCACTCAGGTGCTTTGGCTGGCATTGGAATGGGATTGGGCGCAACTGACCCGTCCGGCTTTGGAGCGCCTGCTGCGGGCCTATCAAAAATGGTTCGCGGACAATCAGGCAAACCCCAATACCTGGGGCCTGTCGACCAAGCTGGAGATGCGCCACCTCAATACCGGCAACGTGACGTTGGGTATTCACTATGTCGACAAGAACGGTCAACTCGATGACCGGGCACCCTTCGACGACTTCGTGCTCAGCCTACTGACCGCCGTGGGCGTGAGCCCGAGGCAGTCGCTGGTGCCGTTCCACGTGGTGCATCAACCGCGCGATGGGCAAAGGGGGCGCCGCATTACTTCTCTGCAGGATGCCCGAAAAGCGGCGCGGCAACTGGACTGGCTGTACGCCACCCAATCGCTCAACGGCTCCGGTGACAATCAACGCGGTCGCTATAAATCGGCGTATCAGAAAGGCGAATTCACCCAGCGCGTGCTGGATGCGATCTGGGCCACGCTGAACTGGCCGGACCCTGAGCAGCAGTTGACCCAGAGCCTGATCCAGATCCAATCGTTCGGCGGGCGCATCAACGAGATGGAAGGCCCGATCCTGGCGCAGACATCCGCCGCTCAGCGCTCCTCGTACCTCAAGTGGCAGCCGCAATGTTACTGGCACACGGCGGACGACGGGGCGGACCAGGCCCACGCCGACTGGATCCGTGGGCTTTTCAACGCGGCATTCACCAACGGCGTGCCGGACGATCCGGAGTTCGAGGGCTGCTACATCAACTACCCGGACCTGGACATGACCTATCTCGGCGGCGATCCGGCGAATGGCAAGAACCCCTCGTGGTATGGGATCTTCTTCCCCAACACCATCATCGAGAGCCGCCTGCGCCGAACCAAGCAGCGATGGGACCCGTTGAATGTGTTCCGCAATGAAATGTCGGTGCCGCACGCGTAACAACGGGCGAGTCTGACGACTGTGACTGTGGCGAGGGAGTTGCTCCCTCGCCACTGCGATGACTGGCCTACAGCTCGATGCGCTCGACCTTGCCCACCAGCAGCACGTAGGACAAAGCCCCCAACAACGCCAGCACTGCAATGTAAGTGATCGCCGGCGCAAACGAATCACCGCTGGCGAGGAAGCCGATAACGATTGGCGTGGTAATCGCCGCCAGGTTGCCGATGAAGTTGAACACCCCACCGGTCAGGCCCAGCAACCGCGCCGGGGCGAGGGTGGAGACCAGCGACCAGGTGATCGAAGCCAGCCCATTGCCGAAGAACGCCACAGCCAGGAAGGCGATGACCAGCGGGGTCGATTCGACGAAGTTGGCGCCGATGATCGCCGTGGAGATCAGCAGCCCGCTGATGATCGGCAACTTGCGCGCAAAGCCCACGCTTGCGCCGCGACGGATCAGCCAGTCGGAAAACAGCCCGGAACACAGGACTCCGACGAATGCCGCGAGAAACGGCAGCGACGCGAGCATGCCGGACTTGATGAAGTCCATGCCGCGGTACTTCACCAGATACGTCGGGAACCAGGTCAGGAAGAACCACAGCGTGGAGTTCAGGCAGAACTGCCCCAGGTAAATCCCCCACAATTTGCGTTTGCTCAGGACAATCCCCAGGTCGACCCAGCTGAACGGCGCCTTGGTCTTGGCCGCTTGGGTGCTGAGGTCCACCAGCCCGCCGCCGTCGCGGATCAGGTCGATTTCGGCCTGGTTGATGCCTTTGAAATCACGTGGTTCGCGGTACACCGCGTACCAGATCGCCGCCCACAGGATGCCGACGCCACCGGTGACCACAAACACCATGTGCCAGCCATAGTGGTGCTGCAGCCAGGCCAGCACCGGCGTCAGAAACGCCAGCCCGACGAATTGACCGGAGGTGTAGAAGCCGATCGCGGTGGCGCGTTCACGCTCGGGAAACCAGCTGGTGACCACGCGACTGTTGATCGGGTAGGCCGGCGCTTCCAGCGCACCGACCGCCATGCGCAGGACAAACAGGGCGATGAAGCTGGCGGCAAAGCCGAGCATGACGGTTGCAATGGACCACAGCAGCAGGGCCACGGTATAGAGGATGCGCGGCGGCACCCGATCCACCAGCCAGCCGCCGGGGATCTGCATGGCGGCGTAGGTCCAGCCGAACGCCGAGAAAATCAGGCCGACATGCACCGGGTCAATGCCCAGGTCACTGGTCAGGGCGGGGGCCGCAATCGACAGGTTGCTGCGGTCCAGGTAATTGATCACCACGGTGATAAACAGCAGCACCATGATGAAGTAGCGCTTTCGGCTGGGCGTGACTAAAGGAGCCTGCCCGGTCAAGGATTCAGGTTGCATGGGGGAAGTCTCTTCTTATGTTTATTGAGGACAAGTCTTACTGAAGAAATCGATTTGATATGGGAGGGGCTTGCCCCCTCCCAGATTTTTTACCGGGTGTCTTCAGATGAGCATCACCACTCGGCGAAACTGCCGTCGGCGTGGCGCCAGATCGGGTTGCGCCAGCGGTGGCCGATGGCAGCCCGTTCGATCACGTACTCTTCGTTGATCTCAATGCCCAGGCCCGGCCCGTTGGGGATCTTGACGAAGCCCTGGTCATAGTCGAACACGCCGGGGTCGCGCACGTAGTCGAGCAGGTCGTTGCTCTCGTTGTAATGGATGCCCAGGCTCTGCTCCTGGATAAACGCGTTGTAGCAAACCGCATCCAGCTGCAGGCACGCCGCCAGCGCGATCGGGCCCAGCGGGCAGTGCAGGGCCAGGGCCACGTCATAGGCTTCGGCCATGTTGGCGATCTTGCGCGTTTCGGTGATGCCGCCCGCGTGGGACGCGTCGGGCTGGATGATGTCGACATAGCCTTCGCTCAGCACACGCTTGAAGTCCCAACGCGAGAACAGGCGCTCGCCCAGGGCGATCGGGGTGCTGGTCAGCGGCGCCAGTTCCTTGAGCGCTTCGTAGTTTTCGCTGAGCACCGGCTCTTCGATGAACATCAGCTTGTACGGGTCCAGCTCCTTCATCAGCACCTTGGCCATTGGCTTGTGCACGCGGCCATGGAAGTCGACGCCAATGCCGACGTTGGGGCCGACCGCATCACGCACGGCGGCGACGTTGGCCAGGGCCAGGTCGACCTTTTCAAAGCTGTCGAGGAATTGCAGTTCTTCGGTGCCGTTCATTTTTACCGCAGTGAAGCCGCGGGCCACGGCGTCTTTGGCGGCGCGGGCGGTGTCGGCGGGGCGGTCGCCGCCGATCCACGAGTACACGCGGATCTTGTCGCGCACCTGGCCACCCAGCAAGTCGCTGACGGACACGCCGAGGGCCTTGCCCTTGATGTCCCACAGAGCCTGGTCGATACCGGCCAGCGCACTCATGTGCACCGCGCCGCCACGATAGAAGCCGCCGCGATAGAGCACAGTCCAGATATCTTCGATGTTGCGCGGGTCTTTGCCGATCAGGTAGTCGGACAATTCTTCGACGGCGGCGGCCACGGTATGGGCGCGGCCTTCGACCACGGGTTCACCCCAGCCGGTCACGCCCTGGTCGGTTTCGATTTTCAGGAAGCACCAGCGAGGCGGGACGATAAAGGTCGTCAGTTTGGTGATTTTCATCTGTTATCTCTCTTGTAGATGCAGCGCCAGGGGCGCGGAACTTGAACTCAGCTCAGGGCTTTCCAGGCGGCGACATAAGCCTGGGCGCGGCTCGCTACCTGATCCACGGTCATACCCGGTTTGAACAACCCGGAACCCAGCCCGAACCCTTTGGCGCCGGCGTCGGTGAACACCTGCATGTTGTCCGGGGTAATACCGCCCACCGGCAGCAGCAACGTGCCCGCCGGCAATACCGCCAGCCACGCCTTGATCACCGCCGGGCTCATTTGCTCGGCCGGGAACAGCTTCAAGACGTCAGCGCCTTCGCCCAGTGCGGCAAAGGCTTCGGTGGGCGTGGCCACGCCCGGCGACAGGTACAGGCCAGCCGCCTTGGCAGCGCGCAAGACCTTGGCATCGCTGTGGGGCATGACGATCACCTGGCCACCGGCGGCCTTTACCTGCTCCACCTGCTCGGGCGTCAGCACGGTGCCGGCGCCGATCAGGCAATCGGCGGGCAGGCTGTCGCGCAGGGTGCGGATGCTGGTGTAGGGGTCCGGTGAATTGAGCGGAACTTCGATCACGCGAAAACCGGCGTCGTACAGCACCTGGCCGACCGCCTGGGCTTCGTCCGGGCGCAGGCCGCGCAGAATTGCGATCAGACCGTTTTGTGCGAGTGCTTGCTTGAGCATGTCAGGCCTCCGATACAGGTTGAGTGAGCCCGGCTGCCACGGCCAGTTGCCACAGGCCGTGCTCGGTGGCTTCTTCGGCCAAGCTGACATGGGCAAAACCGCAGAGGGCAAGGGCGCGTTGGTAGCGCGCGCATAAAGCGCCGGCGCCGACCAGAATGATCGGGGTATGCCGGGCGCGGTCGGGCAGGCCGGCCAGCTCATGACCGATCATCAGGCCGGAGAGGTAGTCCGGTTGCTGATCGGCCGCAAGTTCGCCGGTCAGGCCCAGGGTGCGGGCGCTGAACAGGGTCGACAGCAGACCGCGCTGGCCGTCCTGGGAGCGCGCCACTTGCACACCGCGATCAAAGGCGTCGGCCTGGAAGCGTTCGGGTGTCTGCTGCGTGCGGCCGAGGAGGCTGTGCTTGCCGAGAATCGCGAACACCTCGCCGGTCATGAAGGTATCGAAGTGGGTGATGCAACCACCGACCACCTCGACCCACTTGGAGTGGCTGCCGGGCAGGCCGATCAACACTTCACCGCCGGTCGGCAGGCTGCGCAGCACGCCCAGCACCTGGGTTTCTTCGCCGCGCATCACGTTGGGCAAGCCGCCTTGCTCGATCACGCCGGGTACGATGTGAACCGTCACGCCACGCAGGCTGCGTACGGCGTGCAGGGCTTTGCCCAGGCTGGCAACGTCCACCGGCGTATTGCGATACGCCGCTTCACTCCAGCCCTGGGCGCTGCCAACCATGCCGCACGCAATCACCGGCAAGTGTGGCTCGGCGTCGAGCCAGTCACCGCACGCCGTATCGAAGGCCAACTCAAACCCGTCGGCGCAGCGCACGCCGGCAATTTCCCGGGCTTCTGTGGGCAAATGCATGATGCCCGACGCCAGCGAGCGTTGTTCCAGCACTACGCCTGCGGGGCCGAGTTTGTAAGCACGAAGGGAGCTGGTTCCCCAATCGAGCGCGATCAATTGCGCCTGCATCGCTTCACCTGAAAATGAGTGGGTGCTGAAAAAAGCAGATGGGCGACTATAAACCTATGCCGTGAAATATCTCAATATATAAATATGACTCCCATATAGTGGGAAATTGACGAGCAAAGTCCTACAAACCCTCGGGAATGTCAGCACTTGCATCCTTCAAGAAGAGGTTAGAAAACCGACAGATCCAACTCGCGCATCGCGCCCATCCAGATCGCGTAGTCGGTGTGGTCCTTCAAGTCATCGCCGGTATTGGGATGCAGGAACACCACCAGCCCATTTCGATGCAGCGCCAGCCACGGCAGCATCACGCCGATGTATTCGGCGTCAAAGGCCAGTTGGCAGCTCCAGTCGGGGTGAGGGCCAACGGGGCGTTCATGCACGCGGCCCATGCGCAGCGGGAAGAGCTTGGCCGCGTCCTCGCACAAGGCGCGCGCCTGCTCGAGCGTGTTGGCATCAAAGTAGATATGAGCGTGATAACCCTTGATTCGGTGCATGACCGGCTCCGATGACGACGTGCGCCAGATGCTAGACCGCAATCGAGGGCAGGGCCAGTCCGGTCAGCGATTGCGCGCTGCTGGCTTGCTCGGCCAGCAGCCAATCGACGAAGCGCTCCACCAGTTGCCCCCGGCGTTTGCGCTGCGGTTGCACCACGTAATAGCCGAAGCGCGAAATGACCGTGTCGCTGAACGGCCGGCACAGCCAGTTCTGTTCCAGCAGGTTATCCACCAAGTGACGCCAACCAATGGCCACGCCCTGGCCGGCGATCGCCGCCTGGATCAGCAGCGTGTAGTTGTCGAAGCGCAACTGACCTGGCGTGGGCGCGGCGCTGAGGCCCAGCTCGCGAAACACGCCGCTCCAGTCGAACCACTGGCTGTTGTTTTCCTGGCGCAGGTGCAGCAGGGGGCAGTCGGGCAGGTCCTGCACGCTTATTCGCGTAGCCTGAGCCTTGAGCCACTGCGGGCTGCACACCGGGAAGACTTCCTCGTTGAACAACCACAGGCTGTCACCCTGCTTGAAGCGACCATCGCCGAACAGCACCGCCACGTCGATATCGCTGCGCAACGTGGCGTGGTTGCGTTCGCTGGTCACCAGGCTCACATCCACCTGCGGGTTGGCCTGGTGGAAGCGGTGCAGGCGCGGCATCAGCCAGTAGGCGGCGAAGGCGAAGTCAGTGGCCACTTGCAGCACTTCGTGCTGGCTATGCTGGGTGATAACACCCAAGCCTTGGTTGATCGCCTGCAAGCCGCCCTGAACGTGCTCGAACAACAGCGCGCCGGCGTCGGTCAGTTCGATGCCACGGTAGATGCGGTCGAACAGGCGGATCGCCAATTGTTCTTCCAGGCGCTTGATCTGCTGGCTGATCGCCGGCTGGGTGGTGCCCAATTCCATCGCCGCGGCGGTAAAACTGCGGTGGCGCGCAGCGGCTTCGAATGCGCGCAGCAAATCGAGAGACAAATCACCCAACGCTTCATACATAAGCTGTGCTTATCCTAGACATTGCAATTCATGGGCTTTACCCCGTTTTACGTGGGCCTCATGCTCATTGGCATAAACACCGCCTATGGAATGCCGATAACCCATGAAGCGCAAGAACATTCTTTTCATCATGGCCGACCAAATGGCCGCGCCGCTGCTGCCTTTCTACGGCGCCTCGCCGATCAAGTTGCCCAACCTCAGCCGTCTCGCCGCCCAGGGTGTGGTGTTCGACGCCGCGTATTGCAACAGCCCGCTGTGCGCGCCCTCGCGTTTCACCCTGGTCAGCGGCCAGTTGCCGAGCAAGATCGGCGCCTACGACAACGCGGCCGATTTTCCCGCCGATGTACCGACCTATGCCCACTACCTACGCCGCCTCGGCTACCGCACCGCGCTGTCGGGCAAGATGCACTTCTGCGGCCCCGACCAATTGCACGGCTACGAAGAACGCCTGACCAGCGACATCTACCCCGCCGACTATGGCTGGGCGGTGAACTGGGACGAGCCGCACGTACGCCCCAGCTGGTACCACAACATGTCCTCGGTGCTGCAGGCCGGCCCATGCGTGCGTACCAACCAGCTGGATTTCGACGAAGAGGTGGTGTTCAAGGCCCAGCAGTACCTGTTCGACCATATCCGCGAAGACGGCAATCAACCGTTCTGCCTCACCGTATCGATGACCCACCCCCACGACCCGTACACGATTCCCAAGCCGTTCTGGGATTTGTACGACGACGCTGATATCCCATTGCCTGCTACACCGGCCCAAGGCGATCTCGACCCGCATTCCCAGCGTCTGCTCAAGGTCTATGACCTGTGGAACAAGCCGCTGCCTGTGGATAAGATCCGCGACGCCCGCCGCGCCTACTTCGGTGCGTGCAGTTACATCGACAGCAATGTCGGCAAACTTCTGCAAACCCTGGCAGACACCGGTCTGGCCGACGACACCCTGATCGTGTTCTCCGGCGACCACGGCGACATGCTCGGCGAGCGCGGCCTCTGGTACAAAATGCACTGGTTCGAAATGGCCGCCCGCGTGCCGCTGCTGGTGTACGCGCCGGGGCAATTCGCGGCGGGCCGGGTCAGCGCCGCGGTGTCCACCGCCGACCTGTTGCCGACCCTGGTGGAACTGGCCGGTGGCGAACTGGACCCACGCCTGCCGCTGGACGGCCGCTCACTGGTTCCGCATCTGCAAGGGCAGGGCGGCCATGACGAAGTATTCGGCGAGTACATGGCCGAAGGCACCATCAGCCCGCTGATGATGATCCGCCGGGGTGCCTACAAATTCATCTACAGCGAGGACGACCCTTGTCTGCTGTTCGATGTACACAACGACCCGCACGAGCGGGAAAACCTCAGTCAGTCACCGGAACACCGAACACTGTTCGAGGCGTTTTTGAGTGAAGCGCGGGCTAAATGGGACATCCCGGCGATCCACCAGCAGGTGCTCGCCAGCCAACGCCGTCGGCGCCTGGTGTTCGAGGCGCTGACCCACGGCAAGCTGAAGAGCTGGGACCACCAGCCACTGGTCGACGCCAGTCAGCAATACATGCGCAACCATATCGACCTCGACGACCTGGAGCGCAAGGCACGTTATCCACAACCCTGCCAAGACCAATAACGACAGAGGGAAGGCCATGCAAAAATTAACAGTAGTACTGGGCATCCTGGCGCTGAGCAGTGCCAACGTGTACGCAGACACCCGTTGCGAAACGGTGAAGATGGCCGACCCAGGCTGGAGCGACATCGCCGCGACCAATGCCATCACCGGATTTCTGCTGACGGGCATGGGCTACAAACCCAAGGTCGATACCTTGGCGGTGCCGATCACGTTCGGCGGGCTCAAGGACGGTCAGGTGGATGTGTTCATGGGCAACTGGATGCCCGCGCAGCAAGGCTTCTATGACAAGTTCGTGGCCAACGGCGACGTGGTGCAACTGGCGAAAAACCTCGACGGCACCGAGTTCACCCTCGCCGTGCCGGATTATGTATGGGACGCCGGCGTGCATGATTTTGCCGACTTGAATAAATTCGCCGACAAGTTCGACAAGAAGATCTACGGCATCGGCTCCGGCGCACCGGCCAATATCTCGCTGCAGGAGATCATCAAGAAGAATGACTTCGACCTCGGCCAGTGGAAACTGATCGAGTCCAGCGAACAGGCGATGTTGGCAGAGGTGTCGCGGGCGGTGAAAAGACAGCGCTTCGTCACGTTCCTCGGCTGGACCCCGCACCCGATGAACGTGCAACTGAAAATGCACTACCTCAAGGGCGGCGAGAAGTACTTCGGTGACACCGGCAGCGTCTATACCCTGACACGCAAAGGTTATGCACAGGCCTGCCCGAACGTAGGAAAACTGCTGACCAACTTGAGTTTTACCCAAGAGATGGAGAACAGCATTATGGCCGAGGTCGCCAACAACAAAGTCAGCAATGCCGATGCGGCGAAGGCGTGGATCAAGGCGAACCCGGCGGTGCTGGACAAGTGGCTCGACGGCGTAAAAACCCTGGACGGTCAGGAGGCATTGCCGGCGGTAAAAGCCAAACTCTAAGGGCTGACATTGTGGGAGGGCCCCTCCCACACACTTCAGTGTGTACTGATACCCTTATTCAAACCTTTTCAACCGAGTTATAAATGCCCCGGCTCAATCGCCACACACTCTTTCCCTTCCTCAGCTGGCTGACGCAGCAGACCCGGGCCAGCGTCGGCCGCGATGCGATGGTCGGGCTCAGTGGCGCGGTGCTGGCATTGCCGCAGTCGATTGCCTACGCGCTGATCGCAGGCCTCCCACCGGAATACGGGCTGTACGCCGCGATCATCCCGGTACTGATCGCCTGCCTCTGGGGTTCGTCGTGGCACCTGATCTGCGGCCCGACCGCTGCGATTTCCATCGTGCTCTATGCCAGTGTCAGTCCTCTGGCCGTGCCGGGATCGCAGGACTACGTCACCCTGATCCTGTTGCTTACATTTATAGCCGGCGTTTTCCAGTGGCTGCTGGGCATGCTGCGCTTTGGCGCGCTGGTCAATTTCGTCTCCCACTCCGTAGTGCTGGGGTTCACTTTGGGCGCCGCTGTGGTGATCGCGCTGGGGCAACTGCCCAACTTGCTGGGGCTGGATTTACCCAGCCAGGCCACGGCGATCAACAGCCTGCTGGCGCTGATCGAGCACAGCGGCGACTGGGACCACGCCTCCCTCGCCCTGGGCCTTGGCACATTGCTGGCGGGGGCACTGCTCAAATACTGGAAACCACGCTGGCCGACGCTGTTGATCGCCCTGGCCCTGAGCAGTGTGGTGGCCTGGTTGTGGCCGGCGATGTTCGCCCAGGTGGCGCGGGTCAGTTCATTCGTGGGCAAATTACCGCCGTTCAGCCCGTTGCCGATGGACCTGGACACGATCCTGCGTCTGCTGCCGAGCGCCGTGGCCGTGGGCATGCTGGGGCTGGTGACGAGCCTGTCGATTGCGCGCTCGCTGTCGGCTCGCTCGCAACAGTTGCTTGATGCGAATCAGGAAGTTCGCGCGCAGGGCTTATCCAACATCATCGGCGGATTTTTCTCCGGGTACCTGTCAGCCGGTTCGTTTACCCGCTCCGGCCTCAGCTATGAAGCCGGCGCCTGCTCACCGCTGGCCGGGGTGTTTTCCGCGCTGTGGGTGGCGCTGTTCGCATTGTTTGGCGCGGTATTGATCTCACATATCCCGATCCCCAGCATGGCCGCCAGCATCCTGCTGATCAGCTGGGGCCTGGTGGACCATCGCGGTATTCGCGCATTGTTCCGCGTCAGCCGCGCCGAATTTGCAGTGATGGGCCTGACCTGCGTCGCCACCTTGCTGCTGGAACTGCAAACGGCGATTTACGCCGGCGTGCTGGCCTCGCTGTTTTTCTACCTCAAGCGCACCTCGCAGCCGCGGGTCCAGCATTGGCGGGAGGGCGACGAGGATGTGCTGCGCGTCGGTGGCTCGATCTTTTTCGGCGCCAGCCACTACCTGCAGGTGCGCCTGCAGCGGTTGCAGGGCCAGCGTGTGGTGATCGAGGCACAGCAGATCAACTTTATCGACTATTCCGGGGTGGAAATGCTGCACCAGGAAGCGCGGCGCCTGCGCAGGTTGGGGCGCAGCCTGACATTGCGTCGGGCCAGACCGCAGGTGGTCGAGGAACTGAAGAAGCTGGAGGGGGCGGATCACTGCCCCATCCAGTTCGAAGACTGAGGCGAATGTCAGGCCAACTGTCGACGCAATTCAGCCAACACCGGCGCCGATGCCGGGCGCACACCCCGCCACAGGAAGAACGCTTCGGCGGCCTGCTCCACCAGCATGCCCAGGCCGTCCATCGAGACGGCGGCACCGTGCTGCGTGGCCCAGTGGCAGAAGGGGGTGGATTCCCTGGCGTACATCATGTCGTAGCAAAAGGTCCTGCCAGGTTCGATCAGGCTGCTCGCAATCGGCGGTAAATCGCCTGACAGGCTCGCGGAGGTGGCGTTGATGATCACGCCCACCGGCTCACGCAGCCAGTCGAAACCACTGGCGGACACCGGGCCCAGGTCGTCGAATGACTCGGCGAGCAATTCGGCTTTTTCCACGGTGCGGTTAGCGATGATCAACGATGAAGGTCGCTCGGCCAGCAACGGCTCCAGCGCCCCGCGCACCGCGCCGCCGGCGCCCAGCAGCAGAATGCGTTTACCGTTGAGGCTCAACCCCGCGTTGACCGTCAGGTCGCGCACCAAGCCAGCGCCGTCGGTGTTGTCACCCAGCAGGGTGCCATCGGCGAGTTTGCTCAAGGTGTTCACCGCACCGGCGCGCTTGGCGCGCTCGGTGAGGGTATCCGCCAGGCGATAGGCGTCTTCCTTGAATGGCACGGTGACGTTGGCGCCACGACCTTGGTGAAAAAACTCACGGGCGCAGCCGGTAAAATCCTCCAGCGGCGCGAGCATCGTGCTGTAGTCCAGCAGTTCGCCGGTCTGCTCGGCAAACATGCGGTGAATCAGCGGCGATTTGCTGTGGCCGATGGGGTTGCCAAAGACGACATAGCGATCCATCAGTTCGCCGCCTTGGGCGCCGCGATGCCGAGCCAGTCGCGGTCCTGCAGGAAGTAATCGGTCAGAAGCGCTTCTTCGCTGCCGGGCTCGGCTTTCCAGTCATAGCTCCAGCGCACCTGCGGCGGCAGCGACATCAGGATCGATTCGGTACGCCCGCCCGACTGCAGGCCGAACAAGGTCCCACGGTCGTAGACCAGGTTGAACTCGACGTAGCGGCCACGACGGAACTCCTGGAACTCGCGTTGTTGCTCGGTATAAGCCATGGCCTTGCGGCGCTGCACGATTGGCAGGTAGGCGTCGATGTAGGCGTCGCCAATGGCACGGATGAAGGCGAAGCAGGTGTCGAAGCCCCACTCGTTCAAGTCATCGAAAAACAAGCCGCCAATGCCACGCGGTTCGTTGCGGTGCTTGATATGGAAGTAGCTGTCGCACCAGGCCTTGTAACGCGCGTAGACGTCGGGGCCAAACGGCGCACACGCTCGTTCGGCCACGCGGTGCCAGTGGACGCAGTCTTCTTCGTTGCCGTAGTAGGGGGTGAGGTCGAAGCCGCCGCCGAACCACCACACCGCTTCTTCACCTTCTTTTTCCGCGATGAAAAAGCGCACATTGGCGTGGGACGTTGGCACATGAGGATTGTGCGGGTGAATCACCAGCGACACACCGAGCGCTTCAAACCCGCGACCGGCCAACTCAGGGCGATGGGCGCTGGCTGATGGGGGGAGGCCGCTGCCGAAAACGTGGGAAAAGTTGACGCCGCCTTTTTCAATCACCGTGCCGTTCGCGATTACGCGGGTGCGACCGCCACCGCCGGCAGGCCGGGTCCAGGCGTCTTCGATAAAGCGAGTGTCCGTCTCGAAGGTTTCCAGGGCGCTGCAAATGCGGTCTTGCAGGTCAAGCAGGTAGGCCTTTACAGCCTCGGTGCGGGTAGTCATGGCATCACCTTGAATCGGGCAAAGCTACGCGAGGCCATCAGGCGTCGGCGGCAAATGGGCGCACAGGATACCACCGCGCTTAATGAGCACTGCACTTAGGTGCGCGGCAGTTGACGAAGATCAAGCTTAGGAGTCCGATAGGAGCCTTCGTGAAAACGACCCAAGGAGAAGTGCAGATGGCCAAGCGTATCCAGTTCAGTGCCCATGGCGGCCCCGAGGTACTTGAATATGTGGACTACACCCCGGCGGAACCCGGCCCACAACAAGTTCGCGTGCGTAATGAGGCGATTGGTCTGAACTTCATCGACACCTATTTCCGCAGCGGCCTCTACGCGCCACCCTCCCTGCCATCGGGGTTGGGCGCGGAAGGGGCCGGCGTGGTGGATGCGGTGGGCAGCGAAGTCACCCAGTTCAAAGTCGGCGACCGCGTGGCCTACGGCAGCGGCCCGCTGGGCGCCTATAGCCAACTTCACGTGCTGCCCGCCGCCAACCTGGTGCACCTGCCTGATGGCATCAGCTTCGAACAGGCTGCTGGCGCCATGCTCAAAGGCCTGACGGTGCAGTACCTGCTGCGCCAGACCTATGAGTTGAAGGATGGCGAGACCATCCTGTTCCATGCCGCCGCCGGTGGCGTGGGCTCGCTGGCCTGCCAATGGGCCAAGGCCCTGGGCGTTAAGTTGATCGGTACTGTGAGTTCGCCTGAAAAAGCGGCGGTGGCCAAATCCCTCGGCGCGTGGGAAACCATCGACTACAGCAAAGAAGATGTCGCACAGCGCGTGCTGGAATTGACCGACGGCAAAAAAGTGCCGGTGGTGTATGACGGCGTCGGCAAGGACACCTGGCTGACCTCACTGGACAGCGTGGCACCGCGTGGGCTGGTGGTGAGCTTCGGCAATGCGTCGGGCGCGGTGGATGGGGTCAACCTGGGGATTCTGGCGGCGAAAGGTTCGCTCTATGTAACCCGGCCGACCCTGGCGACCTATGCCAACAACCCGCAAAATTTGCAGGCAATGGCCGACGATCTGTTTGCGATGATCCACAGCGGCAAGGTACGCATTGATATCAACCAGCGGTATTCGCTGGCTGATGCGGCCAAGGCGCAGGCAGAGCTGTCTGGGCGCAGAACCACTGGGTCGACCATCCTGTTGCCTTGACGCACGGCGTTGCCTGGGGGCCAGCATGGGCCAACGCCCTCGCCACACGCCGGGTGCAAGGGTCAAGACGGGCGAACCACCTCGCCCGTTGCCAGGTCGCGAATCAGGCTGGGGTTCTTGCGTCCGCCCAGGGCGCCACCCAGCACCAGGTCCACCTGGCCACGGAAGTACTGCTCCACGCGAATCCGCGTACGCGCGGCCGGACGGCCCTGCGGGTTGGCGGATGTTGAGATCAGTGGCCCCACCAGCGCGCACAAATCCCGCACCAGCGGGTGATCACTGACCCGCAACGCCACCGTGTCATGCACGCCGGTGACCCATTCCGGCAACAGATCCTGATGTGGCACCAGCCAGGTATTAGGCCCCGGCCAAGTGCTGGCCATGCGCTCGATCCAGGTATCCGGGAAGTCTTCGAACAGAAAATCGAACTGGCGGATATTGTCCGCTACCAGGATCAGGCCTTTGTCCACCGAGCGATTCTTGATCGCCAGCAGCCGATCTACCGCCTCTTCATTCCAGGGATCGCAGCCCAGGCCCCAGACCGCCTCGGTTGGATAGGCAATCACCGCGCCTGCGCGAATTTCTCGTGCGGCTTCCAGCACACGCCACCTGTTGACCATGGTTTTACTCTCCGACTAAAGCTCTGCGCAGTTTACCGATCTTCTTTGCAAAACCCAGCAGCACAAACGCTCAGCGGCGCGCGAACCAGCGCCCGTTTTCACAGATCACCTGGCCTTCAAGCTCCAACTCGGTCAGGGCCGCCAGCAACTGGGCCAAAGGGCGCCCGCTGGCAATCGCCAAGGCTTCGCTGGTGTGCGGCGCGGCGCGCAGCAGGGCCACCAGGGGATGGGCTACCGCAATCGGCGCCGGGCACGATAAGGCCTGCCAGCCGCGCAAGGCCTCAAGGATATGTTCGATGGTTTCCACCAGTACCGCGCCGTCACGGATCAACTGGTGGCAGCCCTTGGCGCCAGGGTGATGAATGGACCCCGGGATCGCGTACACCTCACGACCCTGTTCGGCCGCCAGTTTCGCCGTGATCAGCGAGCCGCTGGCCATACTGGCCTCCACTACCAGCACGCCGAGGGACAGGCCGCTGATGATCCGATTGCGCCGTGGAAAGTTGGCGGCCTGGGGCGCGGCGTCCAGCGGGAATTCTGAAACCACCGCGCTGCCTTGGGCGATCATCGCCGCGGCAAGGCGACGATGGCGTTGTGGATAAAAATTTTCCAGGCCCGTGCCGAGTACGCCGATTGTCTGGCCGCCCACGTCGAGCGCGGCTTGATGCGCCGCGCCGTCGATACCCAACGCAAGGCCGCTGGTGATGACAAAACCGGCGCCTGCCAGGCTGCGCGCAAACGCAGCGGCGGTGTCCATCCCCGGGCGCGATGCACGTCGACTGCCAACCATCGCCAGTTGCGGTTTCTCCAGGATTGCAGGGTCGCCGGCGATGAATAACAGCGGCGGCGCGTCATAGATCTGGGCGAGCAAGGCGGGGTAATCCGGCTGGTCCCACATCAGCAAATGCTGGTCCGGGCGCTCAAGCCAGGCCAGTGCCTGGCTGGCCCCGTCGCGTATTTCATGACTGCGCCGGGCATCGGCGCTGATGGGCGGCAAGCCCAGGGATCGCCAGGCACCGGCGGGCGCGCTGATGGCTTTAGAGGCGCTGCCAAAGGCTTCTATCAGCAGGCGAAAACGCTTCGGGCCGACGTCAGGCAGCCTGTGCAGGCGCAGGCGAGCTTCCAGCTCTGACGGGGAAATGGCATAGCTGTTTATCGGATTCATTTGATCGTCCTTGACCGGAACAAGCTGTGGATAACTCTGTTGGTAACTTATTTAGCAACCTACTTATTGCGCAGCATGGACAGCCTCGAAACGGTCCATGACCGCCAACGACCGGGAGGCGCTGAGTACCAAAGCGAAGCTGAGCTTTTCATAGGTGCGAAACACCAGCAGCGTACCGGCGGGTGTGTCGGGAAGGGCTACGGACGAACCGCTGAATGGATCCCGGACGCGGGCACCGGCCTTGATCACCGTCAGCAACTGGCCTTCCACCAAGCCATCGCGGCGCCCTTTGTTCAGGGTCACGGCGTCGAGCACGCCGATTTGAGTGACACCTCGGGGGATATCAATGATGTGCCCTTCAACGGACGCCGAAGACGCCGGTGTCACCAGGCGTGCCGGGTCGACAGCCGGCTGGAGTCGCAGCAAGCGATCACCGGGGCGTATCTCTTGTGTCACCCGTTGCACCACCAGCGTGCTCAGATCGCTCGCGCTGACAAAGCGCGCGGTGCCGATATCGTCGGCGTTCACGCCTAGCAGCTCGCGCGTGCGCGGGTCGGTATAGGTCCTGCCGCGTCGCACAATGGCATAGCCGGGTTGGGCCGGATCCAGCACGCCGCGCGCATGCACGCGTTCACCATCAGCCCCCAGGACACGCCCGTTATCGGCGGCAATTACATAGGGCGCGGTGTCCAGGTCCTCGGGCGTATCCAGAATGCGGTTGTGCAATAAAAAACGCTGGATGGCCTGTTGTGTCGAAGGGTCGAGCGCCCGGCCTGGCGGCGGGATCAGCGCCATGGCAAACGGGGCCCACAGCAGCAAGACGAGTAGCGATTTCCTCATGGGGTCAATCTCCTTTATTATGTGCGTTCGCGTGAAATGCCTTGGCCATCGCGGCTTTCGAACGTTTCACACCGGCCGTGTGGGTCCATCCCACCGCCGATTTGCCTTTACCTCACATGTGCAGCAATTACGCTTATGGCTATTTTGAACATCCTCGAATTCCCCGACTCGCGCCTGCGCACGATCGCCAAACCGGTGGCCGTAGTGGACGACAAGGTTCGTCAGTTGGTCGATGACATGTTTGAAACAATGTATGAAGCTCCTGGCATCGGGCTCGCCGCGACGCAGGTCAATGTGCATCAGCGTGTCGTGGTCATGGACCTGTCGGAAGATCGCAGCGAACCGCGGGTGTTCATCAACCCCGAATTCGAACCGCTGACCGATGAGATGGGGGAATACCAGGAAGGCTGCCTGTCGGTGCCGGAGTTCTACGAGAACGTCGAACGCCCGCTGCGTGTGAAGATCAAGGCGCTGGACCGTGATGGCCAACCGTATGAACTGATCGCCGACGGCCTGCTGGCGGTATGCATCCAGCACGAATGCGATCACCTCAACGGCAAGCTGTTTGTCGATTACCTGTCCACGCTCAAGCGTGACCGGATCAAGAAGAAGCTGGAAAAAAAGCATCGCCAGCAAGCTTGATGCCCTTCTTCCAAAGGCTTGCTGCGGCAAGCCTTTTTCTTTTGTGACTGTTTTTAACCGAGAACGCCCATGACCGAGCCACTGCGCATTGTTTTTGCCGGTACACCTGAATTTGCCGCCGAACACCTCAAGGCGCTGCTTGCCAGCCCTTATGACATCGTCGCGGTGTACACCCAGCCGGACCGCCCGGCAGGGCGTGGGCAAAAACTGATGCCGAGCCCGGTCAAACAGCTGGCGCTGGAGCACAACATTCCCGTGCTGCAGCCGCCGACCCTGCGCAACGCCGAGGCCCAGGCCGAACTGGCGGCGTTGCGACCGGACCTGATGGTGGTAGTGGCGTACGGCCTGATCCTGCCTCAGGCAGTACTGGATATCCCACGCCTGGGTTGCATCAACAGCCACGCCTCGTTATTGCCGCGTTGGCGCGGCGCGGCGCCGATCCAGCGCGCCTTGGAAGCCGGCGACAGCGAAAGCGGCGTGACCGTGATGCGCATGGAAGCGGGCCTGGACACCGGTCCGATGCTGCTGAAAGTCAGCACCCCGATCACCGCCGAGGACACCGGCGGCAGCCTGCACGACCGCCTCGCCGAGCTGGGCCCCCCGGCTGTGATCCAGGCCATCACCGGCCTCGCCGCCGGTACGCTGCAAGGCCAAGTGCAAGACGACAGCCTGGCCACTTACGCACACAAATTGAACAAAGACGAAGCACGCCTTGACTGGGGCCGTCCGGCCGTGGAGCTGGAGCGCCTGGTACGTGCCTTCAACCCTTGGCCGATCTGCCACAGCAGCCTCAATGGCGAAGCTTTGAAAGTGCTGGCCGCCACTTTGGCCGACGGCAAAGGTGCCCCCGGTGAAATCATCGCCGCCAGCAAGGAGGGTCTGCTGGTGGCCTGCGGCGAACAGGCGCTGTGCCTGACCCGTCTGCAATTGCCGGGCGGAAAAGCGCTGAATTTCAGTGATTTGTTCAACAGCCGGCGTGAGAAATTTTCCCTGGGTAGCGTGCTCGGGACGGTCACCCAATGAACCCGCGTCTGGCCGCCGCCAAAGCCCTCGCCGCCGTTCTTAATGGCAAGGCATCGCTGAACAGTTCGCTGCCCACGCAGTTGGATAAGGTCGAGGATCGCGATCGCGGTTTCACCCAGGACCTGGCCTTCGGCACCGCGCGCTGGCAACCACGGTTGTCGGCGCTGGCCGCCAAACTGCTGCAGAAACCCTTCAAGGCGGCGGACGCGGATGTCGAGGCGCTGCTGCTGGTGGGTCTCTATCAACTGCTTTACACCCGCGTGCCGGCACATGCCGCCATCGGTGAGACCGTCGGCTGCGCCGACAAGCTGAAAAAACCCTGGGCCAAGGCCTTGCTCAACGCTGTGCTGCGCCGCGCCCAACGCGAAAGCGAAGGGCTGCTGGCCGAGTTGGAGCATGACCCCGTGGTTCGCACTGCTCACCCGCGCTGGCTGCAGAAATCGCTGAAAGCTTTTTGGCCACAGGAGTGGGAAGCCATTTGCGCGGCCAACAATGCGCACCCGCCGATGATCCTGCGGGTCAACCGTCGCCATCACCGCCGTGACGCGTACCTGCAATTGCTGACCGACGCCGGGATAAACGCCGCGCCGTGCGTGTACAGCACCGACGGCATCGTGCTTGAGGCGGCTACCGATGTGCGCAGCCTGCCAGGCTTTGCCGAAGGCTGGATCAGCGTGCAGGACGAAGCTGCGCAATTGGCCGCCGACCTGCTCGACCTGGCACCCGGCCAACGCGTGCTGGACGCCTGCTGCGCGCCCGGCGGTAAGACGTGTCACATCCTGGAAGTGGAAAAAGACCTGGCCCACGTGGTCGCCGTCGATCTGGAGGCCAAGCGTCTGGTACGCGTGCGGGAAAACCTTGCACGCCTGGGCCTGAGCGCAGAACTGATTGCCGCCGACGGCCGCGACACAGCCGCATGGTGGGACGGGCAGCCGTTTCAGCGCATCCTGCTCGACGCACCGTGCTCCGCCACCGGTGTAATCCGCCGCCACCCGGACATCAAGCTCACCCGCCAAGCCGACGACATCGTCGCGCTGGCCGCACTGCAAGGCGAGCTGCTCGACGCACTGTGGCCGACGCTGGAAGTCGGCGGCATCCTGCTCTACGCCACATGCTCCACCTTGCCCACCGAAAACACCGAGGTCATCGAAGCCTTCCTCGCCCGCACCAGCGGCGCGCGGGAACTGGACCTCGCCACCGCGGCCGGTATCAAGCAGCCCCATGGCCGACAACTGCTCGCGCAGGAAGGCGGGCACGATGGCTTCTACTACGCCAAACTGATCAAGATCGCCGCCGCGCGCGGCTGACGGTTTAAGGGAGTGACCGGATGAAAATCATCATCCTTGGGGCAGGGCAGGTTGGCGGTACGTTGGCCGAACATCTGGCCAGCGAAGCCAATGACATCACCGTGGTCGACACCGACGCCGAGCGCCTGCGCAACCTGGGTGACCGCCTGGACATCCGCACCGTACAAGGACGCGCGTCGTTTCCCACGGTGCTGCGTCAAGCGGGCGCCGACGATGCGGACATGCTCGTCGCCGTAACCAACAGCGACGAAACCAACATGGTCGCCTGCCAGGTCGCTCACACGTTGTTTCACACGCCGACCAAAATCGCCCGGGTGCGCGAAGCGGCCTACCTGACCCGTGCCGGGTTGTTCGACAACGACGCGATTCCGGTGGATGTGCTGATCAGCCCGGAACAAGTGGTGACTCACTACATCAAGCGCCTGATCGAAATTCCCGGCGCCCTGCAGGTGATCGACTTCGCCGGCGGCAAGGCCCAGTTGGTGGCGGTAAAGGCCTACTACGGTGGGCCGCTGGTGGGTCAGCAACTGCGCCAACTGCGCGAACACATGCCCAATGTGGAAACCCGTGTCGCAGCCATTTTCCGCCGTGACCGGCCGATCCTGCCCCAGGGCGACACCGTGATCGAAGCCGATGACGAAGTATTCTTCATCGCCGCCAAAGCGAATATTCGCGCAGTCATGAGCGAAATGCGTCGGCTGGACGAGACCTACAAGCGCATCGTCATTGCTGGTGGCGGGCAAATCGGCGAGCGGCTGGCGGAGGCCATCGAAAGCCGCTACCAAGTCAAGATTATCGAGATGAGCCCGTCGCGCTGTCGGCATCTGTCCGACACCCTGGACAGCACGGTCGTGCTGCAAGGCAGCGCCTCGGACCGCGACCTGCTGATGGAAGAGAACATCGCCGACGCGGATATCTTCCTGGCGCTGACCAACGATGACGAAGCCAACATCATGTCCTCACTGCTGGCCAAGCGGCTGGGGGCAAAAAAAGTCATGACCATCATCAACAATCCGGCCTATGTGGACCTGATCCAGGGCGGCGATATCGACATCGCCATCAGCCCGCAACTGGCGACCATCGGCACCTTGCTGGCCCACGTGCGCCGTGGCGATATCGTCAGCGTGCACTCCCTGCGCCGGGGCGCGGCGGAGGCCATCGAGGCGATTGCCCATGGCGACTCAAAGTCCAGCAAGGTCATCGGCAAGGCCATCCGCGACATCGGCCTGCCGCCGGGCACCACGATCGGCGCAATCATTCGCGATGAAGAGGTGCTGATCGCTCATGACGATACGGTGATTGCTGCCGGGGACCACGTCATCCTTTTCCTTGTGGATAAGAAACATATCCGCGATGTTGAAAAGCTGTTCCACGTGGGCTTGAGCTTTTTCTGATCAAGGAGTGAACCGATGCTGGAGTCTCTGGAAAAGATGCTCGCAAAGGGCGTGGACAACTCGCTGCTGCGCTTTGGCTTGGGCAAGGGTTATCTGGATTTGAAGGACAATGCGAAGGCGGCGGAGCATCTTCACAAATGCGTCGAGTTCGACCCGAAATATTCGGCGGCCTGGAAGTTGTTGGGCAAGGCGCAGTTGGGGCAGGGTGATAACGCCGCAGCGCGACAGGCGTGGGAGAAGGGTATCGAAGCGGCCCAGGCCCATGGCGACAAGCAGGCCGAGAAAGAGATGGCGGTGTTCCTGAAGAAACTCGAGCGACAAACCTGAGCAGATCGAAAATGTGAGAGGGGCGGTACGACGATTCGACTTACCCCTTCCCACATTGGGTGTGGCGTTGTTTTTCGATCAACAGTGGGTCAGTACCACCGCGCTTCACCCGGCGGGCGTTTCTTGAAGCGCTTCATGCTCCACATGTACTGGCTCGGGTAGGCGCCGACATAGCGCTCCACTACCTTGCTCATCGCTGCGCAGGACGTGGCGGTGTCGGTGCTGTACATGTCTTCCGGCGCCGCTTCCAGAATCACCTTATAGCCCGAACCGTCAGGCAGGCGCAGGGCGTGCAGGAACACCCCCACAGCCTTGTGGCCGGCGAGCATGTTGGGCACGAATTTGCTGGTGAGCGCCTGAGTGGCGAAGAACGGTACAAAGATCCCCGCGGATTCCGCCGGCTCCGGGTCGGCGGGAATACCCACCTGGCCACCTTTGCGCACTTCCTTGATCACGCTCAGGATGCCTTCCTTGGTCGACGCAGCTACGCGGTTGCCCAGTTGCACGCGCTGCTTGCGCAGTAATTCGTCCACCGCTTTGAGTTTGGGCGGGCGGTAGAAAATGATCGGTTTGCACTGGCTGCAATAGAAGTGGTTCAACACTTCCCAGTTGCCCAGGTGGCTGGTGATGCCCACCACGCCTTTGCCCGAAGCCAGCGCCTCGTGCAGGACTTCCAGGCCTTCGACTTCACGCACCAGGTCAATGGAGCGTTGGGCTGGCCAGATCCATGCGCAGGCGCTTTCGGTCAGGGACTTGCCGATGTCCATCAGGCTGCGGCCGACCAGGCGCTCACGCTCGGCGGGGTCCATGTCCGGGAAACACTTGGAAAGGTTGATCCGCACCGTGTCGCGCGAGCGGTTGGGGGTTTTCCACATGATCCAGCCGATGGCCGTGCCGACCGCCTGGACAGCGCGCCAGGGCAGCAGGGCAAACAACCGGAGAGCGCCTACCAGCAAGGCGCCTTTAAACTTTTCCACAGGTCACTCCTGATCGTGTGTGGTGCGCAAAGCGCGCATTCTAACCGGCGATGGCCAACTGCGCGTAACGGTCACAGTCTTGGGTGTGATCCATGACCATGCCTGAGGCCTGCATGAACGCGTAACAAATGGTCGGACCGACAAAGGTGAAACCGGCTTTTTTCAAGGCTTTGCTCATCGCCTCGGCCTCGGGGGTGATCGCCGGAACTTCACTGCGGTCCTTGAAGTGATTGATCCTGGGCACGCCGCCAACGAATGACCACAACCACCCCACCGGATCTTCGAGCGCCAGCCAGGCCGCGGCGTTGCGCCGGGTGGCGTTGAGCTTCAGACGGTTGCGCACGATACCGGGGTCAAGCATCAGCGCGTCGATCTCGGCGTCGCTCAGGCGCGCCAGACGCTGGGCATCGAAGCCGAACAGCACCTTTCGATAATGCTCGCGTTTGCGTAAAACGGTGATCCAGGACAGGCCCGCCTGGAACCCTTCGAGCAATAACAACTCGAACAAACCCTGCGCATCGCGCAGCGGCGTTCCCCACTCCTGATCGTGATAAGCCATGTACAGCGGATCTTCAGAACACCAAAAGCAGCGTGGCATAAGGCTCCAGGGGATGGTGGCGCGGCCGAATCGGGTATACTCCCGCTCTTTAAATCGCAGCCCAAGTAACAGGTGAATTTCGTGAGCCAGCCTACGCCAGCCGTGCGTACCTTCCAAGACTTGATCCTCGCCCTCCAGCAATACTGGGCCGAGCAAGGTTGTGTGGTACTTCAGCCCTACGATATGGAAGTAGGCGCCGGCACTTTCCACACCGCTACCTTCCTGCGGGCCATCGGCCCGGAAACCTGGAACGCCGCTTATGTGCAGCCCAGTCGTCGCCCGACTGACGGCCGCTACGGCGAAAACCCGAACCGTCTGCAGCACTACTACCAGTTCCAGGTGGTATTGAAGCCCAACCCGGATAACTTCCAGGAACTCTATCTGGGCTCGCTGAAACACGTCGGCCTCGACCCCTTGGTACACGACATCCGTTTCGTCGAAGACAACTGGGAATCGCCGACCCTGGGCGCCTGGGGCCTGGGCTGGGAGGTCTGGCTCAATGGTATGGAAGTGACGCAATTCACTTACTTCCAACAAGCGGGCGGCATCGAGTGCTACCCGGTAACCGGCGAAATCACCTACGGCCTTGAGCGCCTGGCCATGTACCTGCAGGGCGTGGATTCGGTCTACGACCTGGTATGGGCTGATGGCCCGTTCGGCAAAGTGACCTATGGCGACGTGTTCCACCAGAACGAAGTGGAGCAGTCGACCTATAACTTTGAACACGCCAACGTCGACAAGCTGTTCGAACTGTTCGATTTCTATGAAAGCGAAGCCAAACGCCTGATCGAACTCGATCAGCCGCTGCCGCTGCCGAGCTACGAAATGGTGTTGAAGGCGTCCCATACCTTCAACCTGCTGGACGCCCGCCGCGCCATCTCGGTGACCGCGCGCCAGCAATACATCCTGCGTGTACGCACCCTGGCGCGTTCCGTCGCTCAAGCCTACCTGCTGGCACGCGCCAAGCTGGGCTTCCCGATGGCTACCGAGGATTTGCGTGATGAAGTGTTGGCTAAGCTGGAGGCTGCACAATGAGTGCTCAAGATTTCCTGGTTGAACTGGGCACCGAAGAGCTGCCACCCAAGGCGCTCAATACGCTGGCCGACGCCTTCCTGGCCGGTATCGAAAAAGGCCTGCAGACCGCCGGCCTGAAGTTTGAAGCGAAAAAAGTCTACGCCGCACCGCGTCGCCTGGCGGTACTGCTGACCGCGCTGGAAACCCAGCAGCCGGACCGCAGCATCAACCTCGATGGCCCGCCACGCCAGGCCGCCTTCGACGCCGAAGGCAACCCGACCCAGGCCGCCCTGGGCTTCGCCAAGAAGTGCGGCGTGGAGCTGAGCGATATCGACCAGAGCGGTCCGAAACTGCGCTTCAGCCAGGTCATTACCGGCAAGCCGACCGCCAGCCTGCTGCCAACCATCGTCGAAGATTCCCTTAACGACCTGCCGATCCCCAAGCGCATGCGTTGGGGTGCGCGCAAGGAAGAGTTCGTGCGTCCGACCCAGTGGCTGGTGATGCTGCTGGGTGACCAGGTCATCGACTGCACTATTCTCGCCCAGAAGGCCGGTCGCGATTCCCGTGGCCACCGCTTCCACCACCCGCAAAGCGTGCGTATTACTTCGCCGGCCAACTACCTCAACGACCTGCGTGGCGCCTACGTATTGGCCGATGCCAACGAGCGTCGTGAGCTGATCAGCAAGCGCACCGAAGAGCTGGCCCGCCTGCAGGAAGGCACTGCCATCGTGCCGCCAAACCTGCTCGACGAAGTGACCGCGCTGGTGGAGTGGCCGGTGCCGTTGGTGTGTTCGTTCGAGGAGCGTTTCCTCGATGTGCCGCAGGAAGCCCTGATCACGACCATGCAGGACAACCAGAAGTACTTCTGCCTGCTGGATGCCGACGGCAAGTTGCTGCCGCGCTTTATCACCGTGGCCAACATCGAGAGCAAGGACCCGCAGCAGATCATCGCCGGTAACGAGAAAGTCGTTCGCCCGCGCCTGACCGACGCCGAGTTCTTCTTCAAGCAGGACAAGAAGCAGAAGCTGGAAGACTTCAACCTGCGCCTGCAGAACGTGGTGTTCCAGGAGAAACTCGGCAGCGTCTACGACAAAGCCGTACGTGTTTCCAAGCTGGCGGCCTACATTGCACCACGCATTGGTGGTGATGCAGCCTGGGCCGCGCGTGCCGGCTTGCTGTCCAAGTGCGACCTGGCCACCGAGATGGTCGGCGAATTCCCCGAGATGCAAGGCGTTGCCGGCTACTACTACGCCCTCAACGATGGCGAGCCGAACGATGTGGCCCTGGCGCTGAACGAGCAGTACATGCCGCGCGGTGCCGGTGCCGAGTTGCCGTCCACCCTCACGGGTGCAGCCGTGGCGATCGCCGACAAGCTGGACACCCTGGTCGGCATCTTCGGCATCGGCATGCTGCCCACCGGTAGCAAAGACCCGTACGCCCTGCGCCGTGCGGCCCTGGGGGTGCTGCGCATCCTGATCGACAAGAAGCTCGACCTCGACCTGACCCAGGCCGTGGTCTTCGCGGTCGGCCAATTCGGTGCCAAGGTCAAGCAGGCCGGCCTGGCCGAGCAAGTGCTGGAGTTCGTGTTCGACCGCCTGCGTGCGCGCTACGAGGACGAAGGCGTGGATGTTTCCGTCTACCTGTCGGTTCGTGCCCTGCAACCGGGTTCGGCATTGGACTTCGACCAGCGCGTACAAGCCGTGCAGGCGTTCCGCAAGTTGCCTGAGGCCGATGCGTTGGCTGCCGTGAACAAGCGCGTGTCGAACCTGCTGGGCAAGGCCGAAGGCATGAGCAACGTTGATGTCGACCCGGGCCTGTTTGCCGATGCCAAGGAGTTCTCGCTGAACTCAGCCATCGTCAAGGCAGAGAACGCCGTGAAACCGCTGATCGCCGAGCGCAACTACGCCGAAGCGCTGGCGCGCCTGGCGACCTTGCGTGAGCCGGTGGATGCGTTCTTCGAAGCGGTGATGATCAATGCCGAAGACGCAGGTGTGCGGAAAAACCGCTACGCCATGCTGGCGCGCCTGCGTGGTCTGTTCGTCAATATCGCCGACATTTCGACCCTGAGCTGACCATGCTGAAGCTGCTGATTCTCGATCGGGACGGTGTAATCAACTACGACTCCGACGCCTACATCAAATCGGTCGAGGAATGGATTCCAGTACCCGGCTCGATCGAGGCCATCGCGCAGTTGAGCAAAGCCGGCTGGACAGTGGCCATCGCCACCAACCAGTCCGGCATTGCCCGTGGCTACTATGACCTCGCCACCCTGGACGCCATGCATGCGCGCTTGCGCGCGTTGGTGGCTGAGCAGGGCGGCGAGGTGGGCTTGGTTGTGTACTGCCCCCATGGGCCGGACGAGGGCTGCGATTGCCGCAAACCCAAGCCGGGCATGTTGAAAACCATTGCAGAACATTACAACGTGCCGTTGGCTGGGATATGGTTCGTCGGGGACAGCCTCGGTGACCTGGAGGCGGCCAAGGCCGTCGACTCTCAGCCAGTTTTGGTAAAGACCGGGAAAGGCGAAAAGACCCAGGCGAAAAACCTGCCGGTAGGCACATTGATTTTTGACGATCTGGCGGCAGTTGCCGCAGAACTTATCAACAACTAGCCGCCCTCGACTTCCTGACCAAGGATTGTTCGGGAGTGCGCTGTTCAACAGGCGGGCCGTGTCCCGCAACGGTAAATGCCGCCATGTCGATCTTGCAGGCCATCAGAACCTTTTTCTTTTACCTGCTGCTGGGCACCAGTTCGTTTCTCTGGTGCACCCTGAGCTTTTTTATTGCGCCGTTCCTGCCGTTCAAGGCGCGCTATCGCTTTATCAACGTTTACTGGTGCCGCTGCGCGTTGTGGTTGGCCAAGGTATTCCTGAATATTCGCTTCGAGGTCAAGGGCGCGGAAAACGTCCCTGAGCAGCCCTGCGTGATTCTGTCGAACCACCAGAGCACATGGGAGACGTTCTTTCTCTCGGCTTACTTCTCGCCCTTGAGCCAGGTGCTCAAGCGCGAGTTGCTGTACGTGCCATTTTTCGGCTGGGCGATGGCCATGTTGCGTCCCATCGCCATTGACCGTGACAACCCCAAGGCCGCGCTCAAGCATGTGGCCAAGAAGGGCGACGAGCTGCTCAAAGACGGCGTGTGGGTGCTGATCTTCCCGGAGGGCACTCGCGTACCCTACGGCACCGTGGGCAAGTTCTCGCGAGGTGGGACTGCTTTGGCGGTCAACGCCAATCTGCCGGTACTGCCGATTGCGCATAACGCCGGCAAGTTCTGGCCGAAAACCGGCTGGGCCAAACGCGAAGGCACGATTACCGTGGTCATTGGCGAACCGATGTATGCCGAAGGCGAAGGCCCTCGCGCCATTGCGGCACTGAATGATCGCGCCGCGGCCTGGAACGAAGCGCAGCAACGCGCCATGGGTTCACTGCCACCGGAGCCGATCGTTGTGGATACACCCGTCGTATGATGTTCTGTGGATAACCTGTGCACGGTTTGTTGGCGAATGGCTTCTTTTTTACGTTAAAAAGCTGATTTTATTAGATATTTCAAAAAGGGATAAAATCTCGAAAAAGGTGCATAAGTTTTTCCAGCTATAAAAAAACCGGTCTTGATGACCGGTTTTTTGTGTTCGCCCCAAATGCCTCGCTTACTCCTCCAGCAAGGGCAACCGAAGGTTGAATACGGTGCCTTTACCCAATGTGCTTTCACAACTGATAACGCCCCTGTGACGCTCCACCACCGCCTTGACCATCGTCAGGCCCAGCCCCAGTCCTTCGCTGCCTTGGGCTGAATCAAAGCGCCGGTACTGGCTGAACAGTTCGGGCAAATCGTCTGGCGCTATGCCAGGGCCCTGATCGCTGATGCGGCATCCAAGCCAGCCGTCAGCAGCGGCATGACTCAACCTGACGGTGGTACCGGAAGGTGAGTACTTGACCGCATTCTCAAGCACATTGAATAACGCTCGAGTGAGCAGCGACTGATCGGCCAACACCATGCCTTCATCCGCCTCATCCAGGTCGTGGACCAAGTGGATGCCTTTGAGCTGAGCAATTACTGCCACTTGGTCGAAGGCATCCATCACCAACATGGCAAACAGCGTCGGCTGGAAGTGATAGCCATCGGCCTCGGCTTTGGCCAACTGCACGAATGACTCGGTGAGGCTCAACGCGCGTCGTACCTGCTGTTCGATCTGGGCAAATATCGGCGACTCGCTGCTGTGCACATCCAGCAATGCAAGGATCGCTGAGTGGGGGGCGCGCAAGTCGTGGGAAAGAAAGCGCAACATGGTTTCCCGATGCTGCTGGGCGTCACGCTCCTTACTCAGATCGGTAAGGCTTAATAGCCAGCCCAGGGCAAAATCGCCTTCGGCCGGTAGCAGGGGCGCAAGCTCCATGCGCAGGCTGCGCTGGTGGATATCGCGGAACTCGACCAGTTCCAGTTGCGCGAGGGCAGGGCGGACGCCGCCGTGCAGGGGTGGATAACCCAGGTCGGCCAGTTGCTCCAGGAGATTTTCAGCGACCAGGTCATTGCCGAACACATTCCGGGCGATACGATTGGCCAGCAGAATATTGCCTTGCGGATCGGTGATCAGCGTCGCCACCGGCAGGCACTCAAGGCCATCGGCCATGAAGCGCCGGGTATCTCGTGTGCGGCTGACCGCTTGCTCCAGCGCGAAGATGCGCGACTGCAACACGTCGCCTCGGCTGGCGGGCGCACGGCGGCGTTCAGGCAGGACCTTGGGCTCGTCGTCCAGGCGCGCCAACTCCCAGCCGAAATAGGCGAGAATTACACTCAGTCGGCGCCAATTCCAGATCAGGTAGCTGAGCAACAAACCGATCAGGCAAGCGGCCGGCGACCACCAGTGCCCCATGCGTAACAACGTCCAGGCGCCGACCAACGCGATGAACATGCAGCCCAGCGTCATCCAGAGCGCATAGCGTGGCCGGTAGAGCAGCAACGCCAACAACAGCGCCACCAGTGAGGTCGCTATCAACGCCGCAAGCCATCCTGGAACATCTTCAATACTGCGACCTTGTAATAATCCATTGAGTACGTTGGCCTGAATGTCCAGCCCTGCGGTAGTACCAGCCGTGGAAAAGAGGGGTGTAACAAAACGATCCCCCATTGCAGACGCGTTTGCCCCCACCAGAATCAAACGGTCACGCAGTTGTGCCGGTGGCACCTCACCGTGCAATACGCTGACATAGGACACGCTGGGGAAGTGGCTATGAACAGGGATGGAGGGGATGCGGATCGCATGATCTCGGTGCCAGCGTTGCGGTGTCGATACCAGCGGCCCGCCGGGCATTTGTCGTGGTTCAACGGCCATTTGGTAAGCCAGCCAGGCAAGCTGCGGGACCATCGCATCAGCTGGTCCTTCACGCAGATACAGGCTGCGCACCACGCCGTCGCTGTCGGCTTCAACATTGATATGACCCAAGCCCCTGGCACATTTGAGTAATGGCAGCCTGTGCGCTTCGGCCTGGCCGTCGCCTGTGGAGTCGTCCTGCACCAAAGGCAGCACCACGTTGCCGGCGTTGCATAGCGCATCCGCCAGACGCTTATCGCCAGCGGGTTCTTCGGGCTCACTGAAGATCACGTCGAACAGAATCCCGGCCGGCTGCGCAGCGCTGAGGCGATCAATCAGATCAGCATGCAGGGTACGAGGCCAAGGCCATTGCCCGAGTTTCTTGAGGCTGGGCTCGTCGATGGTCACCAGCAAAATACGCGGATCTACCGGCAGCGACGTCAAGCGCAGCAGGCTGTCATACAGCGGGTTACTCAAGGCCAGCCCAGGACTCACCGACAGGTAGGCAGTTATAGGCAGCAGCAGCAAACCGATCCACAGCCATTCACGCACCAACCCGCGGAACAAGCGCTGGGCATGGGTCGGTTGCCGCTTCTCGGCCTTACCCCAGAGCATCATAGGTCACCGCGCCGGTGTTGGAGGAGGGTACTAAACATTGTCGTGGTTTCACTTCTGCTCGCGGGAAGCCCATTCTCGCCCAATCGGAAAAGTTTTCCTGCACGATGTTCATTGAGGCTCCGCCGTGGCGACTTGAAAGCGGTGAGGTGAGGGCGGCTCCGCTATGTGCACCGAGGAGTCTACGACGGCACATGTGTCGGCTGAGCCTTTTCCTTACTATCGGGAGTCGGTATCTTTCCTGCCTGGGTAGAAACGTTTTCCAATGAGTTAAGCACTCTTGGAAATGAGCCTACCGAGAGATCCAGGGGGGCGTTGGTTCTGAGCACAATTCTTCAGATTCAACGACCGGCATCTGCGCAGTACGTGCCTTGATGAGGACGACGGCTGCCGTACTCTTCAAGACGAAAGGACCCACCCATGCGTGTCGCAATACTGGATGACGAACCCGCGGAATTACGCCGGGTGGAACAGACACTGCGACAAATCCCAGGTACTGCGGAACAGCCTTGGGCCCTGCATTGTTTCGAGCGTGGGGAAGACCTGCTGCGTCAACTGCGACGGGAAACCTTCGATCTGTTGATCCTGGACTGGCAACTGCCGGACATCACTGGTATCGCATTGCTGCGCTGGACGCGCGAACACATGGAATCGCCGCCTGCTGTGATCATGCTGACCAGCCGCGATGCCGAAAGCGATATCGTCACCGCGTTGAACAGCGGCGCTGACGACTATCTCAGCAAACCCTTTCGCCCTAATGAACTGAAAGCCCGCGTCAACGCAGTGCTCCGCCGTCACGGCCTGCAGAAATCCGCCACACAGGAAGTACAGAGTTTCAACGATCTGACCTTCGACGATGCAGAACTGACGGTTACACGCGCAGGTAAGCCGATCAACCTCACCGAACGAGAGTACCGCCTGGCCAGCTGTCTGTTCGCCAACCTGGCGAGGCCGTTGTCCCGCGAATACCTGTACGAACGCTTCTGGACCCATGAAGAAATGGTCTCATCCCGCCCGCTGGATACCCATATCTACCGGTTAAGAAACAAGCTCGGTCTGACGGCGGATCGGGGTTGGCAACTGCTGACCATCTACGGATATGGCTATCGTTTGGAGAGTGTGCCGGCCCCTTCCTCCAGCTAGGAATGACGATGTTCCACGTGGAGCAATTGAAAAACCAGATTCAGCTGGTGAAAAAAAAGGCCAACGCTAAGAAGCGCTGGCCTTTTTACTTCGACGAGGGGTAAACCGGAATTAGAAGTCCAGGTTCGATACCGCCAAAGCGTTGCTTTCGATGAAGTCACGACGAGGTTCAACCGCATCACCCATCAGGGTGTTGAAGATCTGATCCGCGCCAATGGCGTCCTCGATGGTCACGCGCAGCATGCGACGCTGGCTTGGGTCCATGGTGGTTTCCCACAACTGGTCAGGGTTCATTTCGCCCAGACCTTTGTATCGTTGGATGGTGTGGCGCTTGGTGCTTTCTGCCATCAGCCAATCAAGGGCTTCCTTGAATTCCTTGACCTGCTTCTTGCGTTCGCCACGCTGAATGTAGGCGCCGTCGTCGAGCAGGGTGCTGAGTTGCGCACCCAACGTCACCACAGTCTTGTAATCATTGCTGCCGAAGAAGTCGCGGTTGAAGGTGACGTAGTTCGACAAGCCGTGGGAAATCAGCTCGACCTCTGGCAGCCACACGTTACGTTCACGGTCCTCACGCAGGCTGGCTTTGTAGACCAGCCCGGATTTCTCTACCGTGCGCAGACGCACTTCGTACTGGGCCAGCCAATCCTGCATCGCTGCGTGATCGCTCAGTTGCTCCAGGCTGACGGCCGGCAGATAGATGAAGTGCTCGGTCAGCTCCTGAGGGTACAGGCGCGACAGTCGCTTGAGGGTCTTCATCACCATGCGGAAATCGTTAACCAGACGCTCCAGCGCCTCGCCGGAGATCCCCGGGGCCTCGTCGTTCAAGTGCAGGCTTGCATCTTCCAGGGCCGACTGCGTCATGTACTCTTCCATGGCGTCGTCGTCTTTGATGTATTGCTCTTGCTTGCCCTTTTTGACTTTGTACAACGGTGGCTGGGCGATATAGATGTAGCCGCGCTCGATCAGCTCCGGCAACTGACGGAAGAAGAAGGTCAGCAGCAGCGTACGAATGTGCGAACCGTCGACGTCGGCATCGGTCATGATGATGATGTTGTGGTAGCGCAGTTTTTCGATGTTGTACTCGTCGCGACCAATACCGCAGCCCAGAGCCGTGATCAAGGTGCCGACTTCCTGAGAGGAAATCATCTTGTCGAAACGCGCCTTCTCGACGTTGAGGATCTTACCCTTCAACGGCAGGATGGCCTGGGTGCGACGGTTACGACCCTGCTTGGCGGAACCGCCAGCAGAGTCACCTTCCACCAGGTACAGTTCGGAGAGGGCAGGGTCCTTCTCCTGGCAGTCAGCCAACTTGCCCGGCAGGCCGGCGATATCCAGCGCGCCTTTGCGTCGGGTCATTTCACGGGCTTTACGCGCCGCTTCACGGGCACGCGCGGCGTCGATCATCTTGCCGACAACCAGCTTGGCCTCGTTCGGGTTCTCCAGCAGGAAGTCGGAGAAGTATTTGCCCATCTCCTGTTCAACTGCGGTCTTCACTTCGGAGGACACCAGTTTGTCTTTGGTCTGCGAGCTGAACTTAGGATCCGGCACCTTCACCGAAATGATCGCTGTCAGGCCTTCGCGCGCATCGTCACCGGTGGTGGCGACCTTATGCTTCTTCGCCAGACCTTCAGCTTCAATGTAGGTGTTGAGGTTACGCGTCAGTGCGGAACGGAAACCCACGAGGTGAGTACCGCCGTCGCGTTGTGGAATGTTGTTGGTGAAACACAGCAGGTTCTCGTTGAAGCTGTCGTTCCACTGCAGGGCAATTTCCACGCCGATGCCATCTTCACGCTGGATGTTGAAGTGGAACACCTGGTTGACCGCAGTCTTGTTGGTGTTCAGATATTCAACGAATGCACGCAAGCCGCCTTCATACTTGAACAGTTCTTCCTTGCCGCTGCGTTCGTCCTTGAGGACGATACCCACACCGGAGTTGAGGAATGACAGTTCACGAATTCGCTTGGCCAGAATGTCCCAGCTGAAGTGAATATTCTTGAAGGTTTCAGCCGAGGGCTTGAAATGGATCTGGGTGCCGGTGGTTTCACTGTCGCCAACAATCTTCATTGGCTCTTGTGGTACACCATGGACGTAAGTCTGTTCCCAGATTTTGCCGCTGCGGCGAACGGTCAGGATAAGCTCTTCAGACAGAGCGTTCACCACCGACACACCCACTCCGTGCAAACCACCGGAAACTTTATAGGAGTTGTCGTCGAACTTACCGCCGGCGTGGAGCACAGTCATGATGACCTCTGCCGCCGAAACGCCTTCTTCTTTATGCACATCTACCGGGATGCCGCGACCGTTGTCGCGCACGGTGATGGATTCGTCCGGGTGAATGATGATACTGATGTCGTCGCAGTGACCGGCCAAAGCTTCGTCGATGGAGTTGTCGACCACCTCGAACACCATGTGGTGCAGACCGCTACCGTCATCAGTGTCGCCAATGTACATACCGGGACGTTTGCGTACGGCATCCAAACCTTTCAGCACTTTAATGCTGGTCGAGTCGTACGTGTTTTCTTCGCTCATGCCTTCACTCCCGATGGTCGTGGGTCTGGGTGATACGGCCTTGTTCCACGTGGAACAAAGCGACTGGCGTTTCCGTCTGCCAGCCTTCCCTCAATAATTCGTGGTCTACACAGGTGATAAACACCTGGCAGCGTAAGTCTTCCAACAAGCGGCACAACGAGCGACGATGTTGCTCGTCCAGTTCGGACGGCAAATCATCCACCAGATAAATACATTGGCCTCGCCGAGCCTGGCTAACCAAGTGGCCCTGTGCGATACGCAATGCGCACACCACCAATTTCTGCTGGCCGCGAGACAAGATATCCGCAGCGTTATGAGTGCCTAATCTAAGGCGCAAATCAGCACGTTGGGGTCCAGCCTGCGTATGGCCCATTTGCTGATCCCGCAGCAAGGAGGTCGCGAGCACTGCGCTCAGCTCACGCTCTTTGTCCCAACCACGGTAATAACTCAGCGTCAGCCCTTCGAGATCCAGCAACTCACTCAAAGTCTGCTCAAAAACTGGTTTTAATGCCTTGATGTAGGCGCGGCGGTATTCATCTATTTCGTCGCTGGCCAGGCACAGTTCACGGTCCCAGGCCGCTTGCGAAGCGGCGTCAAGTGTACCATGCCGCAGCCATGAGTTCCGCTGCCGCAGGGCCTTCTGCAGGCGCTGCCAGGTCGCCATAAACCGTGGTTCCACGTGGAACACTCCCCAATCGAGGAACTGCCTGCGGATCTTTGGCGCGCCTTCCAACAGCCGAAAACTGTCGGGGTTAATCAATTGCAGCGGCAGGATCTCAGCCAACTGCGCGGCACTCCGAGCATTTTGCCCGTCTATGCGAATTTGAAACTCCCCACCACGATCACGAGATATGCCCAGGTTGCTATGACCGCCTTCTGCGAGCTCAACCTGCCCAAACACTGTGCACGCCAGCTGTTCGTATTGGATAACCGGCAACAAGCGAGCGCTGCGAAACGAACGCGCAAGGCCCAACAAGTGAATGGCTTCCAGCACACTGGTTTTACCACTGCCGTTGGCGCCGTGGAGAATATTGATTCGGGGGGAAGGGGAGAAGGTCACCGGGTGCAAATTGCGCACCGCGGTGACCGAGACGCGACTGAGGGACATCTAGCTTCTGCTGGGCATGGTTACAGGCGCATCGGCATGACAACGTAAGCCGAGTCGTCGTTGTCGGATTCCTGTACCAACGCGCTGCTGTTGGAGTCCGAAAGGATCAAGCGAACTTGTTCGGTGGTCATTACGCCCAGGACATCGAGCAGGTAGCTGACGTTAAAGCCGATTTCCAGCGAGCCACCGTTGTAGTCAACGCCCACTTCTTCTTCCGCTTCTTCCTGCTCCGGGTTATTGGCCTGGATTTTCAGCTGACCATTGGCCAGTTGCAGGCGGATACCACGGTACTTTTCGTTGGAGAGAATAGCCGTACGACTGAATGCTTCACGCAGTGCCTGACGATCGCCCACCACCAACTTGTCACCACCTTTGGGCAGCACGCGCTCGTAGTCCGGGAACTTGCCGTCAACCAGCTTGGAGGTAAAGGTGAATTCGCCGGTGGTGGCGCGAATGTGGTGCTGGCCCAGCACGATGCTGACGTTGCCGTCCGGCTCGGTGAGCAAACGCGCCAGCTCGAGAATACCTTTGCGGGGCACGATAACCTGGTGACGATCAGGCTGGCCGATGTCGGCGCGCATCGAGCACATCGCCAGGCGATGACCGTCGGTTGCGACAGCGCGGATAACGCCTTCGGAGACTTCAAGCAGCATGCCGTTGAGGTAGTAACGCACGTCCTGCTGAGCCATGGCGAAGCTGGTACGCTCGATCAAACGGCGCAGCTTGCTTTGCTCCAGGCTGCAGGTCAGCGAGCCCGGGCCTTCTTCAACAGTCGGGAAATCATTGGCTGGCAGCGTGGACAGGGTAAAGCGGCTACGACCGGCCTTGACCACCAACTTCTGCTCATCGACTTTGATGTCGATCAGCGCATCGTTCGGCAGGCTTTTGCAGATGTCCATCAGCTTGCGTGCCGGAACGGTGATTTCACCGGGTTCGGCAGGTTCTTCCAGCTGCACACGGCCCACCAGCTCGACTTCAAGGTCAGTACCGGTCAGGGACAATTGCTGGCCTTCGACCACCAGCAATACGTTAGAGAGCACCGGCAAGGTCTGGCGGCGCTCGACGACGCCTGCGACCAGTTGCAGGGGTTTCAACAGGGCTTCGCGTTGAATGGTGAAATGCATGGTCTAGTCCCTTGCCTTAATAAGCTGCGCTGGTGTCATCACGTAGTCAGTGTACGCAGCAGGTTCTTGTAGTCCTCGCGAATATCCGCGTCGGATTCCTTAAGTTCATTGATCTTGCGGCATGCGTGCAAAACCGTGGTGTGGTCGCGACCGCCAAATACATCCCCGATTTCCGGCAGACTGTGGTTGGTCAATTCCTTGGAAAGGGCCATTGCCACCTGGCGCGGACGCGCCACAGAGCGCGAGCGGCGCTTGGACAACAGATCGGATATCTTGATCTTGTAGTACTCGGCCACCGTGCGCTGGATGTTATCCACACTCACCAGTTTGTCCTGCAGGGCCAACAGGTCCTTCAAGGATTCGCGAATCAACTCGATGGTAATGTCGCGCCCCATGAAGTGCGAGTGGGCGATCACCCGCTTGAGCGCGCCTTCGAGTTCACGCACGTTGGAGCGAATGCGTTGAGCGATAAAGAACGCAGCGTCGTGAGGAAGATCCACCTTAGCCTGGTCGGCCTTTTTCATCAGGATCGCCACGCGGGTTTCCAGCTCCGGCGGCTCCACCGCAACGGTGAGCCCCCAGCCGAAGCGCGACTTCAAGCGTTCTTCCAGACCTTCGATTTCCTTCGGGTAACGATCACTGGTCAGAATGACCTGCTGGCCACCTTCGAGCAGGGCGTTGAAGGTATGGAAAAACTCCTCCTGCGAACGTTCTTTGCGTGCGAAAAATTGGATGTCATCGATCAGCAAGGCGTCAACGGAGCGATAGAAACGCTTGAACTCGTTGATCGCGTTGAGCTGCAAGGCCTTGACCATGTCGGCCACGAAGCGCTCCGAGTGCAGGTATACAACCTTGGCATTCGGGTTCTTCTTTAATAGATGATTGCCCACTGCATGCATCAAGTGGGTCTTACCCAAGCCAACGCCGCCATAAAGGAAGAGTGGGTTGTAGCCATGCTTGGGGTTATCGGCGACCTGCCAGGCAGCGGCTCGCGCCAACTGGTTGGATTTACCCTCGACGAAATTTTCGAAGGTGAACGTTCGGTTCAGGTAGCTGGTGTGCTTGAGTGCGCCTTCGACCTGCACTGTACGCTGTTCGGCGCGAACCGGAGCCTGCTGGGAACTGGCGCCCGCCATCGGGTCGAAGCTGTCACGCGAAGGCTCTTCTTGCTCTGGCGCATTTTTCTGCGCCGACGATCTGGAGGTTGCCGGCGCTGCTGCAGGAGCCGAGGTCACCGGGGCGGAGGCCGCCTGAGCCTGGGACGCGGCAGCGGCCAAAGGTGCATTGGGTGCCGCGCGAGGCGCAGAGCTGCGTTTGCTGCCTATTAATAAGGAGAGCGCGGGAGCGAGCCCGTTGCCGTGCTCGTCGAGCAATTCAAGAACGCGGCTCAAGTACTTCTCGTTGACCCAGTCCAGAACAAACCGGTTGGGCGCATAGACGCGCAACTCGTCGCCTTCGGCTTCGACCTGTAGCGGACGGATCCAGGTGTTGAATTGCTGGGCAGGCAGCTCATCGCGCAAAAGCTCTACGCACTGCTGCCAAAGTTCCACTGACACGGATATCCCCTAAGTTGAAAGCCGGTGAGGCAAAAACAGCCGCCATTGTAGCGGCCAGCCGCCCACTTATCCACATGTAGGTTGCCCACACACCGGCCAAAATCAATGCCTTAACCTTGAAAAAGCCGACCGGCGGTCTGTGCATAAGCTCTGTGGATAAGCGGCCCTGAGCTCGTTGCACAAGTGGGGTCGAAAGTCTGTGGGTAACCGCGCTGTGGATAACACCCGCTTTCACACACAGCTTATCCGACAGCGCAGCACAGGCAGAGCACCGTTTCTCCCCCGTGTTGTCATTCTCTGTACAGCACGTGAAATATGGGCTGCATCCAGTTATCCACAGATGATCGCCTACCTAGCTTTTATAAGCTTTACAGAAAAGCTTTAAATAACTTCCTTCTTTATTTTTATATCTAGGTCGGCACTGATGGAGGCGCGGGCCAAGCAAAGCACGCTCGCGCTCCTGAAGATCTAATTGAAGGAAAAGCTGGTTGGAAATTGACCTAGAGGCTTGCTTTCTCTAGAATCGCCGGTCTCTTAAAACGGGGGCCATTCCGGCCCGTTGTGGACGAACCAGGTAACAACGCCATGAAACGTACTTTCCAACCCAGCACCATCAAACGCGCCCGTACCCACGGCTTCCGTGCCCGCATGGCCACCAAGAACGGTCGTGCCGTCCTGTCGCGTCGTCGCGCCAAAGGTCGTGCGCGTCTGGCAGTTTGATAATCCGGCACTGGTGGTGAGTCAGGACTTCAGTCGGGAAAAGCGTCTGCTAACCCCCCGGCACTTCAAGGCAGTCTTTGACTCCCCCACCGGCAAGGTTCCGGGGAAAAATCTCCTGCTCCTTGCGCGTAACAACGATCTGGATCACCCCCGTCTCGGGTTGGTGATCGGCAAAAAGAGCGTAAAGCTCTCCGTTGAGCGCAATCGCCTCAAGCGTCTGATGCGCGAATCGTTTCGCCTCCACCAGGACACTCTGGTTGGTTGGGATATTGTTATCGTCGCGCGCAAAGGCTTGGGGGATGTAGAAAACCCCGAATTGATTCAGCATTTCGGCAAGCTCTGGAAACGTCTGGCGCGTACCCACAAGCCAGCACCTCCAGGTAGCCCCGAAACTGTAGGGGTAGACAGCAACGATGCGTAAACTGGCACTCGTTCCGATCCAGTTTTATCGCTATGCCATTAGTCCTCTGATGGCAAACCACTGTCGTTTCTACCCCAGTTGTTCCTGCTACGCGTTAGAAGCCATAGAAAATCATGGTCTTCTGCGCGGTGGCTGGCTGACCTTTCGTCGTTTAGGTCGCTGTCATCCGTGGAATCCCGGTGGTTATGACCCGGTTCCACCTGTCCCTACCTCCCGTTCTTCTTCGATGGCCGAGTAATCATGGATATTAAACGCACGATCCTGATCGTCGCCCTGGCAATCGTGTCCTACGTCATGGTTCTTAAGTGGAACCAGGACTATGGCCAGGCTGCCCTGCCGACTCAGAATGTTGCCGTCAACACTGCACCTGCGGGTCTTCCCGACGCTGCAAGTGGCACAAATGCTGCCGCCAGTGATGACATTCCACGCGCAGCAGGCGAAGCCAAAGCGCCCGCCGAAGTTCCAGTTGCAGCAAGCACCGACCTCATCCAGATCAAAACGGATGTGCTGGACCTGGCGGTCGATCCGCAAGGTGGTGACGTTGCCAAGTTGACGCTGCCGCTTTACCCACGCCGTCAAGACCATCCGGAAATTCCATTCCAGCTGTTCGATAACGGTGGCGAGCGTGTTTATCAGGCCCAAAGCGGTCTGATCGGCGCAAATGGACCTGATGCCAGCCAGTCCGGCCGCCCAGTGTTCTCCTCGGAGAAGAAAAGTTATCAACTGGCTGATGGTCAGGACCAATTGGTCGTAGACCTCAAGTTCAGCAAGGACGGCGTCAATTACATCAAGCGGTTCACGCTCAAGCGTGGCCTGTACGATATCGTCGTTACCTACCTGATCGACAACCAAAGCGCCCAGCCTTGGAATGGTGCGATGTTTGCGCAACTCAAGCGCGACGCCAGCTCCGATCCTTCGTCAAGCACCGCGACGGGTACTGCGACTTACCTGGGCGCCGCCCTGTGGACAAGTTCGGAACCCTACAAAAAAGTGTCCATGAAAGACATGGACAAGGTGAACGAAGACAAGACCAAGCCAGCCATCACGTATAACGTGAACGGCGGCTGGGTTGCCTGGTTGCAGCACTATTTCGTTACCGCGTGGATTCCACAACCAGGCCAGAACAACGTGGTTCTGGCCCGCAAGGACACCAAGGGTAACTACATTATTGGCTACACCGGCCCGTCGTTGACCGTCGCGCCAGGTGCCAAGGCTGAAACCAGCGCTACGCTGTATGCCGGTCCGAAAAGCCAAGCGGTACTCAAAGAGTTGTCCCCAGGTCTGGAGCTGACTGTGGACTACGGCATTCTGTGGTTCATTGCCCAGCCGATTTTCTGGTTGCTGCAACATATCCACAGCATCGTCGGTAACTGGGGCTGGTCGATCATCTTCCTGACCATGCTGATCAAAGGGATCTTCTTCCCTCTGTCGGCCGCCAGCTACAAGTCGATGGCGCGCATGCGTGCGGTGGCGCCGAAGCTGGCTGCGCTGAAAGAGCAACATGGCGATGACCGGCAGAAAATGTCCCAGGCCATGATGGAGCTGTACAAGAAAGAGAAGATCAACCCGCTGGGTGGATGCTTGCCGATTCTGGTGCAGATGCCGGTGTTCCTGTCGCTGTACTGGGTACTCCTGGAAAGCGTGGAAATGCGTCAGGCACCGTTCATGCTGTGGATAACTGACCTGTCGATCAAAGACCCGTTCTTTATCCTGCCGATCATCATGGGCGCGACCATGTTTATCCAGCAGCGCCTGAACCCGACACCTCCGGATCCGATGCAGGCCAAGGTGATGAAAATGATGCCGATCATCTTCACCTTCTTCTTCCTGTGGTTCCCGGCTGGTCTGGTCCTGTACTGGGTGGTCAACAACGTGTTGTCGATTACTCAACAGTGGTACATCACACGTAAAATCGAAGCGGCTACCCAAAAAGCCGCGGCGTAATTACTCTGTGGATAACCACTCAAGACGCCCCCTAGTGGGGCGTTTTGCTTTCCGTCACTTTTGTTCTGGAACCTGTTGATGAGCGCTCCTCGTGAAACCATCGCTGCTGTCGCTACCGCTCAAGGTCGCGGCGGCGTCGGTATCGTTCGAATTTCCGGGCCGCTTGCCGGCGTGGCTGCCAGCGCCATCAGCGGGCGAGATCTTAAGCCGCGATATGCCCATTACGGTCCATTCCTGAACGCCGATAACGAAGTATTGGACGAAGGCCTGGCGCTGTATTTTCCAGGCCCGAATTCGTTTACCGGTGAGGATGTGCTTGAACTGCAAGGCCACGGCGGCCCGGTGGTGCTCGATATGCTGTTACAGCGTTGCCTACAGTTGGGTTGCCGCCTTGCTCGACCGGGGGAATTCAGCGAGCGCGCGTTCTTGAATGACAAGCTCGACCTGGCCCAGGCCGAAGCCATTGCGGATTTGATCGAGGCCAGTTCCGCACAGGCGGCACGCAATGCGTTGCGTTCATTACAGGGCGCTTTTTCCCAGCGTGTGCACAACCTCACAGAGCAACTTATCGGCTTGCGTATCTACGTCGAAGCGGCGATTGATTTCCCGGAAGAGGAAATCGATTTTCTTGCCGATGGGCACGTTTTGGCGATGCTGGACAAAGTTCGAGACGAGTTATCCACAGTCCTGCGTGAAGCGGGACAGGGCGCTTTGCTGCGTGATGGTATGACTGTGGTAATCGCAGGACGTCCCAATGCCGGCAAGTCCAGCCTATTGAACGCCCTCGCGGGGCGTGAAGCCGCCATCGTGACTGAAATCGCAGGGACCACGCGGGATATCCTGCGCGAACATATCCACATCGATGGCATGCCATTGCATGTGGTCGATACCGCTGGCTTGCGCGACACCGATGACCACGTTGAAAAAATTGGCGTTGAGCGAGCACTCAAGGCCATCGGTGAAGCGGACCGGGTGTTGTTGGTGGTGGATGCCACGGCGCCCGAGGCTGCCGATCCTTTCGCTTTATGGCCGGAGTTCCTCGAGCAAAGGCCAGATCCGGCCAATGTCACGTTGATCCGCAACAAGGCCGACCTCACAGGGGAGGCCGTAGCGTTGGAAACCAGTGAGGATGGCCATGTCACCATCAGTCTTAGCGCCAGGTCGGCGGGTGAGGGGCTGGAACTGCTGCGTGATCATCTCAAAGCTTGCATGGGCTACGAGCAGACCTCCGAAAGCAGCTTCAGCGCTCGCCGGCGGCACCTTGAGGCGTTGCGCCATGCCAGCGCGGCTCTTGAGCACGGGCGTGCGCAACTGACCCTGGCGGGGGCGGGAGAGCTGCTGGCCGAGGATCTGCGCCAGGCTCAGCAGCTGCTGGGAGAAATCACGGGCGCCTTCAGCTCGGATGATTTGCTGGGGCGGATTTTTTCAAGCTTCTGTATCGGCAAGTGAAATGTTATCCACAATTGCTCTACCAGTTGTAGGAGAGGGTACCAAGCAAGGTGCGACTTTCCCCCCAGTAGCAACGGCCCGCATCGTTGCAACCCGACACGTATTCTTTATCGAAGAGGTTCTTGGCGTTTAAATCCACGGACCAGTTCTTGTCGATCTGGTAACCGATGGCGGCATCCACCAACGTGACACTCCCTGCGTCCAGCTTGCCGTACAGCGTCGGTGCGGTGTAGGAAAAAGTACTGTCGAAATAGCGCACGCCACCGCCCAGGGATAAGCCTTTGAGACCTCCTTCAAGGAAGCGATATTTGCTCCAAACGGAAGCCTGGTTGCGCGGCACACCGGTCATCTGATGGCCTTCGACCAGTGATGCAGCCGAGTCTTTGGTAATACGCGCATCCGTGTAGGTATAAGCCGCCGTCAGATTCAGATTTGGCGTGAGGTTGCTGTTGACCTCCACCTCCACACCCTTTGCACGGCTTTCGCCCACCTGCCGATAACTATTGGTGGTGGCGTCGAGGTAGGTGTCGTCCTGTTTACGCAGGTCATACACCGACAGTGTCATTGCCGTGTCCCAGCCGATCGGTTCGTATTTAACGCCCACTTCGTATTGGCTGCTGGTGATCGGCTTCAATGGCGAGCCGGCATTCGAGATCTGCTGGACCGGTACAAACGCGGTGGAGTAGCTGACATACGGCGTCAAACCGTTGTCGAACTGGTACATCACCCCGCCCTGATAGGTGAATTTTCGATCTTCTGAGCGAGTATCGCTGGCGGTATTCACCTTGTCGCGAAATTCGCTGTCGACCCAGTCCTGACGACCGCCGAGTAAGAACAGCCAATGGTCGTATTTGCTCTGGACCTGTGCATAAACCCCTTTCATCTGTTGTTCAAGCAAGGTGTTTTGTACGGCGACGGGGGTCAGCGGATCGCGCAGGTACACAGGGTTGAACACATTGATGGTTCCCGCGAAACCCGCATCCCAGTCCTGATTGAACGAGGTGCGGTCATAGCTGGCGCCCAACAGCACGGTATTTTCCAAGTTGCCCATCTGGAATTTGCCTTCCAGCTGGTTATCCAGGGAGTACACCATCGACTTGTTGTAACGGTCGTAGGCCGTCATGTTCAACTGAGTGCCGAAGCCGCGATTATTCAGGGCGCTGGGCCAGGTTTCATGGCGGTCGATGCGCGATTGCATATAGCGTGAGTTCTGGCGGAACTGCCAGTCATCATTAAAGCTGTGGCTGAACTCGTAGCCGGTGCTCCAGCTTTCACGCTCAAAGGTATTCCAGTCCGGATTACCGAGCATTGTGTGCTTGGAGAGCTTGCCGTTGGGGTTTGTGAGCAAGGTGCCTGCAGCCGGCAGGCCGAGTTCCAGGTTGGTGTGGTCCTTCTGGTAATTGGCCAACAGGGTCAGGCTGTTGTAATCGTCGAAGTTAAGCGTCAAGGAAGGCGCGATATAGAGGCGGTCGTCCGGTACATGGTCGGTTTGCGTATCGGACTTGCGGCCCAGCATCACCAGTCTGCCGAGGACGTTATCGTTATCGCTGAGCGGACCCGAGATATCCACACCCAGTTGGCGACGATTATTGGAACCATACCCCAGTTGCACCTCGCCCTGGGGCGTGGCCGTTGGATGTTTGCTCACCAGGTTTACCAGGCCACCAGGAGCGTTCTCGCCATACAGCAGGGAGGAGGGGCCACGGAAAACCTCGACCCGCTCCAAGCCATAGGGTTCGCTGGTGGTGTCGTACCGGTTGCCCTGCACACGCAGGCCATCTCGCAGCAGACCGTAGCCATAATCAGTGGCATTGAAACCGCGGATAAAGAACAGATCGCCTGCCAGACTGTCGCCGGCGGCAAAGGGGGGCGCGAAGATGCCGGGAACATATCCCAGCACTTGCGTCAGACTTTGCGCCTTTTGGTCCTTAATGCGTTGGCCGGTGACCACCGACACCGAGCGCGGTGTTTCCGACAACGGGGTACTGGTCTTGGTGCCGATCCGACTGTTTTGCGCCTTATAGCCTACATCTGCAGCGATATCCTGGTTGAAACCAGTTTGTTGATAAGTACTCACCGTCGTCGCCGCAAGGGTGAGTTGGCCCGCAGGAGCTGCCTGCAATACGTAGCTGCCGGGGGCTTGAACGGAAGCCGTCAACCCTGAGTTTTGCAGCAACAATGCGAATCCCTGATCGATCGAGTAATCGCCTTCAATACCAGGGGTGGTTAGCCGTGCGGTTTGCTCCGGGGAGAAAGATAGGATCACGTTCGCGCTGGCGGCAAACTGGCTCAAAGCCCTGTCCAGCGGACCGGCCGCAATGGAGAAATGCCGCACCGCACTGGCGGCCAAGGCGCCGGTGGCAAATACGGTGCCGGCTGTGGCGGCGGTAGCAATCAGCAGACCGTAGGTCAAGCCGTGGCAGGAAAGTCGCTGGCGTAGCTGGGTGGGAAGGCGCATTGGTGGATAGACCCTGAAGGTATCGTCGTAATTACCTGTAGGGCCGTTCCAGCTAGGAAAAAGATAACCCCTCGTGTGATTTTTTAATCAAACCATCGGTGCTATCGAAACCCAGTAGCGTGTGAAGTATTTCACCTGGATAGGCAAGGTGGCCTGCAGGTTGGCCAACACTGCATCAGTGGCGTCCAGGCGGAACGTACCGGAGACGCGCAGGTGCGCCGAGACCGTGTCGCACTGCAGGACACCGGACCTATAGCGCGCCAATTCGTGGATTACATCCCCAAGCGGTGCATCCAGCACGATTAATTGCCCGTCGACCCAGGCGGCCTGAACGGCAGCATAAGGACGGATCGGACTCACCTTGAGCCGATCAAAGTCGGCGCTTTGGCCCGCATTGAGCAGCAGGCCGGAGTCGGGTTTGTCGGCCGGGGACACCTGTACTCGATCTTCCAATACGCCTACCCGAGTGGAATCGGCCAGCTGGCGCACAGTAAACCGAGTGCCCAACGCCTGGACCCGCCCCTGGCGAGTCTCAACATAAAACGGTGCCTGTGCGCCCAACTTGCCGGTGTGGATAAGCACCTCACCCTCGCGTAGGCGAATCAAGCGTTGCCGTTCGTCGACTATCACGTCAATCGCCGAGCGGGTATTGAGTTCGATTCGGGTGCCATCGGCCAATTGGATATGTTGCCGTCCACCAACCGGTGTGCGGTAGTCGGCCCACACTGTTCCAACGCGGCTATGTTGTTGGATGTTCCAGCCGAGATAGCCACTACCGCCAAGAACCAGCAGCCATTTGAGTACTTGCCGACGTTGCTGGGTGGTTGATAGCGCACGGCGAGTGACGTCCTGGGGCAGCGCACCCAGGCTGCGTTGCAGATGTTCCAGCTGATTCCATGCAACCAGATGGGAAGGATCGCGGTTCAGCCATTGCTGCCAGGCATGACGTTCGGCGGGGGTGGGAGCTTGGGACTGAAATTGCACATACCAAGTGGCGGCGGCTTCAAAGGTTTCGCGATCGGGAGCGGCCATCAGCTGCTGGCCAGGATCAATGAACATTCGGTAAACGCCCGGATCATGTGTTTCTTCACCGTGGTCAGCGAAACCTGTAATTGATCGGCGATCTGTTGATAAGTCAGCCCCTCGAACTGAGACAGCATGAAGATCCTTCGCGCGCGCGCCCCGAGTCCATGCAGGGCTTTATCCACAGCCGTCAGGGTTTCGATGATGATCGCCCTGTCCTCTTCACTGACAACAGTGGGTTCAGGGCGCTCGGCCAAAGCCTCCTTATAGGCCTGTTCGATGGTATGGCGGCGATAACGATCAATCACCAGACCCCTGGCGATCGTGGCCAGGTAATCCCGCGGTTCGAGGATCTGGGAGGCATGTCGTCCACCTAAAATACGCACGAACGTATCGTGGGCAACATCGGCTGCATCGCAGGCGTTATGCAATTTACCTTTGAGCCACCCCTGTAACCACGTGTGGTGTTCCTCGTAGATGTTCTGAACAGCTGCCGTATGAGTAGGAGGGGACATAGGGGCGCAGTGGGCAGGTTAATGATAATCGCTATTATTAACTGCGGCGAGGGTGTCCCACAATAGGTCTTTCATTGAAGTGGTCTGCATCGGATCCGAAGGTAACCGAGGCTTTCTCGTGGGCTGAATTCAGGATGAATGAAGAAAAAAGCCGGGTTAAGCCCTGTGGGTAAGCCGCTCTGTGCCCGGTTGATAACAGGGCTTAAAAAGTCATGATAAACTCATCTGTGGATAAGTGATGGTTTAATCCACAGGCTTAAATCAGTTACCCACCGCGCTCATCGGCACATGACCACAGACTTTTGAAACGCTGTACACAACGTATTTAGAGGGTTTGAGCAATCTATCCACAGAAATGGTGCTCAGTAGAAATAAACATAAAAACAAAGATTTAATAAATTTCTCTCTTTTAATTTCTATTGTCTGTGATTCATCCACAGCTGGTTAAATTTTGTGCAAAGGGTTCTTTAGGAAGGGCTAAGTCCCTATACTTGCCGCCAAAGCTGCAAAACTCTTTCAACAGACAATTCCTGATTACCTACATAAGCAGGCACGAGGTGCGTGGTGGATTTCCCTTCCCGTTTTGAAGTGATCGTCATCGGCGGCGGTCATGCCGGTACCGAGGCAGCACTGGCGTCAGCACGCATGGGCGTCAAAACCCTGTTGCTCACGCATAACGTGGAAACCCTCGGTGCGATGAGTTGCAACCCTGCCATCGGTGGCATCGGCAAAAGCCACCTGGTCAAGGAAATTGACGCCCTCGGCGGCGCGATGGCCATGGCCACCGATAAAGGGGGTATTCAATTTCGCGTGCTCAACAGCCGCAAAGGCCCGGCCGTGCGTGCGACTCGCGCACAGGCCGACCGCATCCTGTACAAGGCCGCAGTACGCGAAACCTTGGAAAACCAGCCGAACCTGTGGATATTTCAGCAGGCTGCGGATGACCTGATTGTCGAGCAGGACCAGGTCCGCGGTGTCGTCACCCAGATGGGTCTGCGTTTCTTCGCGCAATCCGTCGTGTTGACCACCGGTACGTTCCTCGGGGGACTTATCCACATCGGCATGCAGAACTATTCGGGTGGCCGCGCGGGTGATCCACCCTCAATTGCTCTGGCCAAACGCCTGCGTGAATTGCCGCTGCGTGTCGGCCGCTTGAAAACCGGAACGCCACCGCGTATCGACGGACGTTCCGTGGATTTCTCGGTGATGACCGAACAAGCGGGCGACACGCCGATTCCAGTGATGTCGTTCATGGGTTCCAAGGAGCAGCACCCGAAACAGGTCAGCTGCTGGATTACCCACACCAACGCCCGTACTCACGAGATCATCGCGGCGAACCTCGACCGTTCACCGATGTATTCCGGCGTGATCGAAGGCATTGGCCCACGCTACTGCCCGTCGATCGAAGACAAGATCCACCGTTTTGCCGACAAGGAAAGCCATCAGGTCTTTATCGAGCCCGAAGGCCTGACGACCCACGAGTTGTACCCGAACGGGATTTCCACCTCGCTGCCGTTCGATGTGCAAATTCAGATCGTGCAATCGATTCGCGGCATGGAAAACGCACACATCGTGCGGCCGGGTTACGCCATCGAATATGACTACTTCGACCCGCGCGACTTGAAATACAGCCTCGAAACCAAAGTAATCGGCGGTTTGTTCTTCGCCGGGCAAATCAACGGCACCACCGGTTACGAAGAAGCCGGCGCCCAAGGTTTGCTGGCCGGGGCGAACGCGGCACTGCGTGCACAAGGCAAAGACAGCTGGTGCCCGCGTCGCGATGAGGCTTACATCGGTGTATTGGTCGACGACCTGATTACCCTGGGCACCCAGGAACCGTACCGGATGTTTACCTCCCGAGCGGAATACCGTTTGATCCTGCGCGAAGACAATGCCGATCTGCGCCTGACCGAAAAAGGTCGCGAGCTCGGCCTGGTCGACGATGCGCGCTGGGCCGCCTTCTGCAAAAAACGCGAAAGCATCGCGCTGGAAGAGCAGCGCCTGAAAAGTACCTGGGTTCGTCCGGGCACCGAGCAGGGCGACGCGATTGCGGAAAAATTCGGAACGCCGTTGACCCACGAGTACAACCTGCTGAACCTGCTGTCCCGCCCGGAAATCGACTACGCTGGCCTGGTCGAAGTGACAGGCCATGGTGCAGAAGATCCACAGGTCGCCGAGCAGGTCGAAATCAAGACCAAGTACGCCGGCTACATTGATCGCCAGCAGGACGAAATCGCTCGCCTGCGCGCCAGTGAAGACACCAGGCTGCCTGTGGATATCGATTACACCGGCATCTCCGGGCTGTCGAAAGAAATTCAAAGCAAGCTGGGGATAACTCGCCCCGAGACCCTGGGCCAGGCTTCACGCATCCCCGGCGTCACCCCGGCAGCGATCTCGCTGTTGATGATTCATTTGAAAAAACGCGGCGCGGGCCGTCAGTTGGAGCAAAGCGCTTGAGTTCGTTGGTTACCTTGCAACACGCCGAAGAGTTATCCACAGGAGCGCGCCAATTGGGCGTGGACTTGACCGAAGCCCAGCACGAGTTGCTGCTGGGTTATCTGGCCCTGTTGATCAAATGGAACAAGGCTTACAACCTCACCGCAGTCCGTGATCCCGACGAAATGGTCTCGCGTCATTTGCTCGACAGCTTGAGTGTCATGCCGTTTATAAAAAACGGTCGCTGGCTCGACGTGGGCAGTGGCGGCGGCATGCCGGGCATTCCCCTGGCTATCCTGTTTCCGGAGTCACAGGTCACGTGTCTGGACAGTAACGGCAAGAAGACGCGCTTTCTGACCCAGGTCAAACTCGAACTCAAGCTGGAAAACCTGCAGGTTATCCACAGCCGCGTTGAAGCCTTCACGCCAGAGCTGCCCTTCAACGGAATTGTCTCCCGGGCGTTCAGTAGCATGGAGAACTTCAGTAACTGGACCCGCCACCTGGGCGACCACGACACCCGCTGGCTGGCAATGAAGGGCGTCCATCCAAGCGATGAGCTGTTAGCATTGCCGGCAGACTTCCACCTCGATAGCGAACACGCCTTGGCCGTACCCGGTTGCCAAGGCCAACGCCATCTGCTGATACTGCGCCGCACGGCATGATTGGGAACACAAGCAAGAATGGCTAAGGTATTCGCGATAGCGAACCAGAAAGGTGGCGTGGGCAAAACCACCACCTGCATCAACCTCGCAGCATCCCTGGTGGCCACCAAGCGCCGGGTGCTGTTGATCGATCTTGATCCACAGGGCAACGCCACCATGGGCAGCGGTGTGGATAAACACGGCCTGGAAAACTCGGTCTATGACTTGCTGATCGGTGAGTGCGACCTGGCCCAGGCCATGCACTACTCCGAACACGGCGGTTATCAACTGCTGCCGGCCAACCGCGACCTGACCGCGGCGGAAGTGGTGCTGCTGGAAATGCAGATGAAAGAAAGCCGTCTGCGCAGCGCCCTGGCACCGATCCGCGAGAATTACGATTACATTCTGATCGACTGCCCGCCCTCGCTGTCGATGCTGACGCTCAACGCCCTGGTCGCCGCCGACGGGGTCATTATTCCCATGCAGTGCGAATATTTTGCATTGGAAGGTTTGAGCGATCTTGTGGATAACATCAAGCGGATTGCCGAGTTGCTCAACCCGAACCTGCAAGTCGAGGGTCTGCTGCGAACCATGTACGATCCGCGCCTGAGCCTGATGAACGATGTTTCGGCCCAGCTCAAGGAACATTTCGGCGATCAGCTTTACGACACGGTGATCCCGCGCAACATCCGCTTGGCCGAAGCACCGAGCTACGGCATGCCGGCCCTGGCTTACGACAAATCGTCGCGTGGTGCCATTGCTTACCTGGCACTGGCCGGCGAGATGGTCCGTCGCCAACGCCGCAATTCACGCACCGCTGCTGCCCAGCCAACTTAAGGAATCCCCATGGCCGTCAAGAAACGAGGTCTAGGACGTGGACTGGATGCACTGTTGAGTGGTCCGACCGTCACGTCGCTTGAAGAACAGGCGGTGCAGGCCGACGAGCGCGAGTTGCAGCACCTGCCCCTGGACCTGATCCAGCGCGGTAAATACCAGCCGCGCCGGGACATGGATCCCCAGGCGCTGGAAGAACTGGCCAATTCGATCAAGGCCCAGGGCGTGATGCAGCCCATCGTGGTCCGCCCGATCGGTGGTGGGCGCTTTGAAATCATCGCCGGCGAGCGCCGCTGGCGTGCAAGCCAACAGGCGGGCAAGGAAACCATCCCGGCAATGGTCCGCGATGTGCCCGACGAAACCGCGATCGCCATGGCCTTGATCGAGAATATCCAGCGTGAAGACCTCAACCCCATCGAAGAAGCGATTGCGTTGCAGCGTTTGCAGCAGGAATTCCAGCTGACCCAGCAACAGGTGGCCGAGGCGGTAGGTAAATCCCGCGTAACCGTCTCCAACCTGCTGCGCCTGATCGCGCTGCCGGAAGTCATCAAGACCATGTTGTCCCATGGCGACCTGGAAATGGGCCATGCCCGTGCATTGCTAGGTTTGCCGGAAAATCAACAGGTTGAAGGGGCGCGACACGTTGTCGCACGGGGGCTCACCGTTCGTCAGACCGAGGCCTTGGTTCGGCAGTGGCTCAGCGGTAAACCTGCACCGGTTGAAACGGCCAAACCTGATCCGGATATCGCGCGTCTCGAGCAGCGCCTGGCCGAGCGCCTGGGCTCTGCGGTGCAAATTCGCCACGGTAAGAAGGGCAAAGGCCAACTGGTCATCGGATATAACTCCCTCGATGAGCTTCAAGGCGTCCTTGCCCACATTCGCTGAAACATTTGCTTATGTAGCGCGTGATCGGAAATCACTACCCGACAGTTGAATAGGGGCTGAACCGCCCCTATACTCTGCGCGCATTTTGTCGGCACAAATTATGCCAAGTTATTGATCTCCGGCAGCCGACCATTGAGGAGCAAGAGTGATGGAAACCCGCACGCCAAACACGTTGCCGTTCCATCGCTTGGCCGTTTTCCCGGTTTTATTGGCTCAATTTGTCATCCTGCTGATCGCCGCATTGGCGCTTTGGTATTGGCATGGAGTCGTAGCCGGATATTCAGGACTCTGCGGAGGCCTGATAGCCTTGCTGCCCAATATGTATTTTGCTCACAGGGCCTTTCGGTTTTCCGGCGCCCGAGCAGCCCAGGCCATCGTCCGGTCTTTTTATGCCGGCGAGGCGGGGAAACTGATTTTGACGGCAGTGCTGTTTGCACTGACCTTTGCAGGTGTGAAGCCATTGGCGCCGCTGGCTGTATTCGGTGTCTTCGTGTTGACCCAACTGGTCAGCTGGTTCGCTCCCCTGCTAATGAAAACAAGACTTTCGAAACCTTAGGGCGTTTGAGGCAACCATGGCAGAAACAACCGCTTCGGGCTATATCCAGCACCACTTGCAGAACCTGACCTTCGGTCAGCTTCCCAACGGCGGCTGGGGCTTCGCCCACACCGCAGCAGAAGCCAAAGAAATGGGCTTCTGGGCTTTCCACCTGGATACTCTGGGCTGGTCGGTCGCATTGGGTCTGATCTTCGTCCTCATTTTCCGCATGGCGGCGAAGAAGGCGACTTCCGGTCAACCGGGTGCTCTGCAGAACTTCGTTGAAGTATTGGTCGAATTCGTCGATGGCAGCGTGAAAGACAGCTTCCATGGCCGTAGCCCGGTGATCGCACCGCTGGCGCTGACCATCTTCGTCTGGGTGTTCCTGATGAACGCCGTCGACCTGATCCCGGTCGACTGGATTCCTCAACTGGCCATCCTGATCTCCGGCGATCACCACATTCCATTCCGTGCGGTCTCCACCACGGACCCTAACGCCACCCTGGGCATGGCCCTGTCGGTGTTCGCGTTGATCATTTTCTACAGCATCAAGGTCAAGGGCATCGGCGGTTTCATCGGCGAACTGACCCTGCACCCATTCGGCAGCAAGAACATTTTCGTTCAGGCCCTGCTGATTCCGGTGAACTTCCTGCTGGAATTCGTCACCCTGGTCGCCAAGCCTATTTCCCTGGCCCTGCGACTGTTCGGCAACATGTATGCCGGCGAACTGGTGTTCATCCTGATCGCTGTGATGTTCGGCAGCGGCCTGCTCTGGCTTAGCGGCCTGGGCGTTGTTCTGCAGTGGGCGTGGGCTGTGTTCCACATCCTGATCATTACCCTGCAGGCCTTCATCTTCATGATGCTGACCATCGTCTACCTGTCGATGGCGCACGAAGAGAACCATTAAGACCGGTCTCGACCAGTCTGATGTCCTTCCCGGTGAAACGGGAAGGTGGCCCACCAGGGCTGATGAAACGATTTGTTTTACCGCTTTAAAATCTAAAAAACCTAAACCATACGACGTAAAAGTCGGGAGGAAAGATGGAAACTGTAGTTGGTCTAACCGCTATCGCTGTTGCACTGTTGATCGGCCTGGGCGCCCTGGGTACTGCCATTGGTTTCGGCCTGCTGGGCGGCAAGTTCCTGGAAGGCGCAGCGCGTCAGCCAGAAATGGTTCCAATGCTGCAAGTTAAAATGTTCATCGTCGCCGGCCTGCTCGACGCCGTGACCATGATCGGCGTTGGTATCGCTCTGTTCTTCACCTTCGCGAACCCCTTCGTTGGTCAACTCGCTGGCTGATCACTCGATTTCGAGTGATTGGGGTGTTGGACAACGAATGAGCGAGGTGTTGGCGTGAACATTAATGCAACCCTGATTGGCCAATCCGTTGCGTTCTTCATTTTTGTAGTGTTTTGCATGAAGTTCGTGTGGCCTCCGGTCATCGCGGCTTTGCACGAACGTCAGAAGAAGATCGCGGACGGCTTGGACGCTGCCAGCCGTGCAGCTCGCGACCTGGAGTTGGCCCAAGAGAAAGTGGGTCATCAACTGCGCGAAGCTAAAGCACAGGCAGCTGAGATCATTGAGCAAGCCAAGAAACGCGGTAACCAGATCGTCGAAGAGGCTGTTGAAAAAGCCCGCGTCGAAGCTGACCGTGTGAAGGCTTCGGCTCATGCCGAGATCGAACAGGAACTGAACGGCGTCAAAGACGCGCTGCGTGCCCAACTGGGTGCTCTGGCGGTCGGCGGTGCTGAGAAGATCCTTGGTGCCACAATCGATCAAAACGCGCACGCGGAGCTGGTTAACAAACTGGCTGCTGAAATTTAAGCGAGGGCGATCATGGCAGAACTGACCACGTTGGCCCGACCTTACGCTAAGGCAGCCTTCGAGCACGCCCAGGCCCACCAGCAGCTGGCCTCTTGGTCAGCCATGCTCGGCCTGGCTGCAGCCGTGTCGCAGGACGACACCATGCAGCGCGTGCTCAAGGCCCCGCGCCTGACGAGCGCAGACAAGGCCGCCACTTTTATTGAAGTGTGCGGCGACAAGTTCGATGTGAAAGTGCAGAACTTCATCAATGTCGTTGCCGAAAACGACCGACTCCCGCTTCTGCCGGAGATCGCCGCGCTGTTCGACCTGTACAAGGCCGACGCAGAGAAATCGGTAGACGTTGAAGTGACCAGTGCTTTCGCATTGAACCAAGAACAGCAAGACAAACTCGCCAAGGTTCTCAGTGCACGACTCAATCGGGAAGTGCGCCTGCAAGCTTCGGAGGACGCATCCCTGATTGGTGGTGTTGTTATCCGTGCCGGCGACCTGGTTATCGATGGCTCGATTCGCGGCAAAATCGCGAAACTTGCCGAAGCATTGAAATCTTGAGTTTGAAGGGGCAGCAGAGCAATGCAGCAACTCAATCCTTCCGAAATAAGTGAAATTATCAAGGGCCGCATCGACAAGCTCGATGTGACCTCCCAAGCCCGTAACGAAGGCACTGTCGTCAGCGTATCTGACGGCATCGTGCGGATTCACGGTCTGGCCGACGTTATGTACGGCGAGATGATCGAGTTTCCGGGCGGCGTCTACGGTATGGCCCTCAACCTGGAGCAAGACTCCGTAGGTGCCGTTGTATTGGGCGCGTACACCAGTCTGGCTGAAGGCATGAGCGCCAAGTGCACTGGCCGCATCCTGGAGGTTCCGGTTGGTAAGGAACTGCTGGGCCGCGTAGTCGACGCACTGGGTAACCCTGTTGACGGCAAAGGTCCACTGGGCAACACCGAGACCGACGCGGTCGAGAAAGTTGCTCCGGGCGTGATCTGGCGTAAGTCGGTAGACCAGCCTGTACAGACTGGCTACAAGGCTGTCGATGCCATGATTCCTGTCGGCCGTGGCCAGCGTGAGCTGATCATCGGTGACCGTCAGATCGGTAAAACCGCTCTGGCCATCGACGCAATCATCAACCAGAAGAACAGCGGAATTTTCTGCGTCTACGTAGCCATCGGTCAGAAGCAATCGACCATCGCCAACGTGGTTCGCAAGCTGGAAGAAAACGGCGCCCTGGCCAACACGATCATCGTGGCTGCCAGTGCTTCGGAATCTCCTGCGCTGCAATTCCTGGCACCGTACTCCGGTTGCACCATGGGTGAATTCTTCCGCGACCGCGGTGAAGACGCGCTGATCGTTTACGACGATCTGTCCAAGCAGGCCGTGGCTTACCGCCAGATCTCCCTGCTGCTGCGCCGTCCACCAGGCCGTGAAGCTTACCCAGGCGACGTGTTCTATCTCCACTCCCGTCTGCTGGAGCGCGCATCCCGCGTTTCGGAAGAGTACGTAGAGAAGTTCACCAACGGCGCAGTGACCGGCAAAACCGGTTCCCTGACCGCACTGCCGATCATCGAAACCCAGGCTGGCGACGTTTCCGCGTTCGTTCCGACCAACGTGATTTCCATCACCGACGGTCAGATCTTCCTGGAATCGGCCATGTTCAACTCAGGCATCCGCCCTGCAGTGAACGCCGGTGTTTCGGTATCCCGTGTGGGTGGTGCCGCTCAGACCAAGATCATCAAGAAGCTCTCCGGCGGTATCCGTACCGCTCTGGCTCAGTACCGTGAACTGGCGGCATTCGCCCAGTTCGCTTCTGACCTGGACGAAGCGACCCGTAAGCAACTTGAGCATGGTCAGCGCGTTACCGAGCTGATGAAGCAGAAGCAATACGCCCCAATGTCGATCGCTGACATGGCGTTGTCGCTGTATGCCGCTGAGCGTGGGTTCCTGACCGACGTTGAAATCGCCAAGGTCGGCAGCTTTGAACAAGCGCTGATTGCTTACTTCAACCGCGATCACGCCGATTTGATGGCGAAGATCAACGTGAAGGGTGACTTCAATGACGATATCGACGCTGGCATGAAAGCCGGTATCGAGAAGTTCAAGGCCACCCAAACCTGGTAAGCCGCAGCGGGAGCCGCAAGGCTCCCGCTTGCTAACCTGATAGGTGTTACATGGCAGGCGCAAAAGAGATTCGCAGTAAGATTGCGAGCATCAAAAGCACGCAAAAAATTACCAGCGCCATGGAAAAAGTGGCGGTCAGCAAAATGCGCAAGGCACAAATGCGCATGGCTGCTAGCCGTCCTTATGCGGAGCGTATCCGCCAGGTAATTGGGCATCTGGCCAACGCCAACCCGGAATACCGCCACCCCTTCATGATCGAACGCGCCGTTAAGCGTGTGGGTTATGTGGTTGTGAGCAGTGACCGTGGTTTGTGCGGTGGTTTGAATACCAACCTGTTCAAGGCCCTGGTCAAGGACATGGCGGTAAACCGCGAAAACGGCGTCGAGATCGATCTGTGTGTTGTTGGTAGCAAGGGTGCGGCCTTTTTCCGCAACTTCGGCGGTAACGTCGTTGCAGCTATCAGCCACCTGGGTGAAGAGCCGTCGATCAATGATTTGATCGGCAGTGTGAAGGTGATGCTGGATGCGTACCTGGAAGGCCGGATTGACCGCCTGTCCGTGGTATCCAACAAGTTCATCAACACCATGACCCAGCACCCGACCGTGGAGCAATTGATTCCACTGGTGGCGACCCCGGATCAGGAACTCAAGCACCACTGGGACTACCTCTACGAACCAGACGCCAAAGAGCTGCTTGATGGCTTGATGGTGCGCTACGTGGAGTCGCAGGTGTACCAGGCGGTGGTCGAGAACAACGCAGCTGAACAAGCGGCGCGGATGATCGCGATGAAAAACGCTACCGATAACGCCGGTGATCTGATCAGCGATTTGCAGCTGATCTACAACAAGGCGCGTCAGGCTGCGATCACCCAAGAGATCTCGGAAATCGTCGGCGGCGCTGCCGCGGTTTAACGGTTCAAATATTCAGAGGATCCAGCTATGAGTAGCGGACGTATCGTTCAAATCATCGGCGCCGTTATCGACGTGGAATTCCCACGCGACAGCGTACCGAGCATCTACAACGCGCTGAAAGTACAAGGCGCGGACACTACCCTGGAAGTTCAGCAGCAGCTGGGCGACGGCGTGGTTCGTACCATTGCGATGGGTTCCACCGAAGGCTTGAAGCGCGGTCTGGACGTTATCGACTCCGGCGCTGCCATCTCCGTACCGGTCGGTAAAGCGACCCTGGGCCGGATCATGGACGTACTGGGCAACCCGATCGACGAAGCTGGCCCGATCGACACCGAAGAGCGTTGGGGTATCCACCGCGCTGCACCGTCGTTCGCAGAGCAGGCAGGCGGCAACGACCTGCTGGAAACCGGCATCAAGGTTATCGACCTGGTTTGCCCGTTCGCCAAAGGCGGTAAAGTCGGTCTGTTCGGTGGTGCCGGTGTAGGCAAGACCGTAAACATGATGGAACTGATCCGTAACATCGCCATCGAGCACAGCGGTTATTCCGTGTTCGCCGGTGTGGGTGAGCGTACTCGTGAGGGTAACGACTTCTACCACGAGATGAAGGACTCCAACGTTCTGGACAAAGTGGCGCTGGTTTACGGTCAGATGAACGAGCCGCCGGGAAACCGTCTGCGCGTGGCACTGACCGGCCTGACCATGGCCGAGAAGTTCCGTGACGAAGGTAACGACGTTCTGCTGTTCGTCGACAACATCTACCGTTACACCCTCGCCGGTACTGAAGTATCCGCACTGCTGGGCCGTATGCCTTCGGCAGTAGGTTACCAGCCGACCCTGGCTGAAGAGATGGGCGTTCTGCAGGAACGTATCACTTCGACCAAGGAAGGTTCGATCACTTCGATCCAAGCGGTATACGTACCTGCGGATGACTTGACCGACCCGTCGCCAGCGACCACCTTCGCCCACTTGGACGCCACCGTCGTACTGTCTCGTGACATCGCTTCCCTGGGTATCTACCCAGCGGTCGATCCACTGGACTCGACTTCGCGCCAGCTGGACCCGAACGTGATCGGCCAGGAGCACTACGACACCGCTCGCGGCGTTCAGTACGTGCTGCAGCGTTACAAAGAACTGAAGGACATCATTGCGATCCTGGGTATGGACGAGCTGTCGGAAGCCGACAAGCAGTTGGTAAACCGTGCTCGTAAGATCCAGCGCTTCTTGTCGCAGCCGTTCTTCGTGGCTGAAGTCTTCACCGGTGCTTCGGGTAAATACGTTTCCCTGAAAGACACCATTGCTGGCTTCAAAGGCATCCTCAACGGTGACTACGACCACCTGCCAGAACAAGCGTTCTACATGGTCGGCGGCATCGAAGAAGCGATCGAGAAAGCCAAGAAACTGTAATCCAGGCGCCCGGAAACGGGCGCTCATCAGGTTGAGGCAATCAGATGGCTATGACAGTCCATTGCGATATCGTCAGTGCGGAAGGGGAAATCTTCTCCGGTCTGGTAGAAATGGTGATTGCACACGGCGAACTCGGTGACCTGGGTATTGCCATGGGTCACGCGCCATTGATCACCAGCTTGAAGCCAGGTCCGATCACTCTGACCAAGCAAGGCGGGGAAAAGGAGGTGTTTTACATCTCCGGTGGTTTCCTTGAGGTTCAGCCGAACATGGTCAAGGTACTTGCCGACACCGTGCAACGTGCTGGCGACCTGGATGAAGCCTCCGCTCAGGAAGCCGTCAAGGCTGCCGAGAAGGCCCTGAACGAAAAAGGCGCAGACTTCGACTACAGCGCTGCTGCAGTCCGTCTGGCCGAGGCCGCAGCTCAGCTGCGTACTCTCCAGCAGATCCGCAAAAAGTAAGCGGCCACGCCGTCATGCTTCATGCGCGATTGATTAAAAAGGGTAGCCTCGGCTACCCTTTTTCTTTTTTGCAAAACACTTCTTTGGTCTGAACCCGGACCGCCCAGGATTGGTAGCCATTCATGTCTCTTGAAATCGTCATTCTCGCCGCAGGCCAGGGCACCCGTATGCGTTCGGCCCTGCCTAAGGTGCTGCACCCGGTCGCGGGTAATTCCATGCTTGGGCATGTTATCCACAGCGCTCGTCAGTTGGACCCGCAACGTATCCACGTGGTGATCGGCCACGGTGCTGATGTGGTGCGCGAGCGCCTGGCGGCGGATGACCTGAATTTCGTCTTGCAGGACAAACAACTGGGCACCGGCCACGCCACCGCGCAGGCTGTGCCGTTCATCACCGCCGACACGGTGCTGATCCTCTACGGCGACGTGCCGCTGATCGAAGTGCAAACCCTGCAACGCCTGCTAAAACATGTGGTACCCGGCCAGATGGGCCTGCTCACCGTTGAGCTGGATGACCCTACCGGCTACGGGCGTATCGTGCGCAACGCCGATGGCAAGGTTGCCGCCATCGTTGAACACAAGGACGCCAGCGAAGCCCAGCGTGCGATCACCGAAGGCAATACCGGTATCCTCGCCGTTCCGGCCAACAAGCTCGCCGACTGGATGAGCCGCCTGTCCAACAACAACGCCCAGGGCGAGTACTACCTCACCGACGTCATCGAGATGGCCGTGAATGATGGCCTGGTAGTCGCCACCGAACAGCCACACGACCCGATGGAAGTGCAGGGCGCCAACGACCGCAAGCAACTCGCCGAGCTGGAGCGTCACTACCAACTGCGCGAAGGCCGTCGCCTGATGGCCCAGGGCGTAACCCTGCGCGACCCTGCGCGTTTTGATGTGCGCGGTGAGGTCACCGTGGGCCGTGACGTGCTGATCGATATCAACGTGATCCTCGAAGGCCGCGTGATCATTGAAGACGACGTGGTGATTGGCCCGAACTGCGTGATCAAGGACAGCACCCTGCGCAAAGGCGTGGTGGTAAAAGCCAACAGCCATATCGACGGTGCCGTGATGGGCGAGGGCAGCGATGCCGGGCCGTTTGCGCGGTTGCGTCCTGGCACTGTGATGGATGCCAAGGCCCATGTGGGTAACTTCGTTGAATTGAAGAATGCCCATTTGGGAGAAGGCGCCAAGGCCGGTCACCTGACTTACCTGGGTGACGCGGTAATCGGTGCGCGCACCAATATCGGCGCTGGCACCATCACTTGCAATTATGATGGCGCCAACAAGCACCAGACCGTATTGGGCGAAGACGTGTTTATCGGCTCCAACAACTCGCTGGTCGCCCCGGTCAGGCTGGGTGATGGCGCCACGACCGCCGCCGGCTCCACCATCAATCAGGATGTGGATAACTTGCAGCTGGCCGTCGCCCGAGCCCGCCAGCGCAACATCGACGGCTGGAAACGCCCGGTCAAAATCAAAAAGACCTGAGTTATTCACAATATATAAGCAGCATAGCCTCAAAGTGGGAGGGGGCTTGCCCCCGATGGCGGTGGGTCAGTGGCAGATGAGCTGACTGACCCAGCGCTACCGGGGGCAAGCCCCCTCTCACATGTTCATATGTGTCGTTTAAAAAATCTGTTCCCGACGCTTGACGATACCCTCCCAATAGGTTTTGATTGCCTTCGTTATCTTTCGAAACGAAACTTATCACTACCATGTCGAAACGTAATACACCTCAACGACGCCACAACATCCTCGCCCTGCTCAACGAACAGGGCGAAGTCAGTGTGGATGAATTGGCCAAGCGTTTCGAAACTTCCGAAGTCACCATCCGCAAGGACCTGGCTGCCTTGGAAAGCAACGGTTTATTGCTGCGGCGCTACGGTGGCGCAATCACCATGCCTCAGGAATTGGTCGGCGATCCTGCCCAACCCGTTTCTGCGTACAAGCGCGCCATTGCTCGTGCTGCAGTCAAGCGCCTGCGCGAACACGCCCGCATCATCATCGACAGCGGCAGCACCACCGCCGCCATGATCCCCGAGCTGGGCCACCAGCCTGGTCTGGTGGTGATGACCAACTCCCTGCATGTGGCCAGCGCTCTGAGCGAATTGGAACACGAGCCGGTGCTGTTGATGACCGGCGGCACCTGGGACCCGCATTCGGACTCGTTCCAAGGCCAGGTCGCTGAGCAAGTGCTGCGGTCCTACGATTTTGATCAACTGTTCATCGGTGCCGATGGCATCGATCTGGAGCGTGGCACCACCACTTTCAACGAATTGCTGGGCCTGAGCCGCGTGATGGCCGAAGTCGCCCGTGAAGTGGTGGTGATGGTCGAATCCGACAAGATCGGCCGCAAGATTCCCAACCTGGAACTGCCTTGGGGCAGCGTCCATACCCTGATCACCGATGATCGCCTGCCGCTTGAGGCCCGCGACCAGATCCAAGCCCGCGGCATCACGTTGATATGCGCGGCAATCATCTAGGAGAAACACCATGTGTGGCATTGTTGGCGCAGTCGCTGAACGTAACATTACGCCCATCCTGATCGAAGGCCTCAAGCGCCTGGAATACCGTGGCTATGACAGCGCCGGTGTGGCGGTTTTCACCAACGGCGGCAAGCTTGAGCGCATGCGTCGCCCGGGCAAAGTCAGCGAACTGGACCAGGCCCTGGCCGGCGAGCCGCTGGTCGGTCGCCTGGGCATTGCCCACACCCGCTGGGCCACCCACGGTGCACCGTGCGAGCGCAATGCCCATCCTCATTTCTCCGGTGACTTGGCGGTGGTGCACAACGGCATCATTGAAAACCACGAAGTGCTGCGCGAACAGCTCAAGGCCCTGGGCTACGTGTTCACCTCGGACACCGACACCGAAGTCATCGCCCACCTGCTCAACCATAAGCTCAAGGACCACAACGACCTCACCAACGCCCTCAAGGCTACGGTCAAGGAACTGCACGGTGCCTACGGCCTGGCAGTGATCAGCGCCAGCCAGCCCGACCGCGTCGTGGCCGCCCGCAGTGGCAGCCCGCTGGTGATCGGCCTGGGCCTGGGTGAGAACTTCCTGGCCTCCGACCAACTGGCCCTGCGCCAGGTGACTGACCGCTTCATGTACCTGGAAGAAGGCGATATTGCCGACATCCGTCGCGAAAGCGTGGCGATCTGGGACATTAACGGCAATTCCGTCGAGCGCGAAGCCGTGCAATACCGCGACGGCGCCGAAGCCGCCGACAAGGGCGAGTTCCGGCACTTCATGCTCAAGGAAATCCATGAGCAACCGTCCGTGGTGCAACGCACGCTGGAAGGTCGCTTGAGCCAGAACCAAGTACTGGTCAACGCCTTCGGCCCACAGGCCGCCGAGCTGTTCGCCAAGGTCCGCAATGTGCAGATCGTCGCCTGCGGCACCAGCTATCACGCCGGCATGGTCGCGCGTTATTGGTTGGAAGAATTGGCTGGCATCCCGTGCCAGGTCGAAGTGGCCAGCGAGTTCCGCTACCGCAAGGTGGTGGTACAGCCCGATACGCTGTTCGTAACCATCTCCCAGTCCGGTGAAACCGCCGACACCCTGGCCGCCCTGCGCAACGCCAAGGAGCTGGGTTTCCTGGCCAGCCTGGCGATCTGCAACGTCAGCATCAGCTCCCTGGTGCGTGAGTCCGACCTGACCTTGCTCACCCAGGCCGGTCGCGAAATCGGCGTGGCCTCCACCAAGGCATTCACCACCCAGTTGGTCGGCCTGTTGCTGCTGACCCTGTCCCTGGGCCAAGTGCGTGGCACTCTCGCCGCTGGCGTGGAAGCCACCCTGGTCGAAGAACTGCGTCGCCTGCCGACCCGCCTGGGCGAAGCCCTGGCCATGGACAGCACCGTGGAAAAAGTCGCCGAACTGTTCGCCGACAAGAACCACACCCTGTTCCTCGGCCGTGGCGCGCAATACCCCGTGGCGATGGAAGGCTCGCTCAAACTCAAGGAAATCTCGTACATCCACGCCGAAGCCTACCCGGCGGGCGAACTCAAACACGGCCCGCTGGCCCTGGTGGATGACGACATGCCAGTGGTCACCGTGGCGCCGAACAATGAACTGTTGGAAAAGCTCAAGTCCAACCTGCAGGAAGTGCGTGCCCGAGGCGGCCAGCTGATCGTGTTCGCCGACGAAAAGGCCGGCATGACCAATGGCGAAGGCACCCACGTCATCAACATGCCGCACATCCACGACACCTTGTCGCCGATCCTCTACACCATCCCGCTGCAACTGCTGTCGTACTACGTGGCCGTGCTCAAGGGCACAGACGTTGACCAGCCGCGTAACTTGGCGAAGTCGGTGACGGTGGAGTAATCCGCCGCTTCCCGGGGACCCGCCCGTTCGGGTCTCCACTGCCAACCCTCCCTAAGGCACAAACTCCACCCGCAACCCCCGACTCGCACTGCGCCCCTGATCGTCGCTGACCCGCAACCGGTACTCCCCCGACTTCCCCGGTCGCCAATTCAGCGTGGCCTGTGGCGAGCCCTGGCCGATCAAGGTTTGGTCAGCAAACCAGTACAGGGTCACCGCATCGCTGGCCGCGTTCGCGTTCAGCGGGATGCTTTCCTGGGGTTGGGACAGGCGCAGTTGGTAGCTTACTTGGGTCAGCGGCGAACGAATCTGCGGCGCTTCGCTCTGGTCGCTGATGCGGTTGGGCTGGCAGTTTTTCATCACATTGGGCGGTGTACGGCGCGGCAGGCCGGCGGCGCGGTACAGGCGTTGTACGTCGCTGGGCCAGAACTCGAAGACTTCCTCGCGGGTGTATTGCGGATCGAACGGTGGGCAGGCCGCTTTGCCGGTGCGGGTGTCGATCAGCACCGGGCGGTGCAGGTTGGACACGCGAATCGGTGAGACGCCAGGGATGTACCAGGTCTTGCGGGTTTGCGGGCACCAGCGGTTGGGCAGGTCGCCGGAGGCGGCGCAGACGTCGATGCGCACCAGTCCGGCAGGTGGCTTGTCGGCCTTGATGACGACGTTCGGCAAAGCCAATGGCAGGGCGTCGGCGATACGGAAGAACAGCGGCGCGGCGGTCTTGGCACCGATAAATGCAGGGTTGGGGCGCCCGTCGAAGTTACCCACCCACACCACCAGCACATACGGGCCCACCAGGCCGGCGCTCCATGCATCATGAAAGCCCCAGGACGTGCCGGTTTTCCACGCGGTGCGCCAATGGTGCGCGGGCAGGCCATCCTGACGCGGGTTGCGGCGCAGCATGTCGCGCACCATGAAAGCGGCCTGAGGGGTGAGCAATTGCACGCCTGTGGATGGCGGTTGTTCCTGCACATAGCGCAACGGTCGCAGATGCCCGTCGCCCGCCAGCATTACGTATAGCCGCGCCAGCTCCTCCGGGGTCATCTCACCGCCGCCAAGGGCCAGGGCCAGGCCATAGTGGCTCTCATCGCGCAGGCCCTTGATGCCGGCGCGTTGTAACAAACCATACAACGACGGCGACTTGACCTGGCTGGCCAGCCACACCGCCGGGATATTGCGACTACGGATCAAAGCGTCCCGCGCCGTCAGCGGGCCGACAAAACTGCCGTCGAAATTTTCCGGCTGGAAGTAGCCGAAGTTACTGGGCAAATCCTTGAGGATACTCATGGGATGGATAATCCCCTGGTCCAGCGCCAGCCCGTACAGAAAGGGCTTGAGCGTCGACCCCGGCGAGCGTCGGGACAACACGCCATTGACCTGGCCGTGGATGCCTGTGGATAAGTAATCCGCCGAGCCCACCAACGCCTTGACGCTCTGGTCGCGGCTGTCGATCAGGATGGCCGTTGCGTTTTCCACACCCGTGCTGCGGCGCTCGGCGATAAAACCGCTGATCAAACGTTCAAGCAATTGCTGAAGCGGCAGGTTGAGAGTGCTGTTGATTTGCGTGCCGATCTGGGAGGCCAGCAGCTGTTCGCTCAGGTGCGGCGCCAGAAACGGGATCTGCTGGCGGTTGCGTGCTTCAAGGGGCAGGTCGAGCAGACTGTCATTGCGCGGGTCTTGTGGATAAGTGTTGCGCCAGTCGGCCATCAAGCGCAGCCGGGCGTTCTGCAGCGACGGCCCGAAACGCGCCCGTCGCCCGGGTTGCTGGGGGATGACCGCCAGGGCCAGTGCTTCTGAGAGTGACAGCGTTGCCGCAGCCTTGCCGAAGTAGATGCGGCTCGCCGCTTCGGCGCCTTCGATATTGCCGCCCATGGGCGCCAGGTTGAGGTAAGCCTCAAGAATCTCGTGCTTGCTGTAGCGCGCCTCCAGCCACAGCGCCAAGGCTATTTGCTGCACTTTGCCCGGCACCTGGCGGGTGTTCAGATCCCACAGGCGCCGCGCCAGTTGCATGCTCAAGGTCGATCCGCCCTGACGCTGGCCGCCGCTGTAGGTGGCCATGGCCGCACGCAGCAATGCCGCCGGATTGACCCCCGGATGCCAGTAGAAATTGCGGTCTTCCTTGAGCAACAAGGCGTCGATCAGTGACGGCGACATGCGCTCCAGCGGCAGCCACAGGCGATATTGGCCGTCATCCGCCAGGGTCATGCGCAGCAACGAGCCGTCATCGGCCAGCACCACCCGTGATGAGGTGACGGCCTGTTCCAACGAAGCATGGGGCCACAGCCGCAGCCCCGCCAGGAGCGCCGCCGCTGCCAGCAGCGGCGCCAGGCGTTTAAGGCTGGGTGATTTCAAGCTGGCCTACTTTGCCGCGCCCTTGCAGGGTGGTTTCGTACATGCCTTCGGCGTAGGCCGGTGGTGTGTTGAAGGTGCCCGCGTTGGTGGCGCGCACGCGATACACGAAGGTGCCTGCGTCACGCAGCGCAGTGCCGTACAGCACCACCCGATCATCACGCACATCCACGTAATCCGGCTGCCAGTTGCTCAGCTCGGTTTCACCGATGGGCGCCTGCCAGGTGTCGGCCTCTTGGCTGTCTTCACTGGACTCCACGTACTCGGCGTCGTCGCCTTCGCTTTCACTGTCCTCGGTGCTCGCCGCTTCCGGCTCCGGCGCCACGTTATACACAGGCTCGACACCGCCGGGCAGCAGGTCGACCACCGCCACCTGCTGCACCTGGTCGCGGTCGGTGGCGCGCAGACGCAGGCGCACCAGGAACTCTTCGCCCACCGCCACTGTGCTCAGCGGCTCGCCTTTGAGGTCGAGGTACTCGTGGATGATTTCCAGGCCATTGTTGATTGGCTTGAGCTTGGCACCCTTGTCGAAACCGGCTTCGCTGAGCATATAGAACGCCGCCGGGCCGTCGGACTTCTCCATCACCAGCTTCTTAGTGGCGGCCGGTACGGCAGCACGCGGCGGCTGGCCGGCCATGTCCAGCAGTTGTTGCTGCTTGTCGCTCAGCCACGCGGTGGCCTTGAGAGTCATGTCGCTTTGGGCGCGCTGGCCGTAGTTGTCCAGGGCGCGCAGCAGCAGGGCCGCCGACAGCGAGTTATAGCGCTGCTCATTGAGCCGCTTGCCGAGCTTATCCAGCAGTGCCGTGGGCACATCGTCCATCAGTTCAGGGAAGTGGCGCGCCAGCAGGTGCAAGTGTTCGGCATCGTGCACCAGCGGGTCGTAGTACAGGCCGTCGCTGTCCCACTTATCCACAAGGGTGCGCCATGGGATCTTGCGGAACAAGGCATCGGCCTGCCGATCCTGTTTGAGCAACTTGTAGCTGGCGGCCAGGTAAGCTGCGCCCAGGTCGTTCTGCCAGGTGTCCTTGAAGTAGCTTTCGTAACGTTCGCGGATATCGCTCAAGGCGCCGCTGACCAGAATCCCCTGACGGCTCAACAGGTAACTGGCGTAGGCGCGATTGCGCAATTCCGACAGGCCTTCGCTAGGACCGTTGGCCAGGTCTGTCAGATAAGCATTCGAGCGTACCAACAGGTCTTCCGGTACCGGCAGCCCGTGCTCTTTGGCTTCGATCAGGAAATCGGTGGCGTATAGGCTGGCGTACGGCGCCACGTCGGGGTTGGCAGCCCACAAGCCGAAGCCACCGGCCTGGTTCTGGCGCTGGCGCAGCATGCGTACCGCACTGCCGAAGGCTTGCTCGGCCTCCGGTGCCGTGCCCCCCCAAATCAACGCCGGCATGGCCTTGGACACCAATTGTTCGGTGCAGGCATAGCCGTAGTCATCCAAGTAATGCTTGAGGCCGTTGGCCCATACCAGCGGCGAAGCAGCCACGCCCAGCTGTACGTCGCGCAGTTGGCCGAATAGCTCACGGGTGGGTTTGAGTTCTTTGCTGGCGCTGTCGAAGCGTCCCAGGCTCAGGGCCACGCGATGCTCGCTCAGAGGACGGATCGACGTGGTCTCGGCCACTTGAATACGTTTGCCGTCCGGCAGCACCGCGACAAAGCGCAGGTCTGCCGAACCCAGGGTTTCGCCCACTTTGATCCTGAACTGCGCAGTGCCTTCTTTGCGCGGTTGCAGGGCCAGCGTGCTGGCCTTGTCGCCCTGTACCACCAGACCGGTGCTGGTCTGCAGTTCAAACTTCACGTCCGCCGCCGCCTCCAGGTTACTGAAGACCCCGGCACTCACGTTGAACACATCGCCCAGTGCCACAAAGGCCGGTACGTTCGGTGTGATGACCAGCGGCCCGCGCACGTCGGTGTTGGTCTCGCTCACGCCGACGCTGTCGCTGTCCACCGACACCGCAAACAGGTGCAGTTTGCCGTTGAAGCTGTCCGGCACTTGATAGTGCAGCACGGTTTCGCCGGCAGGCAGGTCCACCAGACCCGACCACCAGGCCACCGGTGGCTGATGTTTGCGCTTGAACGGGTTGAGATGGTTCGCCAGGGCGCCTTCGGTATCGCCGCCGGGCGCGGCCCCACTGAGCAGACGGCTGAATTCCGGCAGGATCAGGTCAAGGATCTGACTGGTGCCGACCTCCAACGCGCGCTTCTGGAAGAAGAAACCCAATGGGTCCGGCGTCTGATAACGCGCCACCTGCAGGATGCCTTCGTCCACCGCGTACACCACCGCACGGCCCGGACGGTCGGCGGTGACCTTGATATCCAGGGTCTGCCCCGGCTCGATCTTCGCCGGGCCTTCCACCTTCAGCGCCATGCGTCGTGCATCCAGGTTGATGCTGAACGGCACCACACCGTAGGACAGCGGGCTCATGTACACCTCCGGCGAGCCCATATCGCGTACGAATTGCACGTTAACGTAGGCATTGCCCTCTAGCCCTGCCGGTACGCGGATATGTTGCACGCTGGTGGTGCTGTCGGCCTTGAACCACTGTTGGGTGTAGACCTTGTCGCGTTCGATGGTGATCAGGCCCGCGCCGGTATACGGCGCCCGCAGGCTGATGGCGATCTCGTCACCGGTGGCGTAGCTGGATTTATCCAGGCGCAATTGCAGCTCGGCGTTACGCTCCAGGGAGCGCGAGGTATTGCCGTGCCCGGCCACGCTGTAGTCGATCTGGTTGAGCAGGTTACCGTTGGCATCCTTGACCTGCAGGGTGAAATCTCCCGGCGTCGCGGTGTTCAGTGTCTGCCTGGCGCCGTCCTTGGTCATCGCCAGCGGTGAGGCCGGTTGGCTGATGTTCTTGATGCGCGACTCGTACTTGTAGGTGCCGTTGGACTGTTTCACCAGCACCGAGACATAGCGGTGTTCCACCACTTCACTGGTCAGGCCATCTACCGCCAGCGGCGTGAGGTCCGGTGCCACGGCCAGCCATTGCACCTGGCGTGGCGCATCCTTGGCGACGTACGACAGCGAATCCTGACTTTTCACACCCACCAGGTAGGGCGCGGACGACACAAGCAAAGCACTTTGCGCGGCCACGTTACGGCCGCCCTCGGCTTCATACACCTGGGTCATCACTTGCAGGCGGTAAGTGCTGTTGGCGAAGCGTTGCAGGTTAAGGTCGAGCACGGCCTGGCCGTTATCGTCGAGGGTGCTTTCGGCCAGGTCTTCGGTGCTCGCATCTTGCAGGGCATCGTTGAGGCGGAAGCGATAATCGGGGTAGCGGTCGAAGGCCGCAAGGGTCGGGCTCAGGAATATCTTGCCGGTGACACGACGGTCCGCCGCCGGCGCGCCGAACAGGTGCATGGCGGTGACCTTGGCCACCACTTGGTCAGGCGCGATCCAACCCGCTACCGGGGTGTCGTGCAGGCTCAGGCTGACCTTCATGCGGTCCGGTTCGAAGTCACGCACCTTGAAGCTGACACTGCCCAGGTCGGTGCGCGTCTGTTTCTGGCCGATCAGCTGCAAGGTCGCGGTGTAATCCCCGGCGGGCGCGACGTCGCTGCTGGGGAAATCAAAACTCTCAAAACCGCTGGCGGACAGTTTCAGCGGCTGGCGAATCACTTCCAGGCCGCGTGGGTCGGTGATTTGCAGTTCCACCGGCAGGCCTTGCAGTGCGCCCTTCCAGTTGCCGCTGCGCACGATCATGCCCAAATGCGCGGTTTCGCCGGGCCGGTACAGGCCACGGTCAGTGAACAGGTAGGCGCTGAGACGATCAATCGCGCCGTCTTCCTCCAAACCGCCTACGTCGAAGCGCGACAAATCCAGTTGCTGGGACTGACGGGCAATGGGCAGAAACGACTGGTCATTACCGCGAGTGACCACATACATGAGCGGCGTTTTCTCACGGCGCAGTTCATCGAGCTTGGCGAAATGCGCGTGGCCTTCGGCATCCGAGTGGCCACTGGCGACCGGCAGACCGTTGCGGCCGATGATGTCGACCTGCGCGTCAGCCACCGGTGAACCGTTGCCGATGGACTGCACATAGACATCATGGCTGCCATCGCTGGAACGCTTGGCGATGATGCCCAGGTCGGTCACCACGATAAACCGCAGGTCGCTGGTGCCGCTGCGGTCGTAGTCGAAGGTGCGTTCGGCCTGTTCGTCCTGGGGGCTGAGCTTGAGCACAAAAATACCGCGGCGGCCGCCATTGGCGGTGAGGTAGTGGCTCAGGTCCACATTGTCGTAGACGGTTTTCGCCGGGTCGTTGGACGACAGCGCAATGTCCAGTGACTGACGCTCGACCATACGATCGAAGTATTCGTTACCAAAGTTGGGGCGGGCGAAGCTGCCGCTGCTCTGGTCCACCAGATGCTGCAGCTGATTAGGCAGCAGGCGCGCAATTTCCACATGCGCGCCAGGCACGCCACGGGCCATGAAGCCCAGGCGTTTTTCGCCATTGAGGCTGAGCAATGCGCCATCAGACAAGAACTGCAATGTGCGTGGATACGCCGGCATGCTCACCAGCGACGCCGTAGGATTCTTCGCCAGATAGCCGCCGATGGCTTCCAGGTTGGCGGGTACGCGCACATACAGCGCGCGGCCGGCCGGGGCCTTGAACTTGAAGGCGTGCAGGGTATTCAGCGGTTCGACGCTGGGCACGTGGGTCAGCGTGACCTTGGTGCTGCGGGCCAACAAGGCGTCATCGATCTCGTTAGTGTTATAGGGACGGGTGTCGTCCTCGGCTTTTTCGGGCAACAGCCAGGCCTGCACCTTACCGGCGATGGTGTCATCGGCTACGGCGCTGGAGCTGCTGAACATCAGCACCGGCTCGGGCTCGCCGCGTGCGTTATCCACAAAGCTCACTTCGGCGCCGGTGAACGTCAGGCGATAACGCCCGGGCACGGTCACTTCCGCTACCAGCGGTGCAGTGCTGGCGTTGCCACCGTCGCGGGCCTTGATGCCTTCATCCAACTTGGCGCTGACGGGCGTACTTTCCAGCGGCGTGGCCAGGGCGGCGGAGCGCACGTAGGCGTTGAGTTTATGCTCGTCGAAGGTGATTTCCGGGCGGTTGGGCAACTGCGCATCACGGTACGTCAGGCCTTTGCCGAGAATGACCGACACACGCTTGCGCAGGCTGTCTTCATCCACTGGGTGGGAAAAGTGGAAGGTGGCTACCAGCTGTTTCAGCGTCGGGTTGGACGGGTCTTGATACAACTCGTTTTGTCCCAGGGTGACGCGCAATGGTTGGGTGGAAAATTGCGCGCTGTATTGGTCGAGCAATACACCGTCGGCCAGCAGGTTTTTCTTTGCCAGGTCCAGGGTGTAATGGGCGTCGATGGGCCAGTCTTTTTCCGGTACGAATACCAGGGTGCGGTCATCCGCCCAGCGCCAGCTGCCGGCAACCTCGGGTTTAAGAGTGATGCCCTCGGTCACCGGCTTGCCGATCGCCGACAGAGGCGCCACGGATTCGCCGAAACGCACCTGCAAGTTATCCACAACCGGTGTTTGCTGGGTGTAGTCGGTCAGGTTCGGTTTGTGCAGCGAATAACTCGCGGTGTGCGGCTGCGGCAGGTGGGAATACCAGTGCCAGCCGTAGAACCCGGCAGCGGCGAGCAGCACAAGGCCGAGCACACCGGCACCGGTCTGGCGTGGGTACGCGCGCGCTTTGCCCCCCAGGTTCGTCACGCCACGGCCGACAGCATGCAGCCACAGCGGCGGCTGCCAGCGACCGAAAACGGCGCCCACCACGGTCAGAAACACACCGACAACACGACGGCTGATGGCTTTGAGCGAATCGAACATGATGGGCATCCCTGGCTAAGTGCGGCGTATCTTACACGCGTCTTTGATACAAAAGATGTCGCCGATACGCCGCACGCGAGGATGTTTACGGGGTTAGTGAACGCTTATGCATTCCAGCGAGCGGTCGACCTGATCGTCCCCACGCTCTGAGTGGGAGTGCCGTCTGGGACGCTCCGCGTGCCGCCAAGCGCTGCAAGTTCTGACTATTGCGCACAGGTGACGCAGAGCGTCACGGGCTGCATTCCCACGCAGAGCGTGGGAACGATCTTTGAAGGGGCCGCTTCGCAGCCCAGGGCAGGCCTGCTCACCACAGCGAGCCCCCTCCCACAATTTGATCTTCGTTCGGCTTGCGGGGGTCAGGTCCACCAGTAGCGTACGAGGTGGAAGAAAATGGGGGCCGCGAAACACACCGAATCCAGCCGATCCAGCATGCCGCCGTGCCCTTCGATCATATGTCCCCAGTCCTTCACCCCCCGGTCACGCTTGATCGCCGACATGACGATGCCGCCAGCGAAGCCGAGCAGGTTGATCAGCAGCGCAATCAAAAACGACTGCCACGGATTGAACGGCGTGGTCCACCACAACGCCGCGCCGATCAGGGATGACAGCAGAATCCCGCCGACGAAGCCTTCCACGGTTTTGGACGGCGACAGGTTCGGCGCGATCTTATGTTTGCCGAACAGCTTGCCGCACACGTATTGCAGCACGTCCGACAACTGCACCACGATCACCAGGTAGGCGATCAGCAGCAGGTTGCGGCCTTCGTAGCCGGGAATGTCCAGTGTCAGCAGCGCGGGTACGAACGACACGCAGAACACCGCGATCATCAGGCCCCACTGCACCTTCGACGCGCGCTCCAGAAAGTGCGTGCTGTCGCCGCCTAACGACGCGAGGATCGGCAGCAGCAGGAACACGTACACCGGGATAAAAATCGAGAACAACCCGTACCAGTCCGAGTAAATCAGCAGGTATTGCAGCGGCAGGGCCAGGTAGAACGCGGCCACCAGGGCCGGGTAGTCGCTGCGTCGGGTGGGGGTGAGGGTGAGGAATTCGCGCAAGGCGTAGAACGACACCGCATAGAACAGCAGGATTACCGCGCCGGTGCCGAGCCAGAAGGCGATACCGATCACCACCACCATGACCCACCAGGCGTTGATGCGCGCGTTGAGGTTGTCGATCACCGCGTTTGGCGTGCCACGGGTGCGCAGTTTGAGAATCAGGCCGATCAGCGAGGCCAGGACCAGGATCGCGCCGATCCCGCCGAACAACATCAGGGTTTGGCTATCCATCTCAGCAGTGCTCCGGGGCAAGGGCGAGCAGGGCATCGCGGGTGCGGGCGAGGAACAGCGCCTTGTCTTCGCCGTCTTGCAGTTGCAGGGGGGCACCGAAGCTGGTGGTGCACAGCAGGGGCAGCGGCAGGACGCGGCCCTTGGGCATGACCCGATTGAGGTTGGCGATCCACACCGGGATCAGCTCGGCCTGTGGGTAACTTTTCGCCAGGTGATACAAACCGCTTTTGAACGGTAGCAAGCCGTCCTCCAGATTGCGCGTGCCTTCCGGGAAGATGATCAGCGAGTCGCCACCTTCCAGCGCCGCCAGCATCGGTTGCAGAGGGTTATCCACAGGCTCTTTGCGCTCACGATCAATCAGCACACCGTTGAACACGCGGTTGATGATGTAGCGGCGCAGGGCGCTTTTATTCCAGTAATCGCTGCCGGCCACCGGGCGCGTGAACTTGCGCAGGTTCTGCGGCAGCGAGGCCCACAGGAGCACGAAGTCGCCGTGGCTGCTGTGGTTGGCGAAATAGATGCGCTGCACCGGCACCGGCGCGCAACCCAGCCACAGGCTGCGAGCGCCCGTGACAGTGCGGGCCATGGAGGTAATCAGCGTGGCGACCACAGGTTCGAACATGGGGGTTCCTTATCCGGCGAAAGGCAGCCAAGGGCTGGTGAGGATCACGGCCAGGGTCAGCAGGGTTTGAGCGCCCAGCAGCCAGGCTTGTTTGCGCAGCAGTTTGAGGGCGCCGCGACGCCGTTCGGTCCAGGGCCGGCCGGCACGCTTGGGCGATTGCAGGCCCAGAGTCTGCAGAGCCTGGTCGAGGTCGACGGTACGCTCGGTGTCGCGGGCCAGGAGGTCGAACAGGTCGGCGTCGAAGGCCACCCGCAGCGCCCAGTACTTCTGCAGCAGCCCGAGCAGAATCATCCACAGGCTGAGCAGCAGGCAGATGGGCGAAACGCTGACCATCAACAGCTGTGCCAGGCCGAATAACACCCCGACCAGCGTCAGGCCTGTGGATAACTGATCCAAGGAGCGGCCGCGGCGCAGCAGGCTGGCGACGACCTGAAGTTCCATATCAGCGGGCATGGGCCAAACCCTCAAGGGCTGAACGATGAGCGGGGTGCAGGACCACCTCGGTCCGCGCTGTACCAATCATAGCCAGTGCTTTATCTACCGTGGCGGCGCGGCCGCTGTGCAGCAGCCAGGCCGCAACAGCGGTGGCACTGCGCGAATAACCCAGGGCACAGCACACCAGCAGCGGACCTTCGATGCGCAGGCGCTCAATGGCCTGGGCCGCCTGCAGGCATTCGGCGGGGGTGGGCGCAGTCAGGTCCAGGACGGCGATGCATTGATAAGCCCGGCCCTGTGGATAAATCGGTAACTCAGCGCAGAGGTCGACGATGGCCTTGAAAGACGTTTGCTCGCTCGTCGTGGGTATTCGCCCGAGCCAGACGTTATCCACAATCAGATCCGGCTGTGGATGCTTGCGTGTCCATAGCCGTGAATTTATCCACGCCGCCGCCAGATAAGGCGCATACAGCCAGCGCGCGGCTGGCGTCAGTCGGCCATCGCTGCGCTTCTGAAACCCCACAGCGCCCAGCACGGCGTAATTGGCACTGACCAACCCCAGCGACACGGCTGGCCACAGCAGCCATAACCAGCCGCCACCCAGCTTCAAGGCCGCTGTCGCCAGGGCCAAGGCTCCCAGGCCGTAGCGCAACCCCAGCCGCCAACGTTTCGGGTCGCGAGCCAAACGTGCATTCAACAGCGGGCTGGGATGTTCCACCGGCCACAGCCATACACACAGCCAGCCGGCGAGGGCGCCTGTGGGTAAGTCAATAAAGTGATGTTGATAAGTGGTCAGTACCGAAATACCGATCAAGGCGAACCAGCCATGTACCACCCAGCGCCACGCCCCTTGGGTGTGGCGCTGGTACATCACCCACAGGATCACCAGTAGGGCGATATGCAGCGAAGGCGCTTGGTTGAACGGCTTGTCGAAGCCAGCCAGCACGGCAAACAGCCAGCCGAATACGCCGTCCAGTTCCGGCCGCTCGAACGTGAAGCGCAGCGGCCAGATCAAAAAGCAGCTCACGGCGATGATCTGGGCGGACAGCAGGCGCAGGGCATGTTGTTTGAGTTCATGGCGGCTGTTGGGCAGCAGCAGGGAGAAGCCATACAGCAGGTCAATGGACCAGTAGGGCACGATGGTCCAGGCCCAGAACGGCATATGGCTTTCCCAGTCGAATACCAGCGTACCCACATCGCTGCGCTGGCTGGTGACCCAGGTGGCAAAGCCGTAGGTGCTGAAAAACAGCGGCGCCAGCAGCAGCAGCCACAGGACCGCAGGCTTTAACAGGCCGGGTTCGCGCATGGTCAGATCTTCTGTGCCAGGGACACGGTGAAAATGCCCCATTCATCCACGCGCTGGGTGATCTTGCGGAACCCGGCGGCTTCCACCAACTGGTCCATTTCCGCCTGGCTGCGACGGCGCATCACCCACGCCTGACCCTGGCGATGGCTGGTCAGCGCACGAGCAATCAGCTCCAGCTGCGGGTGCCATGGCTGGCCGGTGTAGACCAGATAACCGCCAGGCTCCACTGCCTCGGCCAGACCGGCCAGCGAGCCACCGACCATACCGTTGTCGGCGAACAATTCGTACAGCCCGGACACCACCGCCAGGGTCGGTTCAGGGGTCAGCGCCGCCAAATCCAGGCGGTCGAACGCGTCGCCTTTCACGAATTGCGCGATATCCCCCAGGCCTTTTTCTCGGATCAATGCGCCACCGTCGCGCACGTTGATGTCGCTGTAGTCGCGCAGCAGGATCGATTCCGGCAGCGGCGATACACCCTGCAAAGCCTCCAGAATGTAACGGCCATGGCCGGCGGCGATGTCAACGATGCGCACCTCGCGCTGTTCATCGCGCAACCGGGCCATGGCCAGGCGCAGCAGTTCTTCGACGTTCAACTTGCGCTGGCGAATGCCGCGCCAGCCGATGGAATTGAGGTAGTTGGCGTCGATCATGCGCCCCAGGGCGCCTTTGCCCGTGGGAGTGTTGCGGTACACATAATCCAGGGTGCTGCCGGAGTCGAAACCGGTATCGAAACCCAGTTTGACGCCTTCGGACAGGTTCTTGCCCAGACCCATGCTCGCACGGGTCATGCGCCAGTACAGGTCGCGTGGGGAATTGTGCGGCAGCGGCGCGGCCAGGGATTCGGACTCGGCGCACGTGGCGCCCAGTTTGTCGGCGTCCAGCAGCGAGGCGCGGTCCAGCGGGTGCTCGAAATTCTGCAGGATAAAGCGCCGGGCGCTGCTTACCGCCACCGCACGGTCGCGTTCGCCGAGGGTGTCATGGAAGAACCCGGGCAGGATGTGCAGTTCTTTTTTCAGGCTGCCCAGGCGGTCGAAAAACTGCTGTTGCGGTTTGCGATGCACCACAAAGTCAGCGCCGGACACCAAGAGCTGGGTCGGCACCTGGATCGCCTGGGCGTCTGCGACCACCCGGTCGGCGGCTTCGTACAGGCCCAGCAGCACATTCACCGAAATCGCCTTGGTGATCAGCGGATCGCTGTCGTAGGACGCCACGCGCTCCGGGTCGTGGCTGAGGAACTTGGCCTTGACGTAGCTGTTGACGAAAAAGTTGCCGCGAAACTTGCGCATCAAGGCCAGGCCAGTTCGTGCGAACGGCACATACAGCTTGACCTTGAACGCCGGGGAAGCGAGCACCAGCGCGCGGATTTTCGGCGCGTAATCGTGTACCCAGGTGGCGGCGATCACCGCGCCGACACTTTGGGCAACCACGGCGAAGTTCTCTTGCTCAATGCCATAGGCGCCGCCGATGTGGTCGCAAAAGGTCTGCACGTCGCGCGCGCTGGTGGCGAAGCTGGGGCTGTCACCGCGGTCGCCGGGCGACTGGCCATGGCCACGGGCGTCCCAGGCGAAGAAGTCGAATTGCGGCAGGTCGAGTTCATCGACCAGGTGCGCGATACGCCCCGAGTGCTCATGCCCGCGATGGAACAACACGATTGCCTTACGCGGCTCGCCGCCCGCTGGGGCGGTGGCCGGCCAGTGCCGGTAGAAAAGCTCGACGCCATCATGGGTACTGAAGGTGTGCTGTTGCTGTTCGCGCATCGCAGAATCCTTTATGCAGAAGGGGAGGTGGTTTGAGCTTCTTTGAGGCCTTGGCGCACGCGGTTGACCAGGGTGTAGGCCAGCAGTGCGGCGACCAGCCACATCAGCGTGTCGACCCAACCGCTGCCCAGCCAGCCGAGCGCCACGCCGGTGGCCAGCACGCCGAGTACGAAGGCCCGGTCGCTTTTGCCCATCGGCCCATCGTAACGGCGCGATGCACCGACCATCGGCCCGAGCACGCCAGCGTATTCGCTGAACACCGCCAGTAACGCCACCAGCAGCACCGCCGCCAGGCTGACGCCGGGGATCAGCGCAAATGGCAGGATCAGGGCGCTGTCGGCGATGACGTCGCACAGCTCATTCAGGTACGCACCCAGGCGCGATTGCTGGCCGAATTCGCGCGCGAGCATGCCGTCGATGGCATTGAGCGCCATGCGCAGGATCATCCACACCGGGATCAGCGCAAACAGCCACAAGTGTTGGGCAAAGCCAGCAATCAACAGGCCGACGAGCAGCGAAATAATGCCGGCCAGCACGGTGATCTGGTTGGCGGTGGTGCCGTTGTCGTAGAGGCGCTGCACGAGGGGACGCAGCAGGTTTTGAAACCGCGGTTTGAGCTGATAGATCGAAATCATGGGGGATGACGCTTCCTTGTCCGTGAGCCCGCTGGAGTGTGCCGATTATTCCGGGCCTGCACCAGCGATAGCGTGTGTTTATGGGGGGTTAATCACGCTCCTGACGGCAATGAAGGTCAAGCGTGGGCAATGTTTGAAGCAGGGGTTACCGAACAAAAATTTCACGCTGTGTGTTATATCGTAACGAATTGTGTACGAGCGGGCGTGTTGGGATGCAAGTGGATCTAGAAGCTGACGGCGCTTCGGTAGAGGGCCTCCCGCGTTTTCAGCAGGGGCTGTTCCATGCCCGGCGGTTGCGTCAGGCCGGTATCAGCCTGACGGTGCTGGCGGTGATCGGCTGGGTGCTGGCGTTGTTTGTCGCGCTGTTTGCGCCGCTGTCGATCTGGCCGGTGGTGCTGATCAATTGCGCCTCGGCGTTGCTGGTGCTGGTGGCGGGGTTGCAATCAGCGTGGTGGGTGGCGGATTGGCGCGCGCAGGCGCTGGAGCCGACCGTTGAGTCGGTCGAACCCGGCGGGGCGGCCAGCGGCTGGTCTGCACGGTTGCTGGAGCGTTTCGGCACTGGGCTGCTGGCCCAGGTCGGTACGCCGGTGTTGTGGCTGTGCGGCTGGTCTCTGCTGGCGCTGATCAGCGTCGCGGAGTTTTGGAACCTGGCGTTACCGGCCGCCCAAGTCGGCCAGTCCGCCAGCATCGGCGCCGCGTTGGCGTTGGCCCTGGCGTTTGGCGTGCTGGTGTTCGAGCGTCGGCTGGCCCAGGAAACCGCCGCACAATGGCCCGAAGCCGCGCAGTTGGCACAGTTGAGCCGGGTGGCGATCAGTTGCCTGGTGGTCAGCGCGGTTTGCCTGTTGTTCGCCGGTGAGGCATCGGTATGGCCGCTGCGTCTGGCGACCCTCGTGGGGTTGTTGCCGGCGCTGGTGGCGCTGGAGTTCTTGTTCAGGGCCGTGCTGTCGCTGTTCAGCCCGCGCCAGCCACGGCGGGAGCCGCGCCTGATGGCGCAGAGCTTTATCGCCGGCCTGCTGCGTTGGCCGCCGCGCCCGTTGCTGGCGTTGCAGCATGAATTGCACAATCGCTTCGGTATCGATCTGCGCCAGATCTGGGCGTTTACCTACATGCGCCGGGCGTTTTTGCCGGTGCTGGTGGTGGTTCTGGCGATCGGCTGGGCGCTGACCGGCGTGCATGAAGTCCCGCTGCAAGGCCGTGGGATTTATGAGCGCTTCGGTAAACCGGTCGAGGTGTTCGGCCCCGGGCTGCACACCGGGTTGCCCTGGCCATTAGGGCGTGTGTTGCCAGTGGAAAACGGCGTGGTGCATGAGCTGGCGACCAGTGCCAGCGACGCCGCGGCTCCGGCGCTGGCGCCCGCCGAAGGCCCGCCGCCGCTGATCGCCAATCGCCTGTGGGACGCCAGCCATGTGAACGACAAATCCCAGGTCATCGCCAGCCGCCGTGGCGGCACTCAGGGCTTCCAAATCGTCAATATGGACGTGCGTTTCGTCTACCGCATCGGCCTCAGCGATCAGGCCGCGCTCGCCGCCACCTACAACAGCGCGGACGTGCCGATGCTGATCCGCAGCACCGCCAGCCGTATCCTCGTGCACGATTTTGCCTCGCGCACCCTCGACGAATTGCTCGGTGAGCAGCGCACCCGCCTGGCGGATGAAATTGGCCGTGCCGTGCAGGCAGATTTGCAGCGCCTGGACAGCGGAGTAGAAATTCTCGCCACGGTGGTGGAAGCCATCCACCCACCGGCCGGCGCCGCCAATGCTTATCACGCCGTGCAAGCCGCACAGATCGGCGCCCAGGCCCTGATCGCCCGCGAACGTGGCGCCGCCAGCGAGCAGACCAACCAGGCCCTGCTGCGCGCCAGCAGCGCTCGCGACCAGGCCCAAGCCAGCGCCCGTGAAGTGAATGCCGGGGCACAGGCTGCCGACCTGCGTTTCACGGCCGAACAGAAGGCTTACGCCACGGCGGGCCGGGCATTTGTGCTGGAGCAGTATTTCAGCCAGCTCAGTCAGGGCCTGGCCCACGCCAAGCTGCTCATTTTGGATCACCGTCTGGGCGCCGATGGCGCGCCGACCATCGATCTGCGTTCTTTCACTTTGCCGGCCGACCCCATGGCGCCGCGTAAAGCCGTGCAATAAGGAGTCTGTCTGTTGAGCGCTCATTCTCACGATCACGGTCATCACCACGGCCATCATCACCACCATCATCATGACGAGGAGCACGCCGGCGGCCCGTTCCCTTGGCGGCGTATGGGCTGGGCCGTGTTGCTGGTGCTGTTTGCACTGGCGGCGGCGAGCCTGGTGCAGGTGCGTTCCGGCGAGGCCACGGTGATCACCCGGTTCGGCAACCCGTCGCGGGTGTTGCTGGAACCGGGCCTGGGCTGGCGCTGGCCGGCGCCGTTCGAAGCAGCGATCCCGGTAGACCTGCGCCTGCGCACCACTTCCAGCGGTTTGCAGGATGTGGGCACGCGCGACGGCCTGCGCATCATCGTGCAGGCCTACGTGGCCTGGCAGGTGCAGGGCGACGCCGAGCATGTGCAGCGCTTTATGCGCGCGGTGCAGAACCAGCCGGATGAGGCGGCGCGGCAGATTCGTACGTTTGTCGGCTCGGCGCTGGAAACCACCGCCGCCAGCTTCGACCTGTCCAGCCTGGTCAATACCGACGCCGGCCAGGTGCGTATCGCCGACTTCGAGGCGCAGTTGCGTCAGCAGATCGATCAACAATTGCTCGCCACTTACGGCGTGCGCGTCGCGCAGGTCGGGGTCGAACGGCTGACCTTGCCGTCGGTGACCCTTACCGCCACCGTCGACCGCATGCGCGCCGAGCGGGAAACCATCGCCACCGAACGCACCGCCGTGGGCAAGCGCGAAGCGGCGCAGATCCGTTCGGCCGCCGAGCGTGACGCGCGGATCGTGCAGGCGGACGCCACGGTCAAGGCCGCCGATATCGAAGCGCAGTCGCGGGTCGAGGCGGCGCAGATTTACGGACGCGCCTACGCCAGCAATCCGCAGCTGTATAACCTGCTGCGCTCGCTCGACACCCTGGGCACGGTAGTCACGCCAGGCACCAAGATCATCCTGCGCACCGATGCCGCGCCGTTTCGCGCGCTGGTGGACGGGCCCAAGGATGTTCAACCATGACCGAGCGTGACAGCCCGGACAGCCCCTGGATCCAGGCCGGGCGCTTGACCTTCATGGCGCTGTACGCGGTGACGGTGCTGGCGGCGTTGGCGTGGGCGTTTTCCAATGTGCGCCAGATCGACCCGCAGAACCGCGCCGTGGTATTGCACTTCGGCGCGCTGGACCGCGTCCAGAATGCCGGGCTGTTGCTGGCCTGGCCGCAGCCGTTCGAGCAGGTGGTGTTGCTGCCGGCGGCGGACCGTGTGCTCGAGCGCCGGGTGGAAGGCCTGCTGCGCTCGGACGCGGCGATCCAGGCCGACCGGGTGGCCAGTTTCGCCACGCCGCTCAGCGACGCCCTGGCCGGTTCCGGGTACCTGCTGACCGGTGATGCCGGCGTGGTGCAACTGGATGTGCGGGTGTTCTACAAAGTCACCGAGCCCTATGCCTTTGTGCTGCAGGGCGACCATGTGCTGCCGGCGCTGGATCGCCTGGTGACCCGCAGCGCGGTGGCACTGACGGCGGCGCGAGACCTGGACACGATCCTGGTGGCCCGCCCGGAACTGATCGGCAGCGACAACGGCGCCGCCGAACGCCGCGAGCGCCTGCGCGGCGACTTGGTGCAAGGCATCAATAAACGCTTGGCCGAGTTGACCGCCAGCGGGCTGGGCCTGGGCATCGAAGCCACCCGTGTGGATGTGCAATCGAGCCTGCCGGGGCCGGCGGTGAATGCGTTCAATGCGGTGCTCACTGCCAGCCAGCAGGCTGATAAAGCCGTGGCCAACGCGCGAACCGAGGCTGAAAAACTCACCCAGGCCGCCACCCAGCAGGCCGACCGGCTGGTGCAAGTGGCGCACGCCCAAGCCAGCGAACGCCTGGCCAATGCCCAGGCGCAGACCGCTACGGTGACCAGCCTGGCGCAGGTGAAAGACCCGGGCCTGCTGTTGCGCCTGTACCGCGAGCGTTTGCCGAAGGTGCTCGGCCAGGCCGGGTCCGTGACCACGGTGGACCCCAAAGACGACGCCCGCTTGATCATTCAGGGAGCCGAACAATGAGCGCAGCGATGCTGACCTCCGCCGAGCAGCGCAGCGCAGCCCGGCAGTTGACCCTGGCGATGCTGGCCCTGGGCTTGTTGGTACTGGGGCTGGTGTGGCGCTGGCTGGCGCCGGACCAGAGTGGTGTGAGCCAACTGCTGCTGGGCGTCGCCTCGCTGCTGGTGGCGGTGCCGGTGATGCGTTCGGCCTGGTACAGCCTGCGTTTTCCCAGCCTGCATGGCATCACCGACCAACTGATCGCCCTGGCCATGCTCGGCGCCTGGGCCACCGGCGACCTGCTGACCGCTGCGTTGCTGCCGATCATCATGATCTTCGGCCATGTGCTGGAGGAGCGCAGTGTGATCGGCTCTCAGGAAGCGATCCATGCCCTGGGCAAACTGACCCGCAGCCACGCGCGCCTTGTGCAGGCCGACGGCAGCGTTCAGGAAGTGGACAACGGCACACTGAACACCGGCGATATCGTCGAAGTGCGCGCCGGTGACCGGGTACCGGCCGATGGCGTGGTGCTGTCGGGCCAGGCCAGCCTGGACACGGCGCCGATCACTGGTGAATCGGTGCCACTGGAGGTCAGCGCCGGTGTGCAGGTGTTCGGCGGGGCGATCAATCTAGATGGCTTGTTGCGTCTTGAAGTGACGCGTACCGGTCATGAGTCGACCTTGGGCAAAGTCATTGCATTGATGCAGAACGCGGAACGCTCCAAGCCGCCGATCACGCGGCTGCTGGAGCGCTATGCGGGCAGTTACATGGTGCTGGTGCTGCTGTTGGCGGCCGTTACCTGGTTTGTGACCAACGACGCCCAGGCGATGCTCGCCGTGCTGGTGGCGGCGTGCCCGTGCGCGTTGGTGTTGTCGGCGCCGGCCACGGCGATTGCCGGGATTGCCGTGGCGGCGCGCCATGGGATTTTGATTCGCAGCTCGGCATTTCTAGAGGAGTTGGCGGACCTGACGTCCCTGGTGGTCGACAAGACCGGCACCCTGACCTTTGGCACCCTGCACCTGCAATCCATCGAAACCACTGCGCCTGATCGGCAAGTGTTGCTGAATTTGGCAGCCAGCCTGGGCTCGGCCAGCAGCCACCCGGTCAGCCGGGCGTTGGCGGGGTTGGCGACGCAGGAACAGATGTGGGTGTTGACCGACATCCGCGAACGCCAGGGCCTTGGGGTAGTGGCACAGACCGAGGAGGGCGAAGCGGCCTTGGGGCGCCCTGAGTTGTTCGAGCAATTGGGCATCGTGACCAGTGCCGTGCCGACCCATGACGGGCCGATCGCCGGGCTGGCGCTGAACGGGCAATTCCTCGCCTGGCTGCTACTGGCCGACAGCATCAAACCGGAGGCCCGCCAGGCCCTGCAAGAGCTGCGCGAGCTGGGCCTTGGGCGTCAATTGCTGCTCACCGGCGACCGCCAGAGTGTCGCTGACAGCCTGGCGCTGGAAGTGGGCATCAGCGATGTCGCCGCCCAGGCGCTGCCGGAGGACAAGCTCAACCGCGTGCTGGCCGAGATCGATAGCGGCTTCCGGCCGATGGTGGTGGGTGATGGCATCAACGACAGCCTGGCACTCAAGGCCGGCGTGGTCGGCGTGGCCATGGGCGCAGGCGGGGCGGATATCGCACTGGCCTCGGCGGACGTGGTACTGATCGGCAGCGATCTGCGTCGCTTGGGCACCTGTGTGCGCTTGAGTCGCCAGTGCCGGCAGACGCTGCAGGTCAATGTGATCATCGGCCTGGGCTGGACGCTGGCCATCGTCGCGTTCGCGGCCTTCGGCTGGTTGGGCGCAGCGGGGGCAATGATTGCGGCGCTGTTGCATAACCTCAGCACATTATTGGTACTGGGCAATGCCGGGCGCTTGCTGCGGTTTCAGGAGCCGTTGCTGAAACCGGAAGAATAAATTTTCAGGAAAAAATGCGAGCGGCTGTAACGCCGATGGGGAGCCTCACTCTAGTGGCGTGTCAGGACCGAGCACTCTGCCCGGCCGACGCCACGACTGAACAATGAGGATGACCCCATGAATATCAAACAAGCCGTTTCCGGCGCTGCCCTGGCTATCGCTGCCGCTTCCCTGTTTGCCGGTGTTGCCACCCAGGCACAAGCGGCTGACGCGCCGGTTCATTGCTACGGCGTCACTGCCTGCAAAGGCATGAACGACTGCAAGACAGCGGAAAACGCCTGCAAGGGCCAGGCTGTCTGCAAGGGCCACGGTTTCAAGACCATGACCAAGGCTGAATGCGATAAGGCTGGCGGCAAAGTCGGCGAATAAGCGCAAGCCGGGTGTTACCGCAGCGTGTTTTGCGACCGCTGCGGACACTTTTCCTGGAGTCCACGATGGCCACCTCGCTTCCTTTCCTGGGCTACGGCCTGGGGTTACGCAACGAATATTACGAACAGATCCTTGAGCAATCGCCTGCGGTGGATTGGTTCGAAGTGATTTCCGAAAATTACCTGGTCCAGGGCGGCAAAGCCTTGTATTACCTGGACGCGATTGCCGAGCGCTACCCAGTGGTGATGCACGGCGTATCGCTGTCGATCGGCGGGCCTCATGCCCTCGATCTCGATTACCTGAAGCAGATTAAACAGCTCGCCGAGCGCATCCAGCCGGCGTGGGTGTCCGATCACCTGTGCTGGAGCCGCGGCAACGCGCACCAGTTGCATGACCTGCTGCCTTTACCCTACACCGAAGAAAGCCTTTACCACGTGGCTGGCCGCGTTCGTCAGGTGCAGGACATTCTGCAACGGCCGCTGGTGCTGGAAAATGTCTCCAGTTACGTGCGCGCCCGATCGGACGAGTTCACCGAGTGGGAGTTCCTCAACGCCCTGGCCCATTTGTCGGGGTGCCAGTTATTGCTGGACGTGAACAACGTTTACGTCAGTGCGCGTAATCATGGTTTCGACGCCTGGACCTTCATCCGCAACCTGCCGCCGCAGAGCATTCGCCAACTGCATTTGGCCGGGCACCTGGACTATGGCGACTATGTGGTCGATACCCATGATCATCCGGTGTGCGACCCCGTGTGGGCGCTGTATCAACAGACGCTGGAACACATCGGGCCGGTATCGACGTTACTGGAACGCGATGACCGTTTCCCACCCTTTCATGAGTTGCTCGACGAGTTGGATAAGGCCCGTGAGCTGGGAGCATCGGCCCTGGCCAGGAGAGCCCTATGCGCCTGATCGATTGGCAGTTGGCGTTCGAGCAGCACCTGCTGGCTGATAACTCGGCGCTTGAGCCTGGGTTTGCCGCCACGTTGCGCGGCGGGCCGACCCTGGATGTGGATACGGGCCTGGCGATTTATCACAACGCCTACCGTGCTCGGTTGCAGGAAGTGCTGCGGCATGACTTCAGCGCCATTCGTTACTGGCTGGGGGATGACGAATTCGCCGCACTGGCCGACGCCTATGTGCGCCGCTACCCGTCCGCGCATTACAGCCTGCGTTGGCTCGGCGCGCGGTTCGCCGCGTTTATCCTGGAGCACCTGGTGCCGCAGCACAGCGCGCCACTGGCCGAACTGGCGCGGTTGGAGTGGGCCTTTACCCTGGCGTTCGATGCGCCTGAGGGCGAACCGCTGAGCCTCGCGGAGTTGGCCGGGCTGGCGCCTGAGGCTTGGCCTGGCTTGCGCGTGGCGCTGGTTCCGTCTGTGCAACAGCTGTTGTGTCATTTCAACTCGGTGGCAATCTGGCGCGCCAGCAAGGACGAGACGACTTTCCCCGGCAGCCAGGCCATGGACCCTGCGCAGATTTGCCTGGTCTGGCGCCACGAACAGGTATGCCGCTATCGCAGCCTGGATGTTGCGCAAGCCTGCGCCCTGGCCGGCATGGTGACGACCGGTTGGTGCTTTGGCGAACTGTGCGCCGAACTGGAAGTCACTTATGCAGAGGGTGCCCCGCTGCAGGCTGTTACGTGGCTGAAACAGTGGGTCCAGGAAGGGTTGCTGCAGCGTCGAGACCCATAGTCGTGCTCGATGGAATCGATAGCCTCCTACTCGTCTTGGGATGGTCTACCCTCACAGCAGACGTCTGAAACAAGGGGGGACTACTCATGCTCGCGCAACTTCCACCGGCCTTACAGAATCTTCAGCTGCCGCTGCGTCTTCGACTCTGGGATGGCCATGAATTCAACTTGGGCCCCGAGCCCAGCGTCACCATCGTGGTCAAGGACCCCACGGTCGTGCCTCAGCTTTCCCATCCCACGCTCGACACCTTGGGCGAAGCCTTTGTGGTGGGCAAATTGGAGCTTGAGGGCTCCATCACCGAAGTGATCCGGGTGTGCGACGAGTTAAGTCACGCGCTGGTGGATGACGACGAAGGCAGTCGTCCGGTGCGCTCGATTCACGACAAGGCCACGGACGCGGCGGCCATTTCCTACCATTACGACCTGTCCAATGCCTTCTACCAGCTGTGGCTGGATCAGGACATGGCGTACTCCTGCGGTTATTTCGAAACCGGCAGCGAATCCATCGACCAGGCCCAGCAGGACAAATTCCGCCACCTGTGCCGCAAGCTGCGGTTACAGCCGGGCGAGTACCTGCTGGATGTCGGTTGCGGCTGGGGCGGACTGGCGCGTTACGCGGCGCGGGAGTTCGGGGTCAAGGTGTTCGGCATTACCTTGAGCAAGGAGCAACTGCAACTGGCCAGGGAGCGGGTCGAGGCCGAGGGCCTGCAGGATCAGATCGACCTGCAACTGCTCGACTACCGCGACCTGCCCCAGGATGGCCGCTTCGACAAAGTGGTCAGCGTAGGCATGTTCGAACACGTCGGCCACGCCAACCTGGCGCAGTACTGCAAGACCTTGTTCGGCGCTGTGCGCGAAGGTGGCCTGGTGATGAACCACGGCATCACGGCCAAACATACCGACGGCCGCCCGGTTGGGCGTGGTGCGGGTGAGTTTATCGAGCGCTACGTGTTTCCCAATGGCGAACTGCCGCACCTGGCAATGATGACCGCCGAGCTCAGTGAAGTGGGGCTGGAGGTGGTCGACGTCGAAAGCCTGCGCCTGCATTACGCGCGCACGCTGGACCACTGGAGCGAGCGCCTTGAAGACAACCTGGATGCGGCGTCCAGGATGGTGCCGGAGCAGGCATTGCGCATCTGGCGGCTGTACCTGGCGGGCTGTGCCTATGCGTTCGCGCGGGGCTGGATCAACCTGCACCAGATCCTGGCGGTCAAACCTCATGCCGACGGCAGCCATGAACTGCCGTGGACGCGGGAAGATATCTACCGCTGAACCAGGGGGGCAGATGTGGGAGGGGGCAAGCCCCTCCCACAGTTTTTCTACCGTGTTGGCTGTTAGAGAATCGGTGAGATCAAGCGCGCAATGCGCATCCCCAGGTGTTGCAACCGGCGGGTTTCGAGGCTTTCTTCCTGGCTGACCTCATGGGCTTGGGCAAAGTCGTTGAGCAACATGTGCTCCACCTGCTGGGCGAAGGCTTCGTCGACCGTCAGCAGCATCACTTCAAAATTCAGGCGGAACGAACGGTTGTCCATGTTCGCACTGCCGATGGCGCTGATTTCGCCGTCCACCAGCACCACTTTCTGATGCAGAAAGCCGGGGGTGTAGCGGAACACTCGCACGCCGGCGCGCACGGCTTCGATGGCGTACAGGCTGGAGGCGGCGTAGACGATGCGATGGTCGGGGCGCGATGGCAGCAGCAGGCGCACATCGACGCCGCGCAACACCGCCAGACGCAGGGCAGCGAACACCGCTTCATCGGGAATGAAATACGGGCTGGTGATCCACACGCGTTCGGCGGCGGCGTGAATCGCTTCGACGAAGAACAGCGAGCAGGTTTCATACGCGTCGGCCGGCCCGCTGGCCAGCAGCTGACAAAGCACGCCGTCTTCGGGGTAGGCGTCCGGCAGGATCAGCGGCGGCAGTTCCCGTGCAGCCCAGAACCAGTCTTCGGCAAATGACTCCTGCAGGCACGCCACTACCGGACCGGTCACTTGCACATGGGTGTCGCGCCACGGTGCCAGCGGCGGCTTCTTGCCCAGGTATTCGTCCCCCACGTTGTGCCCACCGACAAACCCCGTGATGCCGTCCACCACCACGATCTTGCGATGGTTACGGAAGTTGACCTGGAAGCGGTTGAGCCAACCGCTGCGGGTGGCGAAGGCTTTGATCTGTACACCCGCGTCACGCAGTGATTGCACGTAGTGATGGGGCAGGGCGTGACTGCCGATGCGGTCGTACAGCACGTGAATGGCCACGCCCTGTGCGGCTTTCTCCTTCAATAGCGCGTGTAATTGCCGGCCGAGTTCGTCGTCATGAATGATGAAAAACTGGAATAGCACGGCCGTTCTGGCGTTGCGAATGGCCTCGAAGATCGCGCTGAAGGTGGCCTCGCCATTGACCAGCAACTGCACTTGGTTGTTGGCCAGGCACGGCATGCGGCCCAGCTTGGGCATGGCGCGCAACGAGGCGTAGGCACTGGAGTGGCGTGCGGCCAGGGCCTCTTCGACCCACGGGCGCCAATTGAGCGCGGCGATGGCGCTGTGCATTTCCTGGTTGGCCTGGCGGCGCGCGTGGATATACGCATCGAAGGTGCTGCGGCCGAAAATCAGGTAAGGGATCAGGGTCAGGTACGGCATAAACATCAGTGACAAGGCCCAGGCGATGGAGCCTTGGGCGGTCCGCACGGTCAGCACCGCATGGATCGCGGCGAGGGTGCCGAAGAAGTGCAGGGTGGCGATAAAGTACGCCAGCAGGTGCGGGCCAAAAAAATCCATGGACGACGTTACTCCAGGCAATCCAGTGCCTAACAGACCATGTTCGGTCACGAATGTCGCTATTTTATTTGCCGTGCAACACTGGCTGTTTTGCGGCGTCTAACGCTCCACCTTTACCCAGGAGTTACCCGATGAATGCTCGTCTGCTGTGTATGACCATGGTTGTTGGTTTGTCGTTGCCCCTGGCGGCGCAGGCCCAGATGCTGGCGCCGGGCTTGTGGGAAGTGACCACCAGCAATATGAAAGTCGATAACCAGGAGTTGCCGGACCTGTCGCTGATCCTCGGCCAGCTCAAGCAACAGATGACCCCGGAGCAGCGCGCCATGCTGGAAAAACAGGGCATTACCATGGCCGGTAAAGGCGTGCAGGTATGCCTGACCCCGGCGCAGGTGGCGTCCGATTCGATCCCCTTGACCGACCCGCAGTCGGGCTGCCGCCAGGAAGTGACCGACAAGACCGGCAACCAGTGGAAATTCCGCTTCAGTTGCCCGAAGGCCCAGGGCACGGGCGTGGCGACTTTCCAGAGCCAGAAAGAATTCACCACCACCGTCAACGGCACCTTCAACGCCACGGGCGTGCAGCAGAAGGGCAGTCTGGACAGTCATGCTCAGTGGCTGGGCAACAACTGCGGTACCGTCAAGCCGCGCGCCTGAAGGGGCTTGCGGATCATGGCTTGCCCAACGTGTTGCACAGGGTGTTGAGGTTGTATTCGAACAGACCGATAAAGGTACTGGCCGGGCCTTCGGCGGCGAGGGCGTCGGAGTACAGCGTCCCGCCGATCTGCGCGCCGCTTTCGTCGGCGATCTGCTTGAGCAGACGCGCGTCCTTGATGTTCTCCATAAACACCGCTTTGACCTTGTCCTTGCGAATCTGCGTAATTAGCGCGGCGACTTCGGCTGCCGAAGGCTCCCGCTCGGTGGACAAACCTTGGGGGGCGAGGAACTGAATGCCATAGGCCTGGCCCAGGTAACCGAAGGCATCATGGGAGGTGACGATGCGGCGATTGCCCGGCGGCAGGGCGCCGAACCTGGTTTTGGCGTCGGCCAGCAGGCGGTAGATTTGTTTCAGATAGGCTTGGCTGTTGCGCTGGTAATCGGCTTGGTTGGCCGGGTCGGCCGCTATCAGGGCCTTGGTGATGTTGTTCACATAGATTTCGGCGTTGGCCAGGTTGTGCCAGGCGTGCGGGTCGGGGATGGTTTCGCCGTCCTCTTCCATGGTGTGAGAGATCACGCCTTTGCTGGCGGTGACCACGGTGGCCCGGGTTTCGGTACTCGCCACCAGGCGGTCCAGCCACGGCTCGAAGCCCAGGCCGTTCTTGATGATCAGCCTGGCTTTAAGCAGCGCCTTGGCATCGTCCGGGGTGGGCTCGTAGGTATGGGCATCGGCATCGGGGCCGACCATGTTGCTGATCTGGATGTGGTCGCCACCGATCTGGTGGGTGATGTCATCGAGAATACTGAAACTGGTGACGACTTGGAGTTTGTCGGCGGCCTGGGCCATCGACAGCGGTAGCAACAAACTGAACAGCACGAGTAGAGCGCGCATCGGCAAACACCTCATTGGGATGACAGCAAGGGCGGGCGGCGCAGCACACCGTGCACCGGACCGAAGACCACAGACAATAAGTACCCGGCACCCGCCACCAGCACGATTGCAGGGCCGCTGGGCAGCGAGTAGTAGAACGACAGCAATAAGCCAAGCCACACCGACAGGCATCCCAGCACTGCCGATACAGCGATCAACACCGGCAGGCGTCGGCTCCAGAACCGTGACGCGATGGCCGGCAGCATCATCAACCCCACCACCATCAGCGCGCCGATGGCTTGGAAACCGATCACCAGGTTCAGCACCACCAGGGTCAAAAACAGCCCATGAGCCAAGGGACCGAGGCGGCTGACGGTTTGCAGGAACAATGGGTCGAGGGTGTCCAGCAGCAGCGGTTTGTAGATCAGCGCCATGGCGATCAGGCTGAACCCGGACACCCACAACATACCGGTGAGGGTGGTTTCATCCACGGCCAGGGCGGAGCCGAACAGCAGGTGCAACAGGTCCAGGCGTTTACCGGCGATGCCGAGGATCAGCACCCCGGCGGCGAGGGAAATGGGGTAGATGGCGGCGAGGCTGGCGTCCTCGCGCAGGCCAGTGCGGCGGGTGATCCACGCCGACAGCCCGGCCATGCCCAGGCCGGCACCGAGCCCGCCGAGGGTCAGCGCCGGCAGGCTCAAACCGGCGAACCAGAACCCCAGGGCGGCGCCGGGCAGGATGCCGTGGGCCACGGCGTCGCCGATCAGGCTCATGCGCCGCAGAATCAGGAATACGCCCAGCGGCGCGGTGCTGCACGCCAGCACCAGCCCGCCAATCAGTGCGCGGCGCATAAACACGAAGTCGAGGAAGGGCATCCACAAGTGGGCGGCGAAGTGCATCAGGCCACCTGCATCTGGGGCTGGGGTCGGATGAGCTCTTTGCTCGAGCCCAACAAGCAGCCGGTGCTTTTGATCTGCAACACGTTTTGAGTGTGATGGCGCACGGATGCCAGGTCATGGCAGACCACCACCAAGGTGCGGCCCGACGCGTGCCAGGCGTGGATGTGTTTCCAGCACAGCGCCTGGCCCTCTTCATCAAGAGCGGCGTGGGGTTCGTCGAGCAGCAGCACCGGCGACTCCGACAAGCTCATGCGGGCCAACAACGCGCGCTGCAACTGGCCGCCGGACAAGGCCATTAACGGGCGCTGTTCCAGGCCGCTGAGGCACCAGTCTTCAAGCACGGCTTGCAGGCGCTGGCTGCGCCGTTGCGGGCTGAGTTGCACGCCCCAGAAACCGGCGGCGACCAGTTCCTGCAGGCTGATGGGAAACTGGCGGTCCAAGTGCTGTTGCTGCGGCAGGAACGCCAGGCCGCCACGTCGCGGCACGTTCACGCTGACCTTACCGGCCAGCGGCCTTTGCAGGCCGGCAATCACCTTGAGCAGGCTGCTTTTGCCGGTGCCATTGGCGCCGATCACGCCGGTGAGGCTGCCTTTTTCCAGGTTGAAATCTACAGGTGGCGTCAGCGGTTGGCCGGGAGCGCCCCAGCGTAAAGCGGTGCAGGTGATCATGCAGAGTGTCTCGTCCAGCGGCTTTCAGCCACGGCATCGTGCGCGTGCAGGCTTTCGGCGTGGATCACTTTGAGGTGAAAGGCGTTGATTGCGTCCGAGCGTTTCAAGGCGAGGTTTACGCGGCGAGCGGCGTCTTCGCAGAACATCAGGTTCTGACCGTTGGCGAGGGCGAAGGCTTGCTCGTCGGCGCGTTTCACTGCGGTTTGCACGGCAGTGCCGAGGGCGGCTTCAACCGTGTTGATCAGCTCCAGCAGCGGCAGCTTTTCACCTTGCAGGTGCACGTGTAACTGCGCGCTACTGCGCTGGCTATGGGGCGTGGCGACAATGCCGTTGGCGCTGCCTAGCCATGTCAGCACCTCTGCATGCTGCAAGGACCTGTTGGCGAAGTCATCTACAAATTGCTGTTGAATCAACTGCCTGGCGAGCGCAGCCGAGCAAGGGCAGGTTGAGGAGTACGCCACGTCAATTTTTAGTTCCACGTGGAACATCTGGTTTTTCAGCTGCGCTTCAATGCTGACGGGATAGCTCTTCCAACCCGCCAATGGGCTGACCAACGCCGGGCGTTTGAGCAGCAGATCGGCGTTGAGGCGCAGATAAGCGTTCTTAGATAAACCTTCATGACTGTCGAGAAAACGCTGCAGTACAGTGCGCAGAAGTGCAGGCGTAAGCGGCTGCTGGTCAAGCATCTCCAAAGCCAAATACAAACGGGACATATGGATGCCGCGTGCGGTGCCATCGTCCAGGCTGACGCCGGCGTCGGCTGTGGCGCTCAGGCGCTGGTTATCAAGAAGGATGGGCAGGGCAATGCCGCACATGCCGACCCAGTCGAGTGGCAAGGCTTGGCGTGAAGCCTGCGCGGCAATGTCCGGCAGAGTCAGCGCGTTCATAAGCGGGTCCATCGTTGGAAATAATTAGACATGTTATAGTATAACAATCTCATCGACGATGAAATTTGTACGCCAGCCTTTGTTCAGCCATGTCGAGCAGGGACGCTCCTCTATTCGCGGTACTTGTCATGCACAGACGTCAGCTTCTCAACCTGCTCCTGGCCAGCCCACTTTTCGTCCTGCCGTTCACGGTCCACGCCACGCAGATCCGCAACGCGCGCTTGTGGCGTTCAGACGACAAGCTACGGCTGGTGTTCGACCTCAGCGGCCCGGTGCAGTACAAGACCTTCTCGCTGACCGCGCCGGAGCGTTTGATCATCGACCTGAGCGGCGCCGGGCTCAGTGGGGACTTCTCGCAGTTGGCGCTGCAAAACAGCGGCATCACCTCGATTCGCTCAGGGCATTTCGGCCGGAACGACACACGCATCGTGCTGGACCTGGCGGCGCCCATGCAGCTCAACAGTTTTGTACTGCCGCCCCAGGACGGCCAAGGGCACCGTCTGGTGCTGGACCTGACCCGCGCCACCCAGGCGCCCCGTCAAATCGCGGCTGAACCGGCGCCCTGGGTGGCGCCGGTGGACAAAGCCCATCCCAAGCGCGACATCATCGTAGTGGTCGACCCCGGCCACGGCGGCAAGGACCCCGGCGCCATCGGCTCCAAGGGTCAGCGCGAAAAAGACGTGGTGTTGTCCATCGCCCAACAGCTGGCCAAGCGCTTGAAGCGCGAAAAGGGCTTTGACGTGAAGCTGGTGCGCAACGACGACTTCTTCGTGCCGCTGCGCAAGCGCGTGGATATCGCCCGTCGACACAAAGCGGATATGTTCATCTCGGTGCATGCCGATGCTGCGCCACGGCTGACTGCGTCAGGCGCTTCGGTGTACGCGTTGTCCGAAGGCGGCGCCACCTCCGCCACGGCGCGGTTTATGGCCCAGCGTGAAAACGGCGCAGACCTGCTGGGCGCCACCACGCTGCTCAATCTCAAGGACAAAGACCCGATGCTGGCCGGGGTGATTCTCGATATGTCGATGAACGCCACCATCGCTTCCAGCCTGCAATTGGGCAGTTCGGTACTGGGCAGCCTGCAGAGCATCACGTCGCTGCATCAGAAACGCGTGGAACAGGCTGGGTTCGCAGTGCTCAAGTCTCCAGACGTACCGTCGATCCTGGTAGAGACCGGTTTTATTTCCAACGCTCAGGACGCGCAACGATTGGTGAACGCACGTCATCAGCAGGCTGTGGCTGACGGGCTATTCGAGGGCCTGAAAAATTACTTCCAGAAGAACCCGCCGATAAACAGTTATATGGCCTGGATGCAGGAACAGAAAAACGCCCGCGTCTAGCAACCCGTGAGGCGGCTGCAGGTAAAAGTAGCGCGGGCGCCGCCGGAGCTGGAAAACCGATTGACCGTCGTCCAACCCACCCGGCGTGTGTAACCGACCCACGCCTCACCGTCCGACGCCAGCCCGGTAAAGAACGTCAGTTGCCCGTAGCGGCTGTTGGTCTGCGCCCAGTAGCGCTTCCCGATCACCTCGAAGCCGCGCAGATATGTGGTACTGCCGGCCGTTGCCACGCTGTAGGCGTTGCCCAACGGGTCTACGCAGGCGAGCAGGTTGGCGCTGCGTGTGCAATTGGCCAGCAAGGTCGGCGCTTGGGCATTGGCCTGGCTCGCGAAGATCAGCAGGAGGCCGCAGAGCAAGTAGTTCATAAGCAATCTCGATATCGGCAGACGCCAGCATTGCTGTCTTCATCAGGACGAGCAAGAGGGTTGGCTTATTTGCGTTGTTATACTATAACATTAACAACAGCCCGATTCGAACGGGCGGCCTGATGAGAATGACCTGATGCCCAATCGTCTCCCCGTTACCGTGCTGTCCGGCTTTCTCGGCGCCGGTAAAAGTACGCTGCTTAACTACGTCCTGCGCAATCGCGACAACTTGCGTGTGGCAGTGATCGTCAACGACATGAGCGAAATCAACATCGACGGCAGCGAAGTGCAGCGCGACGTCACGCTCAACCGCGCCGAAGAAAAACTGGTGGAGATGAGCAACGGCTGCATTTGTTGCACCTTGCGTGAAGATTTGCTCGAGGAGGTCACCAAACTCGCCAGGGACGGGCGCTTCGATTACCTGCTGATCGAATCCACGGGTATTTCCGAGCCGCTGCCGGTGGCCGAAACCTTCACTTTTCGCGATGAAAACCAGCAAAGCCTGGCCGATATCGCGCGGCTGGACACCATGGTCACCGTGGTCGACGGCATCAACTTCCTGCTCGACTACCAGGCCGCCGAAAGCCTGGCCTCGCGCGGTGAGACGCTGGGTGACGAGGACGAACGTTCGATCACCGACCTGCTGATTGAGCAGGTCGAATTCGCCGACGTGATCCTGATCAGCAAGATCGACCTGATCAGCCGGCACGAGCGCGAGGAACTGATGGCGATCCTTGAACGCCTCAACGCTCAGGCCCGGATCATCCCGATGGTGATGGGTGAGGTGCCGCTGGAGCAGATCCTCAATACCGGGCGCTTCGACTTCGAACGCGCCGCCCAGGCACCCGGCTGGTTGCAGCAATTGCGCGGCGAGCATGTACCGGAAACCCAAGAGTACGGCATCGCGTCCACCGCTTATCGTGCGCGGCGCCCGTTTCATCCGCAGCGTTTCTACGACTTTATCGATCGCCCGTGGGTCAACGGGAAATTGCTGCGTTCCAAGGGCTTTTTCTGGCTGGCCAGCAAACACCAGGATGCAGGCAGCTGGTCCCAGGCCGGTGGCTTGATGCGCCATGGCTTCGCCGGGCGCTGGTGGCGTTTCGTGCCGAAAAATCAATGGCCGCAGGACGAGGAAAGCGTTGCGGCAATCATGGGCAATTGGCAGCCGGGCAGCGGCGATTGCCGTCAGGAACTGGTGTTTATCGGGCAGCACATCGACTTTGCCCGACTGCGCGCCGAGTTGGATGCGTGCTTGCTCACCGATGACGAAATGGCCCTGGGTGTCGAGGGATGGCGCTTGCTGGCCGACCCTTTTGGCCCCTGGTATGAGGAGGTCGCCGCCTGATGCTGTCTGCATTAACGCCCTTGCGCCCATTGATTCGCCAGACTCGCGGCGAAACCCCGTTGGCACTGTCCGACATCCTTGAAGACGGGGTGAACCTGGCCCTGTGGCAGCGCCAATTGCCGCTGCATATCGCCGAATTCGGCGCCTTGCTGGTGGCGCTCAACGAGCCCGTGGCCGATTCGTTGGTGGTGGAACTCGGCAGTGAGGAGGCGGTGCCGAACTTGCAGGGGCTGGCGGCCAATTGCCGTGATCTTGAAGGCTACGAAGGGTTCATCGCCGATGTGTCATGGCTGGTCAGCGCCTTTGCCTGCCTGCTCGGTGCCCACCGCATCGGGGTGCGCCTGCGGTTGTTGGATAAAGCCATGTGCCCAAGGTTTCACGTCGACCATGTACCGGTGCGGCTGATCACTACCTATGCGGGGATTGGCAGCCAATGGTTGCGTGAAGGCATCATGGACCGCCGCCGATTGGGTCAACCCGCCGCCGAGCCCACCGCGCGCATTGAGCAGATCCACTGCGGCGAGGTGGCCCTGCTCAAGGGCAGCAAGTGGCACGGTAACGAAGGTCACGGCCTGATTCATCGCTCGCCCGCTTTGAGGGCCGGTGAGCGCCGCTTGATTCTGACGCTGGATTGGCTGGCATAAGCGCGTAGGATCAAGCGCTCTCCATGGCCTGAATGAAGCCTTCCATGCTGCAGAACATTCCCACTCACGTGATAGCCGGGCCATTGGGCGCCGGCAAGACCAGCCTGATCAAGCACCTGCTTGCCCAACGCCCGCCAGGCGAGCGCTGGGCTGTGTTGATCAACGAATTCGGCCAGATCGGTCTGGACGCCGCGCTGCTGAGCCAGGATGACGACGGCATTGCCCTGGGCGAGGTCGCCGGTGGTTGTTTGTGCTGTGTGAACGGTGCGCCGTTCCAGGTAGGCCTGGGCCGTCTGTTACGTAAGGCCCAGCCGCATCGTTTGTTTATCGAACCGTCGGGGCTGGGCCATCCGGCGCAGGTGCTCAAGCAGTTGCGTGAGCCACCTTGGCAGGGCGTGCTGACGGTGCAACCCTGCGTGTTGGTCCTGGATGCCCAGGCTTTGGCGGCGGGCAGACCCCTGCCCGCGGCGCAACAGGAAGCGCTGGCCGGTGCCGGGCTGCTGGTGTTGAACAAGGATGAAGGTCTGGACGCGGCGCAGCGCCAGGCGGTTGAAGCGCGGCTACCCGATTGCCCGCGTTGCTGGACCCACCAGGCGCGTCTGCCATTGGCTCGGCTACCGGGGTTGGATCAGCACGCGGGTGTGGCTGTGGATAACGTTGACCAACCCCAGGGCTTGGCCCAACTGCCGGCGATCTGGCGCGATCCCACCGTGCCGATCTGTTTGAGCCAGGCCCAGGAGGGCAACTGGAGTGTGGGATGGCGTTGGCATCCGAGCCAGCAATTCGACACTCAACGCGTGGCGGCGTGGCTGGCAGATCTCGCCTGGCGGCGCGCCAAGCTGGTTATCCACAGCCGTGACGGTTGGGTCAGCGCCAATGCGTTGGATAACAGCGCGCTTGCGTGGCAGGCCAGTGAATGGCGCCGTGATTCTCGTCTGGAATTGATCTTCAGCACGCCACAGGACGTGGCGGCATTGCAGGCCGGATTGGCGGCCTGCCGTTACTGACGGTTCTTGGTGCTGTGGTCCTGGCGCCACTGGCTCAGCTCAATGATCTCGGCGCTGGGCAAGGGGGTCTTGATCTCGAACGGGTAGGGCGCCAGTTCGATCTGCGCGCTATGGGCGCCGAACTGGGTGATGGTGCCGGGGTGGCGGGTCTCGCCGGTCACGGTGAACTCGAAATTGTAGACCCGCGCCAAGCGCCGCCGCCCATTGGCATCCTTTACAAAACCGATACGCTTGAGCGCCACCGCGCCGTCCAGCAGCTCGACGTCGAGCTTGGCGCAATGCTGCTTGACCCGCTCCAGCGCGCGCTCGCGCAAACCGTGGTTGTGCCACACCCAGGCGGCACCGGTCGCCAGCAGCATCAACACGAACATGTTTCCCAGGGTCAGCATGCGATGAACTCCAACAAAGTGAGAGCAGCTTAACTGCGTCGCCGGTCTGTCGTACAGGCTGCGTTTAGTCGCATACTGCGCGGCCAGAATCCAAATGGCTTTACGGAAACCCCCTGCATGAAACGCACCCCTCATCTGCTTGCGATCCAGTCTCATGTGGTCTTTGGCCACGCCGGAAACAGCGCCGCCGTGTTCCCCATGCAGCGGGTCGGGGTGAACGTCTGGCCGCTCAACACGGTGCAGTTCTCCAACCACACCCAGTATGGACAGTGGACGGGAGAAGTGTTGGCGCCGCAGCAAATTCCTGCGTTGGTGGAAGGCATTGCCGCCATCGGTGAACTGGGTAACTGTGATGCCATTTTGTCCGGTTACCTGGGCAGCGCGGACCAGGGGCGGGCGATTCTCAGCGGCGTGGCGCGCATCAAGGCGATCAACCCCAAGGCTCTTTACCTGTGCGACCCGGTGATGGGGCACCCGGAAAAAGGCTGCATCGTGCCTCAGGAAGTCAGCGATTTTCTGCTCGACGAAGCTGCTGCGATGGCCGACTTCCTGTGCCCCAACCAATTGGAACTGGACAGCTTCGCCGGTCGTAAGCCGCGCTCGCTGTTCGATTGCCTCGCCATGGCCAAGGCGTTGCTGGCGCGTGGGCCCAAGGCCGTATTGGTCAAGCATTTGGATTACCCCGGCAAGCTGCCGGATGGTTTCGAGATGCTGTTGGTGACCGCCGACGCCAGTTGGCACCTGCGCCGGCCGTTGCTGGCCTTCCCTCGTCAGCCGGTAGGGGTGGGCGACCTGACGTCGGGACTGTTCCTGGCGCGTGTGCTGTTGGGTGACAGCTTGCTGGCGGCTTTTGAATTCACCGCCGCCGCGGTGCACGAAGTGCTGCTCGAGACCCAGGCCTGCGCCAGCTATGAACTGGAACTGGTGCGCGCCCAGGACCGCATTGCCCATCCTCGCGTTCGCTTCGAAGCGACACCCATCACTCTGTAAGCACACCGGGCCCACTGTGGGAGCAAGCCCACTCCCACAGGGTGAATGGGTTTACAGCCTCGGACTTACGGCGCGTCGGCCTTGATTTCCTGGTAGCGCTTTTCCAGCTCCTGGCGGATCTGCCGACGTTGCTGGGCCTGCACGAAGCGGCGTTTGCCTTCGCTGTTATGCGGTTGCAACGGCGGGACGGCAGCCGGTTTGCGCTGGTCGTCCACCGCCACCATGGTAAAGAAGCAACTGTTGGTATGCCGCACCGAGCGCTCGCGAATGTTCTCGGTCACCACTTTGATGCCCACTTCCATCGAGGTATTGCCGGTGTAGTTGACCGACGCGAGAAAGGTCACCAGCTCGCCGACATGGATCGGCTCGCGAAAAATCACCTGGTCCACCGACAACGTCACTACATAGCGCCCGGCATAACGGCTCGCGCAGGCGTAGGCCACTTCGTCGAGGTACTTGAGCAAGGTGCCGCCGTGGACATTGCCTGAGAAGTTGGCCATATCAGGGGTCATCAAGACCGTCATCGACAGCTGGGCGTTTCCGGGTTCCATAGCTCACTCACGGGTTATAGGCATTGGTGGGGAAAGCACCTCTGCGGGTGCTGAACTCTTTACTGCGCTAGCCCTAACGGGACGCCGGTGGGCGGCTTGCCGTCACGCGTGGGCCGATCTGTTTCCATATATTGCACCGGCTTTTCGCCGGAAGTCGCGGTGTTAACCTTCAAAAGCCTTTCTAAGGGCATTTCTTACGTTTTAGGTAGATTTTTCCTTCAGCCTTTAAGGGTACGAGCTGAAGTGGGAAAACTGCCGGTACCCTCAAGGAGCCCCTCGCCATGCACGCCATCAGCTTCATTCAGGACTTGGCTGTGATCATGTTGGTGGCAGGGGTGGTGACCGTCCTGTTTCATCGGCTCAAGCAGCCGGTGGTGCTGGGGTATATCGTCGCCGGGTTTATTATTGGCCCGCACACGCCGCCCTTCGGGCTGATCCACGACGAAGACACCATCAAGACCCTGGCCGAGCTGGGGGTGATTTTCCTGATGTTCTGCCTGGGCCTGGAGTTCAGCCTGCGCAAGCTGTTCAAGGTTGGCGCCACGGCGTTTATCGCGGCGTTCCTGGAAATCATCCTGATGATCTGGATCGGCTACGAAATCGGGCGCTGGTTCGACTGGAGCACCATGGACTCGCTGTTCCTCGGCGCGATCCTGGCCATTTCTTCCACAACCATCATCGTCAAGGCTCTTAATGACCTGAAGATGAAAGACCAGCGTTTCGCCCAGCTGATTTTCGGCGTATTGATCGTGGAAGACATCCTCGGGATCGGCATTATCGCGCTGCTGTCGAGCATTGCCGTGAGCGGCACGGTCAGCTCCGGCGAGGTGTTTTCCACGGTCGGCAAGCTCTCGCTGTTCATGATTGTGGCGCTGGTGATCGGCATTCTGCTGGTGCCGCGGCTGTTGGCCTACGTGGCCAGATTTGAAAGCAACGAGATGTTGTTGATTACCGTATTGGGCCTGTGCTTCGGTTTTTGCCTGCTGGTGGTCAAGCTGGAATACAGCATGGTGTTGGGCGCGTTCCTGATCGGAGCGATCATGGCCGAGTCGCGGCAGTTGATTAAGATCGAGCGCCTGATCGAGCCGGTTCGCGACATGTTCAGTGCGATTTTCTTTGTCGCCATCGGCCTGATGATCGACCCCCAGATCCTGCTGCAATACGCCTGGCCGATCGCGGTGATCACGGTGGCCGTGGTGCTGGGCAAAATGCTCTCCTGTGGCCTGGGGGCATTTATCGCAGGCAACGATGGGCGCACTTCGCTGCGGGTGGGGATGGGACTGTCACAGATTGGCGAGTTCTCCTTCATCATTGCCGCGCTTGGGATGACGTTGCAGGTGACCAGTGACTTTCTGTATCCGGTGGCGGTGGCGGTTTCGGCGATTACAACCTTGCTTACGCCCTATCTGATTCGCGGTGCCGATCCGTTGTCATTGAAGATGGCGGCAGTGATGCCTCAGCGCATGAGCCGGGTGTTCGGTCTGTATGGCGAGTGGCTGCGCAGCATTCAGCCTCAGGGAGAGGGTGCGATGCTGGCGGCGATGATCCGCAAGATCGTCCTGCAGGTTGGGGTGAACCTGGCGCTGGTAGTGGCAATCTTCCTGGCCGGCAGCTATTTCGCCGCCCGTATCGGTGGCTATCTGGAGGGTTGGGTCAGCGATCCCAGCTGGCAGAAGGCGTTGATCTGGGGCGGCGCATTGCTGTTGTCGCTGCCGTTCCTGATCGCGGCGTACCGCAAGCTCAAAGCGCTGTCGATGCTGCTGGCGGAGATGAGCGTGACACCGGAAATGGCTGGACGGCATACCCAGCGTGTGCGGCGTGTAATCGCCGAGCTGATTCCGATTCTGTCGCTGCTGGTGATCTTTCTGCTACTGGCCGCGTTGTCGGCCAGTATTCTGCCGACCAACAAGTTGTTGGTGTTGATCGCGGTGGTCACGGCAGCGGTGGCGGCGGTGCTCTGGCGCTGGTTCATCCGCGTGCATACGCGCATGCAGGTCGCGTTGTTGGAGACGCTGGATAACCATAAGGATACGCCGGAGCACTGAAGGGCCTGTGGACTCAGCTTTCCAGCCAGACGTCCCGCGCCCAGTGCCAGACCGATTCCCAGGTTTCTTCCTGGATGAGTTCTTCTTCAGCGGACCACAGCACCACGGTGCCGTCTTCCTCGACGCAGTAGTAGTCGTCGCCGTCCTGGCAGATCGGAATCAAACTGCGATCGACACCGGCATCCCATGCATTGGCGGCCACATCCGGCAGGTAGGTGTGGGATTGTGGGTCGGTGACGGTCACCGGCTCCAGGCTGCCGTAGACCACGTCGCTGACGGTCAGCAGGAACTCGCGGAAGACAAAGGGGATGTCGATGAACAGCTGTTCTTCGATTTCCACCAGCAGGTCTTCGTCAGGCAGTTCCAGCGGAACCGGGACCGGTTCGTTGGCTTCACGCAGTTGTTCGATGATTTCTTCCACGGCCGGGATCCTCTTGCTGATGGCGCGGGTTAATAGGGGCGTTTTATACAGTAGCTCGCTATAAGTGCAACCGTGAAATAGAAAACCCCGGACAGGTCCGGGGTTTCGGTGTTGCTGGCTCAAGCGAGTACGGATCAGCCGTTCTGGCGGATACCGGCGACCAGCCATGGCTGGTTGTCGCCCTGGGCACGTTCCATGTTCCAGCTTTCGCTGAACGCTTCGCCCTGGTCGAAACGCGAGGTTTTCGACACACCGCTGAAGGTCAGGGTGGCGATGGTCTTGTCGGCGCGGTCATCCACACCGTCAAGCTGGACGCGCAGGTCGTCGATGTAGGTCGACTGGAAACCGTCGCCCAGGTCGGCGCGTTCGCGCTTGAGGAACTCCAGCAGTTGCGGGGTCACGAACTCGGCGATCTTGTCCATTTCATTGGCATCCCAGTGTTGCTGCAGGGACTGGAAGTGGCTGCGGGCCGCTTCGATGAAACGTTCTTCGTTGAACCAGGCCGGTGCATTGATCACCGGACGGGCGGCAGGTGCGGCCGAACCACCGAAGATCGAACCCATGGCCGGCTTCTGCTCGAACACTTCACGCTGCATTGGCGCGCCGGCCGGAGCCAGGTGCTCCTGTTGCTTGCGGCGACGAGCGGCGATGAAGCGGAAGATCACGAACGCGATGACCGCCAGGATCAGGATGTCGAAGATCTGCATGCCCTGGAAGCCGCCACCCATAAACATGGAGGCGAGCAGGCCACCGGCGGCGATACCTGCCAGTGGGCCCAACCAGCGCGAAGCGCCGCCGGCCTTGGCCGCAGCGCCAGCCGCACCGGCTGCGCCCGCAGTGGCTGCTGCACCGCCGGCACCGGCGGATGGGGCCATTTGGCTGGTCTGGTGAGTGGGCGCTGCGCCCGAGCTTTTGCCACCACCGAAGCGTTTGGCGTTGGCGTCGAGGCTCATCGTCAGGCCGATGCACAACGCCATGGCGATGCTAAGAAAACGTTTCATAAAGGGAATTCCCATTTGTGGATTGCACGCGCGCCATGTTGCACAGGTGTAATGACAGTGGCTAGCGACATAATGTTTCGGGCTTTTGCGTAGGACGAAATCCGAAGGGTCTGTAGGACTAATTACAGATATCGGCCCACCCACCACAAACCGCGCCTTGCCTGGTCCAGGTCAAATCGCTTCGAGCTTGGCGTAGCCCATCATCAGCCACTTGCTGCCCTCGGCGAAGTTCACCTGCACGCGGGCCTGGGCACCGGCGCCTTCGAAGTTGAGGATCACGCCTTCACCGAAGATCGCATGTTTGACCTGCTGGCCCAGGCTGAACGGCGTTTCCGGAATCTCGGAACCGGCGAACATGTTGCTGGAATTCTGTTGCTGACCACCGCCGAACGGGCGACTGACGCTGTTGGACAAGCGCACTTCCTGAATCAGCCCTTTCGGCACTTCGCGTACGAAGCGCGATACCTTGTTGTAGGTCTCGCTGCCGTAGAGTCGTCGGGTCTCAGCGTAAGTCATCACCAGGTTCTGCATCGCCCGAGTGATACCGACGTAGGCCAGGCGGCGCTCTTCCTCAAGGCGGCCAGGTTCTTCCAGGCTCATCTTGTGCGGGAACAGGCCTTCTTCCATGCCCACCAGGAACACGTAGGGGAATTCCAGGCCCTTGGCGCTGTGCAGGGTCATCAGCTGGATGCTGTCTTCGTGCTCGTCGGCCTGAGTATCGCCGGCTTCCAGCGACGCGTGGCCGAGGAACGCGGCGAGCGGGGTCAGCTCTTCGTCTTCTTCGGTGGTCTCGAAGGCGCGGGCCGCGCTCACCAGTTCCTCAAGGTTTTCCACCCGGGCCTGGCCTTTCTCGCCTTTTTCCGCCTCGTGGTAGGCAATCAGCCCGGATTGTTCGATCACGGTCTGGGTCATCAAGTGCAGGGGCATCTGCTCGCACTTGGCCGCAAGGTTCTCGATCAGTTCGACAAACACGCCCAGCGCCCCGGCCGCTCGACCGGTCAGGCCCTTGTTGGCGATCAGCAGGCGCATGGCCTCCCACATCGACACATCGGCGTGACGCGCGTGCTCGCGGATCGCTTCAACGGTTTTCTCACCGATGCCACGAGCCGGAATATTGATCACCCGTTCCAGCGCCGCATCGTTGCCCCGGCCTTCCAGCAAGCGCAGGTAGGCCATGGCGTTCTTGATTTCCGCGCGTTCGAAGAAGCGCTGGCCGCCATAGATGCGATACGGGATGCGCTCGCGCAACAAGGCTTCTTCCAGTACCCGCGATTGGGCGTTGGAGCGGTACAGGATGGCGATGTCGCTGCGCGCCAGGCCGGTTTTCAGGGCGCTTTCGATGGTTTCCACCACATAGCGCGCCTCGTCGTGTTCGTTGAAGGCGGCGTACAGATTGATCGCTTCGCCTTCGCCGCCGTCGGTCCACAACTCTTTGCCCAGGCGCCCGGTATTGTTGGCGATCAAGGCGTTGGCGGCTTTGAGAATGCCGGCAGTGGAGCGGTAGTTCTGCTCCAGGCGAATCGTCACCGCGTCCGGGAAATCCTCGGAATACTGGTAAATGTTCTCGATTTTCGCGCCGCGCCAGCCGTAGATCGACTGGTCGTCATCGCCCACTACCATCAGGCTGTCGCCGCCCTTGGCCAACAGGCGCAACCAGGCGTATTGCACGGCGTTGGTGTCCTGGAACTCGTCCACCAGGATGTGGCGGAAGCGCTTTTGATAATGGGCCAGCAAGCCTGGGTTATCGCGCCACAGGTCGAGGGCGCGCAACAGCAGTTCGGAGAAGTCGATCACGCCGGCGCGCACGCAGGCCGCTTCGTACGCCTCATAAATGCTGCGCATGGTGGCCAGGAACAAGTCGCCGCTGGCCTGGATATGTTGCGGGCGCAGGCCTTCGTCTTTCTGGCCGTTGATGAACCACTGGGCCTGACGCGCGGGCCAACGCTGTTCGTCCAGGCCCAACTCGCGAATGACGCGCTTGACCAGGCGTTGCTGGTCGTCACTGTCGAGGATCTGGAACGTCTGGCTCAGGCCCGCTTCCTGCCAGTGCGCACGCAACAGGCGGTGTGCCAGGCCGTGGAACGTACCGACCCACATGCCGGCCGGGCTGATACCCATCAGCTGTTCGATGCGGTGGCGCATCTCGGCGGCCGCCTTGTTGGTGAAGGTCACCGACAGGATGGAATGCGGGGACGCGTTTTCGACCTGGATCAACCAGGCGATACGGTGCACCAGCACTCGGGTTTTACCGGAGCCAGCACCGGCCAGGACCAACTGACGGCCAACGGGGGCGGCTACGGCCTGGCGTTGGGCATCGTTGAGGGAATTAAGCAAAAGAGAGAGATCATCGCGCATCGGCGCATTCTATGGCTCCCAGCAGAGTGGGGCAAATGCCAATGCCGGGCGGTCAACGCAAAACGTTCGGCGCACGCCGTGCACGGGTGCGGCGGATGACCGGTAAGTCAGGCAGTGCAGCCCGCGCGGTGTCTCGCTCAAGCCGTCTGGCCCACAGGTTTGCGTGGCGCGGCCGTGAGGTTTTTATGACGTGGAGCAGTTTGGCCGCAGCGCTTGCTTGTGTATGCTCCGTCGACGTTTCGGGCTCACCATTATAAGAACACTGCCTATGACCCTCAGCACCGATCTGCCCGGCCCTTCGGCGATGCCCGCGCAGGTTATCCACAAACAGTACGCCACCGAGCTGGCAGTCGAGCGCACGCGTCTGCTGTATCAGGGCTCGTTGCTGCCGACTCTGCTGATGTTGGTCAACGGGATGGTCTGCGCCTGGTTGCTGTGGACCCCTGCGCAATATTTGCTCGACAGCATCTGGCTGGTCTGGCTGCTGGCGCTGGTGGCACTGCGCGTGATCCAAGTGGCGGCGTTCGATTCGGCCATGCCCAGCCGCCAGGCCCAGCCGGTGTGGCGGCGCATGTTCATGCTCGGTTCGGCGGTCAGTGGCCTGACGTTGGCGACTGCCGCCATCGCCCTGGCGCCGGTCAACAGCTTCATGCAACAGGCCTGGGTGTTTGGGCTGATCGGCGCGGCCACCTTGTCGGCCAGCGTGGCGTATGCCGTGAGTTTTCCCGCATTTCTGTCATTTGCCTTGCCCTGCCTGGTGCCTTCCATCGTCTATCTGTTCTGGAATGGCGAGCCGCAGCAACAAGGTTGGGGGGTGTTGGGCCTGATTCTGCTGGCGTCCTTGAGCCTGGTGGCGTGGCAGGTCAATCGCTTGATCCAGCGCGGGTTATTGCGCCGTTTTCAGAATCAGGCGCTGATCGAGCATCTGCAGCGGGCGCAGCAGCGCAGTGAGCAGTTGAATCACGAGCTGGTGCGTGAAGTCGAGCAACGGCGCCAGGTCGAGCAGGAGCTGCGCGATGTGCAGGTCGGCCTGCAGGATCGCGTGGCGCAACGCAGCCAGGAGCTGGACCTCGCCAGCCAGGCCCTGAATAAAAGCGAAGCCCGCCTGGCCATGGCGCTGCAGGCCAGTGAGTTGGGGTTGTGGGACTGGAACCTGCAAACCGACGAGGTGCACCACACTCAAATCAAAGAGCTGTTCGGCCTGGAGCCTGAATGCGTCACCGCTATGCTCAGCCACCTCAAGCCGCGCCTGCATCCCGACGACTTGCCGCTGCTCAAGCGCGCGCTGGTGGAGCATCTCAAAGGACGCAGCGAGGACTACCAGGTGGAATACCGGGTGCGGCACGGCGACGGTCACTGGGTCTGGATCGAAGACCGTGGCCGCGCGGTTGAACACGGGCGCGGTGGGCGTGTGACCCGTATGCTCGGCACACGCCGCGATATCAGCGCCGGCAAAGCCCTGGAAGAGCAGCAGCGCCTGGCGTCGACCGTCTTCGAGGCTGCCAGCGAAGGCATCGTGATTCTCGATCCGGACTATAAGCTGATTGCGGTCAACCAGGCCTTCAGCCGCGTCACCGGTTTCGAGCGCGACGACATGCTGGGTCGTAATGTCGTGGAGTTGCCCAGCAGCCGCGATGCGCGGCGTCATTTTCCGATGATCCGCCAGGCGCTGCTCAATCATGGCACCTGGCAGGGCGAGCTGGTTGAAACGCGCAAGAATGGCGAACTCTACCCGCAGTGGCTGCAATTGAACGTTGTGCGTGACGTGCGAGGAAATGTCAGCCACATTGTGGGGTTCTTCGCTGATCTGTCGGCGCGGCGCGAGTCCGAAGAGCGTATGCGCTACCTCACCCATTACGATGAGTTGACCGGCCTGGCCAACCGTTCGCTGTTCCGCGAGCGCCTGCGCGAGGCCCATCAGCGCGTGCGCCAGGGGGGCCGCAGCCTGGCGCTGCTGCACATCAACCTGGATCGCTTCAAACTGCTCAATGACAGCCTGGGGCATGAAGTGGCTGACCAGTTGCTGCAGAAGATGGCCCGGCGCTTGATCAATGCACTGCCCGAAGCCGACACCATTGCGCGGTTGTCCGGGGATGAATTTGCGGTGTTGTTCGATGCCTACGGCAGTTTGTCGAGCCTGGCGCGGGTGGCCACGCGATTGCTGGCCAAGCTGCGTGTGCCGGTCACGGTGGACGGGCATGAACTGGTGGTCAGTGCGTCGATGGGTGTCAGCCTGTTGCCGGACAATGCGCGGGAAATTTCCGCGCTGGTCAGTCAATCCAACATGGCCATGCAGCATGCCAAGCACCTGGGCGGCAATAACTTCCAGTTCTATACCGACAGCCTGCAAGCCAGCACGCTGGAGCGCCTGCAGCTGGAAAACCATCTGCGCAAGGCCATCGACGAACACCAGCTCAGCGTGTTCTACCAGCCCAAGTTATGCCTGGCCACCGGCAAGCTTAATGCTGCGGAGGCGCTGATCCGTTGGGAACATCCGCAGTGGGGCATGGTGCCACCCAGCGAATTTATCGGCCTGGCCGAAGAGACCGGCCTGATCGTGCCGCTGGGCGAGTTCGTGTTGCGCCAAGCCTGCCGGCAGGCCTGCGAATGGCAACGCCAGGGGCTGGCGCCGATCCGAGTGTCGGTGAACCTGTCGGTGCATCAATTGCGTCAGGGCAAGCTGGTCAGCCTGGTGCGTCAGGTCTTGGAGGAGACCGGCCTGGACCCGCAATACCTGGAGCTGGAACTGACCGAAAGCCAACTGCTCGACAGCGTCGAACCGATCATCGCGACCTTCCAGCAACTGCGAGACCTGGGGGTGAAGCTGGCGATCGACGATTTCGGCACCGGGTATTCGTCCCTCAGTTATCTCAAGCGTATCCCGGTGGATTACGTGAAGATCGATCAAACATTCATTCGCGGGCTGGGCCAAGGTCGTGAAGACGCGGCCATTACCCGAGCGATCATCGCCATGGCGCACGGGTTGGCGCTCAAGGTGGTGGCCGAAGGTGTGGAAGATCAACAACAGCTGGATTTTCTGCGCGCCGAGCAATGTGACGAGGTGCAGGGCTACCTGATCAGCCGGCCGATGCCAGCCGACGGGCTCGCGGATTTGTTGCGGGGAAATGCGGATTTATCTTAGCGACGCCGACCGCGCCCGTGTGGCTACAAAGTGTGTGCCCTTTGAATCACAGGGCAGCAGGGCGATTTAGTGATGCGTTGGACGGGCAAAACGGCAATTCTTGTAGTATAACTACAAGCTTGCTACATCCCCTGGCCCTGCCAATAACAAGAGTCCTGCCCTTTGAACCTGTTGCAACATATCGCCCAGTCGCGCCACCTGTTACGCAAATCGGAACTCAAGGTTGCCGATCACGTGCTGCTTGACCCTGCGGCCGTGATGCACAGTTCCATGGCCGACCTGGCCCACAGCGTGGGCATCAGCGAGCCGACCATCGTGCGTTTTTGCCGTGCCATCGGTTGCTCCGGGTTCCAGGATCTGAAACTCAAGCTGGCCCAGAGCCTGGCCGCCGGCGCCAGTTTTGGCCAGTTCGCGATCCACGAAGACGATTCCGTCGCCGACTACAGCCTCAAAATTTTCGACACCACCTTGCACACCCTGATGGAAGTGCGCGAAAAGCTTGATCCGGTGGAACTGCAGAAAGCCGTGACAGCCATGTCCCAGGCTCAGCGTGTGGAATTCTACGGCTTCGGCGCCTCCGGTGCGGTAGCGGCCGATGCCCAGCACAAATTCTTCCGTCTGCTGCTCACGGCGGCGGCCTACAGCGATCCGCATATGCAAGCGATGTCGGCCGTGACCTTGAAGCCAACCGACGTGGCGATCTGCATTTCCCAGTCGGGCCGCTCCAAGGACTTGCTGATCACCGCCAACCTGGTGCGTGAAAGTGGCGCGTCGTTGATCACCCTGTGCCCGAGCCAGACGCCATTGGCGGAGTTGTCCACGGTCAACCTGGCTATCGACGTGCACGAAGACACCGAGATCTACACCCCGTTGACCTCGCGGATCGCCCATCTGGTGGTGATCGATGTGCTGGCGATGGGCGTAGCCATGGCCCGTGGCCCGAGCCTGGTCAATCACCTCAAGAGCGTGAAGCGCAGCTTGCGCAGCCTGCGTCTGTCACCCAAGTCCGTCAAAGCCCTCGACGACTGAACACTGTACATACATCCCAGTGTGGGAGGGGCAAGCTTCCTCCCACATTGGGATGCTCCTGTATGTCCAGAATCTTCATCAGGCTGTCATCGCCCCGTCATCCCTCGCGCCCATTCTGAGCTCCCCGCACTTGCATTGGGAGACTCCAAATGGCACGTCCCTACGAAGACAGCAACAGCGCCGTAAAGACCCGTCGTCAGCAGGAAGACCAGCGCCGCATGGCGTTCCGTCGCGCAATCGAAGACCGTTGTGAGGAGCGCCAGTTGCTCCAGAGCATCAGTGACTATCCGGAGCTTCATTGGCAGGCACCCGCGGCCGCCCAGCGAAGCGCTCAGCCAGGGCGCTGATCTGCTGTCGTTCGCTGCGGATAAAGCCCAGAAACGCATGGGCCACCGGTGACAGGCGCTTGGCCTTGGCCTGCACCAGGCACCAGCTGCGCAACAGCGGCAGTTCTTCCACCGGCAGCTCCTTGAGCCCGCCGGTGGCCAGTTCCAGGTTCAAGGCGTGGCGCGTCAACAGGGCGATGCCCAGGCCGGCCGCGACGCATTCACGCTGGGCTTCGGCCGACGCCACTTCCACCGTCTGGGTGAAGTGCACGCGTTTTTCCT